>JBGTNK010000250.1:0-47773 GCA_041743125.1 Chitinophagaceae bacterium
CTTCGCGGCCATGACACGCCAGCAACTCATTGAGCAAATATTTTTAAAACAATCCTATCTCTGTGTTGGTTTAGATACCGACATTACTAAAATACCTAAACATCTTTTATCGGGGCCTGATCCTATTTTTTCATTCAACAAGGCGATTATTGATGCCACAAAAGATCTGTGCGTCGCGTATAAAATAAATACGGCTTTTTATGAAGCATTGGGAATTAAAGGATGGGAAGCCATGGAAAAAACAGTTCGTTATATCGGCGATAAGCATTTTAAGATCGCCGACGCTAAACGAGGAGATATCGGGAACACGTCAGATCAATATGCAAAGGCATTTTTTGAAACCCTTCCATTTGATTCTATTACCGTAGCTCCTTATATGGGTGAAGATAGTATAAGACCTTTCCTTCAGTACGAAAGTAAATGGGCTATTGTATTAGGTCTCACTTCCAACCCGGGAGCAAAGGACTTTGAGTTAAAGCGTATAGAACAGAAAGGCGATAACCTTCAAAGCCAGTTTCTCTACGAAAAGGTGTTACAATCTGTATCCTCATGGGGTACCAAAGAAAATACAATGTTTGTTATAGGGGCGACCCAGGCCAGCGAATTTGAAAATATCCGCAAATTAACTCCGGATCATTTTTACCTGGTCCCTGGCATTGGTGCACAGGGGGGAAGCCTGGAGGAAATTTCTGCAAAAGCTATGAATAAAGATGTGGGCCTATTGGTGAACGCCAGCAGGGCAATAATTTACGCTTCGGAAGGAGAAAATTTTGCCGGGCAGGCCAGAATTATTGCTTATGCATACCAGCAGGAAATGAAAAATTTCTTATCACACGCGGCTGTTTCCTCAAAAGGATAAGGGAATGCTAAACTTTTAACCAGGATAAAATTCCGGCTTGATTTTTCCATGGGAATGGGTAAAAAGTTGTCATTATGCATTTGCGGTTTTTGGTTTTTATTCTTCTGCTTTTTGTCCTGGTCAATTCCTGTACAAAGGAAGATGTTCCGGCTAATAGTTCAATTGACAATGCATATACCGGTTCGGGAAAATCATATAATGTTGATAAAACAAAAATGTTACAGCTAATCAATAGTGTGCGGCAAACAGGATGCAAGTGTGGAAGCACATCAATGCCTGCCGTGGCTGTAGTTGTCTGGAATGATAAGCTGGCAAAAGCAGCTTATGATCATAGTGCAGACATGAAAAACAATAATTATTTTAGTCATACGGGGTTGAATGGTTCCAATCCCGGAAACCGGATATCTGCAGCAGGTTATTCCTGGAAGGCATACGGGGAAAATATTGCTGAGGGTTATACTTCCGAAAAAGCGGTGGTAAATGGGTGGTTAAATAGTGAAGGCCACTGCAAAAATATTATGAGTCCGCTTTTTAAAGAAATGGGTGTTGGACGGGAAGCAAATTACTGGACGCAGGAGTTTGGAACCAGGTAATTTAAATAATTCTTTTCTGCTATCTATACTCAAAAAAAATGATTGATCAGCAATACACATATCAGCCAATCTTGTTAAAATGATTCTTCCTCAATAAAATCCCATGTAAAAATTGGAGAAAAGATAAACCAACCTGTTTATTGTTACCTGTTAAGCTGTTCGAAGTTTTCTTCGAGAAATTGAATGTGTATAATTTTCGTCAACCCTGTGGGTACATAACACCCCACTGACTTTGTTTTTTAATTTTAACCAAGTACGATTCATAAAAAAAATCAAAATTTTTTACCTGACGGTTTTCCCGAAACCAAGGATCAATTAATACAGATTCGCATTATTGGCATATTTATTTCTTTTACTATAAATGAATTGGCCGGTAAATTTTTTCTTATGAAGTTACTGTTATTAATTGCGGTGATCCACGTTTTAGTGTTTCACCAGAATGCGAAGGATAAAAACGAAATGCTTGCTCCGGGTAATTCAATGGAAAAGAAAAAATCACTCTATGATGACAACTATTTATCCAGGCGGGTAACCCCTGTTACCGATACAATTCCGGTAGTTGAACCACCCCAATCTGATAGTTATTATTTCGGCAGTTATGGATATTGATTAGATCTTGTCCTATTTTTCGATCAGGCTTCACGATAATTGTACCCTCATCCGCCACTTTCCTTTAATACATATTGGCTTATTTATTGAATTGCAATTTTTGTAATCGCTAAACCTGAATATATGAAGTGGAATATTATCGGACTATTTAACAAAATGACTGTAACATTTATTTTATTGATGATTACCCTGGTAACTGCAGCACAGGAAAAAGTTGAAATTGATACGGAAGAAGTGAAGTCCTGGTTTGAGGAGAACTGGATGTGGATAGCCGCTATCGTTTTAATAATTGTGATGATTGCACTATTTAGCCGAAGCAGGGGAGGAAAACGCAAAACGACTACGGTAATTAAGGACGCTGATGGAAACACAAAAAGCGTTACCACTACAGAAGAGACCATCTGATACCAGGCCATTCTCTTCAACCAGCATTATATCAAAATCATTGAAAATTTCTTTAAATGAAAAATTCAAGTGGTAATGAAATTCCTCCTCAATTAGAAGGAAAACAGGTGGATATAACAGAGATGATCAAAGTTGCCGGACATGAGGAAGCTAAAATAATTTTTATGGAAGCCAGGCGCAGACTTTTTGATATCTCAAATTGGAGCTATATCAGCAAAGGAATATCTGCAGAATTTGTTTTAACAGACAAATTTGGTGAACCCAAAAAGGGAAATCCTTTTGTTGGTGATCATTTCAGAATAGATATTCCCGGACCAGGCTCCGTTTCTGGCGAAGGCTATGATTGGGTTAGAGTCGAGTTAGTGGAAGATAAGCGGGCGCCGGATAGCGTTTCCGAGTGGGCACTCATAAAGGTAAGACCGGCAAAAGATCCGGCTAATCATGATGGTGTTGCTCATTTTTTTCACGACCATGCTACCAGTACATTTATTGTAAAAAGAGAAGGGAATTTAATAACAGCCGGTGTTCATGGTAGAAATGAAAAGCCAAATAAGGAAAACAACCATTTAACAGATAAAATACGGAATACGGTAATTGGCTTATTTGCTGTTGCAGGAGTAGCCACTATTCAATGGAGAAAATTAGTTAATGGTTTGTTGAATATAAAATGAAATAGAATAATAGCAGTGTCCAATTTTTCGGCTTACTGCTATTATTACATATTTTCCTTCACCAGGTTCCAATTACTATTTTTCTATTAATGCCGGGTGTTTTGTTTGCAAATAAATTTTAATATCGTGGGGCTCTCCGTCATTTATTAGATTGATATGATCTGGATTTTCTTCAATGCCATCCACAATGATCCTGGTTGCATTTCCCGCTACTTCCTGACCCTGTATCAACTCAATCGAATAGTCCGTATCAAGGAACCTGTAATTTATTTTTACCGATGGCCACTCCGGGGGAATGCAAGGTGAAAAGCTGAGTGTGTTCCCTTTCCTGTTTAACCCGATAAATGACTCTATCACCATTTGATACATCCATCCCGCCGACCCGGTATACCAGGTCCATCCACCCCGACCTTTGTGTTCTTTCACTCCATATACATCCGCTGCAATAACGTACGGCTCCGCCTTATACGTTTCTATAGTGGTTGAATTATTACCATGATTTACCGGGTTGATCATTTGCAATAATTCCCATGTTTTTTGCTTATCGCCTAAACGGGCAAATGCCATCACCAACCAAATAGCTGCATGAGTATATTGTCCACCGTTTTCTCTTACCCCCGGCACATATCCCTTTATATAACCAGGGTTCATGGAAGATTTATCAAAAGGAGGGGAGAATAATTGTATAATCTGGTCATCCTTTTTGATAAGATGTTTTGACGCAGATTGTAAGGCAGTTCTTGACCTCGCCTGCTCACCGGCTCTTGAAATTACGGACCAACTTTGTGCTATAGAATCTATTTTACATTCATCATTGATGGACGACCCTAAGGGTGTACCATCATCAAAATAAGCCCGGCGATACCATTCACCATCCCATGCATAGCTATCAATATTTTTTTGTAAAAGCGATGCCTGATCCTTGCATTTTTCTGCGAACGCATGATCATTTTTTAATCTGGCTACCTCTATAAAGCGGATCAAAATGTCATACAGAAAGAATGCCAGCCAAACACTTTCTCCCCTACCATGCTCTCCTACTTTATCCATACCATCATTCCAATCACCAGACCCCATCAATGGTAGCCCGTTGGCACCAAAGCGAAATCCATGTTCTATAGCTCTCACACAATGTTCATATAAACTAGCTGATTGATCTGATTGGATGGGAAGATCATAATAAGATTCTTCATTAGCATTCAGCAAGCGACCTTCCAAAAAGTGGATTTGTTCTTCCAGGAGACTAGTATCTGCTGTAGTAGAAACATACCGGCTGGTTACATAAGGCAACCATAAAAAATCATCGGAGCAGGTAGTTCTCACACCTCTTCCCGCAGTAGGGTGCCACCAGTGTTGTACATCGCCTTCTTTAAATTGCCTCGATGCACAAAGCAGGATTTGTTGTTTGGCAAGCTGAGGTTTTGTATGAACAAGTGAAATCACATCCTGCAATTGGTCACGGAATCCAAAAGCACCACCCGATTGATAAAAACCACTACGGGCCCACATGCGGCAAGCCAGTGTTTGATAATTCAGCCATCCATTTGCCAGAATATTAGTAGCCTTATCGGGTGTTTCTATTTGTACTGTCTGTAATGCTTCTTCCCAATACCGGTGCACTTTTTCCAGTGATTTCTTTGCTGCATCACTTCTTTCAAATCTCCGGATTATTTCTTGTGCATCGTTATTGTTTTTGCCTGCCCCGAGGCGGAAAATTATTTCATGCTCTTCATCCTCCGTCAGATCGAATGGCACCTGGATAGCTGCACATGGATCCAGTGCGGCTCCTGATTTTCCGGATA
This sequence comes from Chitinophagaceae bacterium, assembly GCA_041743125.1. Classification (GTDB taxonomy): domain Bacteria; phylum Bacteroidota; class Bacteroidia; order Chitinophagales; family Chitinophagaceae; genus Terrimonas_B. Next base: position 4,940 of record JBGTNK010000250.1, read on the forward strand.
GCCGGGTTCTGTTCATCGCCTCCGGATTACTTAAATTTCCATTACGGCCTATAAATTCTGCCCGATCAGTTGTATAAAATTTATTTGGATCGTCAACACAAAAGAACGCAACCCTATTTCCAAATTCTGTATTGTAAGAATTTCTGGCAAGAATTGCCCCGCTCCTGGTATCCAACTCCGTTATTACGTGCATGAGTGACCTTGAGCGCAGATCGCCCAATACCCATTCGATATATCCTGTTACCGAAACGCGGCGGTGCCTGCCAGATTTATTCCGGATCTTGAAAACTATAAATTTAACCGGCGCTTCTATGTCGGTATAAATACAGACATCTGTTTCAATGCCATCTTCACTATGCTCAAAAATGCTGTACCCAAAACCATGTCTTGTAATATACAGGGAATTACCAGTGCAGGGAAGTGGCATCGGAGACCAAAATCTTCCGCTTTCTTCATCCCGCATATAAAAGGCTTCACCTTTCAGATCTGAAACAGGATCATTGTTCCAGGGTGTAAGTCTGAACTCGTGAGCATTATCAATCCAGGTATAAGATTGTCCGCTCTCGGAAATGATACTGCCAAAATGCGGATTGGCAAGCACATTGATCCATGGAGCAGGAGTAAATTTATTAGTACTTGTAGTAATAATATATTCAGTACCATCTTTAGAAAATCCTCCGTAGCCATTATTGAATTGAAGTCCTGTTGGTGGCAATACGGAGGTTCGTAATGAAGAAGTGAATTTACTCGGACTAAAATATGGAATGGTAGTTTTTAATTTTGTTCTTCCGGCAATCTGCTCCTCCAGTGTCCCTAATTTATCAGATATAACAACGTGGGCCACTGTTTGAAATAATATTCTGTCTTCATTCGATATCTGGTCGGCAGACCGGATAAATATACCACCTAACTGGTCTTTAGCATCTATAGTAATGCCCGGTGATACGAGCCCTTGAATGCGGTTGTGTAATACCTGCCTGTATCCTCCATGATCTTCATTCCAAATCACCAGGTCTACCAATAATCCTTTCAGTCGCCAGTATGCATGTGCCTGCACCAACTGCTTTACTAATTCAATATTAGCTGAATCTTCTATTTGCAAAAGAACAATGGGAATATCACCTGAAATAGAATATCCCCAAAGACCCGACTGGCCTCTGTGATTTTTTATTATTACAGACGGATCAGTACGCAATGAAGCATTGGCATAAATAATGGATCCTGCCAGGCGGGAATATAATTGTGCGTCGGACTCTACTGCATTAATTTGTCTTAATATAACCTGGCTGTGCGTCCATGCCATTTCAAGTACACGGTTGATTAGATGCCGGTCCTGGTATTTTTCAATAAGGAAATGGCAGGTTTCTTTGGTGTCTGCAATACCATAGATCATATCAATAGTTGCAGATTCATAAGGCTCTAATACAATCTGGTATTGAATAGATACGATGGGGTCCAGTACAGAACCGCTGCTGCCTGTCAATGGCAACCCCTTGTTGATCAGTTTAGGGTTATTGATCGAATTACCTCTTCCGATAAATTTATCACGGTCTGTTTCATAGGATACATTTTTTATTTCAGCATCGTGTACTTTCATTAAATGAAACATCCAGGGATTATGCTCATTTTCGGATCTTGGCCTCCGCGTACAGATGATCGCATTGCGGGGCTCATTAAGTTGAGTTTGAATAAACAGGTTGCTGAAAGCCGGATGCATTTCATCAGCTAATGAAGAGGTCAATACAACTTCTGCATAACTGGTAACTGCTATTGTCCTTTTCTTTCGGGTACGGTTAGTTATATGTACCCTTCGTAATTCTATATCATCTTCTGGTGATACTACTATTTCGGTATGTGTTTCCAAAGAAAGATCCCTGCGGCGAAACTCTGCCCTGCCCTGGGAAAAAACAGCTTCATAATTTTCTCCCTCCTTTAATGACGGTTGGAAGGATGCGGACCAATAAGCGTTATTGTCAAGGTCCCTGATAAAACAGAATGTTCCCCAATTATCACTGGTGCAATCTTCCCGCCAGCGGGTCAATGCAATATTTTTCCATCGGCTAAAGCCACCACCGGCATTCGTTACCATCACGTGATACTTACCATTCGACAATAGCTGAACTTCCGGAATAGCTGTATCCGGGGTATTAAGTACCCGCATATAACCATTTCCACCGGGAGTTATGCTGGTATCTGATTCATGTACACTGGGCGAATAAAATGTGGTAACACGCGGAATTCTTTCCTGCAACAATAACAACGCTGATTTTACTTCAATATCTGATTCAAACCTGCGCTGCATAGGTTGTTTATGCAGCAGATAACTGAGAGACAGGAAACTCATTCCCTGGTGATGGGCCATAAAGGATTTAACAATTACGTAATTCTGCTTTCTCGACAAGCGGGATGGCGTATAGTCAATGGCTTCATAAAAACCAAAACGGCCCTCAAATCCCTCAGACTTTAATTCCTGCAGGTTATCATAAGCATCTTTAGGTGCTACCATCAAACCCATAATAGTTGAATAGGGAGATACAACCAAGTCCTCTCCAAGGCCCCGCTTAAATCCGAGACCCGGAACACCAAATGGATGATATTGATAATTTAAATTGGCATCTACCATATTATAACCTGACTCAGAAATACCCCAGGGTATGCCCCTCTTTTTACCATATTCTATTTGCTTTTGAATCACGGCCCTGCATGTCTGATCGAGCAACGTATTCCTGTAGGTGGGCATCACGAGTAAAGGCATCAGGTATTCAAACATGGAACCGCTCCATGAAAGAAGAATTGGAGTCGTGCCGATATTTGTTAGTTGCCGGCCCAGGGCAAACCAACTTTGTTGTGGAAGTTTTCCCTGCGCTACAGCTACAAAGGTTGTAAGCCGGGCCTCTGAGGCCAGCAGATCATAAAAACTATTGTCCCTTCTGTGCTCTTCTGCATTGTATCCGATTGTTAAAAGATGCTGGGAACTGTCGTACAGAAAATTAAAATCCATATGGGAAAGCTGAGTACACCGGGTTACAAGTTGCTCCACCAGCAACATAATCGATTTGGCCCGGCGACCGGTTTCTGTAATGCCGGTGCGATAATTAGTGAGCCAGTCATTTTCCTCCTCCGTATTATCAGCTGAATAAAGTTCATTGATCTTGTGTAATAATATTTGCTCAATTTGTGATAATTGCTTGATAGTTGGAACGCCTGGTAAAAAGGGGATCTGCCTTTCAAATTTGGCAGGTGGCGCATTAAGTAACAGCCAGGGCATATATACACCCAGGTCGTTTTTAATGTTTTTTATATGCGCAAATATTTTTTGTATCCACCAATCCGCTTCATTCTCCGGATCAATATCTAATTGTATTAATATTTTTGTCAGGGATTGTTCTAAGGCGTCAAGATATTTTTTTATCTCATAGGGATTATCCAGGTTAGCCAGGTTTTCATCAGTTAACTGTTCCTGGAATGTTTTAAGAGCAGGGATATTTATTTTCTCCGATAAGATTCTAACCTCATCCAGCAATCCCTCAAACATATTTTCTGTAATGATTTTCTTTTCAGGAATAGTAAGTAACCCTTGTTTCAGAGTAACCAGGTGCCCCATAAGGTTTCCACTATCAACGGTAGAAATATATCGGGGGCTCAGGGGCATCAGTGATCTTGTATCATACCAGTTATATAAATGTCCCCGGTATTTTTCCATACGCTGCATCGTACCTACCGTGTTAGTCGTTAACTCTATAAGCTCGCCTGCCGTTATATAGCCAAAATCATATGCAGTTAAATTGGCAAGTAAAGAAAGGCCAATATTGGTAGGAGATGTTCGGTGCGCAATTCTTTCTACTGGAGCTTCCTGAAAATTATCTGGGGGAAGCCAATTATCTGTAGTTCCAACATGTGTTTCAAAGAATGCCCAAATCTTCCTGGCAAGCTTACGCAAATAAATAGTTTGCTCTGCTGAAATTTCAATGCTTTTTTCACCTGAAGGTTTGCTGATAAACCAGGCGATAAAAGGAGCTCCTGCCCAGATAACTAAAAATGGTAAAACCTTGGCTAAGGTTATAGGTGACCAGAAGGTTAAAAAGACAAAAAGAAAACCGGCTAGAAAGGGAGAAAACCACATTACCTTATAAGCGCCTACCATCGTTTTTTCATCCGTTCTTGTATTACTATAAGGATTCCATTGCAATAGATTTCTCTTTGTAAAGTATATGCGCCATAAGGTTTGTAAAATAGCTGTACTATTTGTATAGACCTCAAAAGGCAGAAAAATAAAATTAATGACTTGCTGAAAAACATTATCCTTCAAGGAGCGATAAGAGTAGATCAGGTGCTGCACAAATATTTCATCTGCCGGTTTCTTATATATTGCCCAGGCAAAACTGACTATCATCGGAAGAAAAATAATAGCAAGTACAGATACCGTCCAAAAAAATGGATGGAATGAAAGGATCCAGCCATATAATAATAGAGCTAATAGAGAAATGGGAGCCAGGCTTCTTCTGACGTTATCAAATATTTTCCATTTTGAAAGCCTCGAAAGAGGATTTGAAACCAGTCGCTTATTCAGCGAAGGGACAAATGGTAATATCCAGCCTGCAATTTGCCAGTCTCCCCGTATCCACCGGTGCCGCCTGCGCATATCAGTGATGTAAGAGGAAGGGTATTCTTCATATAGTTGAGTATCGGTGATCAATCCAGCCCGTGCATAGGACCCTTCTAAAAGATCATGACTGAGAATTCGGTTTTCCGGTAACCGGTCTTTAAGTGCTTTTTCAAATGCATCTACATCATAAATGCCCTTGCCGATAAATGAACCTTCTTCAAACATATCCTGGTATACATCAGAAATTGCTCTTGTATAAGGATCGGTTCCGGGTTCATTTCCATGTATTCTTGAATACATAGAACTGCCTTCAAGGGGTAAGCTGTTGGAGACTCTTGGTTGTAATATGGAGTATCCTTCAATTACTCTTTTCTTTTTTTCTGAATAAACAGGGTGATTTAGCGGATGCGCCAATGTAGATACAAGCTTCCATCCGGCATCACGGGGAAATTGAGTGTCCGTATCAAGTGTAATAACATATTTAACTTTAGAGTAAACAGATTCTTCGCCTACAATACTTAAGAACCGGTCTTTCCCTTCTCCTTTTATCAATCCATTCAGATCGCCCAGTTTTCCACGCTTACGTTCAAATCCCATCCATGATTTTTCGCGGGCATTCCAAACACGTGGACGATGAAAAAGGAAGAATGTATCATTTCCGGGCCTGTTATATTTTCTGTTTAATTCTATTATACTTGTTTCAGCATGTTGAAGAATCGAAGCATCCTCTTCTACTTCTTTTTGGTTTGCATCCTTATAATCCGTTAATAAAGCAAAAGAAAGATTGGCGTCCCTGTTTGCCAGAAATCGTACTTCTAAATTTTCAACAAGATCATCAACTCCTGATTTTGAAGTTAGAAGGGTTGGTATGGCCACCATAGAACGGAATTGATCAGGAATGCCTTTCGAAAAATCCAAACGGGGAAGAAGGCAAGGTCTTGCCAGAATAGTAATAAGCCAATTAACAATACTCACAGCAACCTGGCTTGTAGCTAAAATAGCCAGAATTGATAAGGCGATTAATTGCCAGTATCTTACCCCGTCATCATAGGCCTTATTGATAAGTACCCATGAGATTAATGCCGATAGTAAAATTATTCCTCCTCCATAAACAAAAAAAGGAACCCTGTTAATTATGCGTTTACATTTTTCTCTTATTGTAAGTTTAACCTTCGTTAATTTTTCTATCCTTCTTAATCCTTTACCTCGCAAAAAATAGCCGACATGGGTAGTTCTTATGTCATCACTTATTTTTGCGCTTTCTCTTCCAAAGCGAACCGCCATTTCAGCAACTGCCTGTTCCGAGAATTCGCTTTTTTTCGCAATATTTTCTACCGTTTGGCGATAAAGATCTCTTGTATTAAAATCCATTTTTTCATAAATACCCGCAGCATCCTGGCGAAGTGTTTCTTCCATTACACTTGTCTGTTCCACAAACTCACGCCAATCAGTGGTACTTAAAAACCGAAGACTGCTGATACTGTTACTAATCGAAACCTGGTCTGCTGCCTGCTTTTGATTTTCCTGCTGGACCATTTCATTGGTCGACATGCCATGTTCTGATAATGTTTGCTCAAGCCAGCTAATAGCCAAAACCAATGAACTGCCTTTTTCCTGCAATCTTCTCGATAGTTCCGCTACAAAAGAACTCGCCACAGGTGGCTTTGATCTTGCCATATCTGCAATTACCAAAACTAAATTCTTCGGGTCCTTTTCGACCACATTTATCATTTCATCAGCCCAGGAGGTGGCTAATGATTTATTGGAGAGATCTATTGAAATCTGGATGGAAAGCCGGCGAAGGTTTTCAAGCAATGCCAGGCGAAGCATAATGGGGATGGCCCATAGCTCACCCAGGTTCAAATAATTTATTTTTTGATAGGCAGTTACAAAATTGGTAAGGCTTTTCAGGTTAACATGTCCATCGCTATGAGAAATAATTTCTACAGCTATATCATAAACACGGGGCAAACCTGCCGAAACACCTTTTGCCAGTTGGGGTAATCCTTTACTATATCCTTTTGGTAAATGCTTTTTTGCCGTGTAAATCTGTTCTTCAATCAGGTAAAAATTATCAAGTAACCATTCTGCTGCCGGCGTAATGCGATTGTTTAGTTTTACGTTTTCGGTGAGATTTGAATGAACTTCCAGTAAAATGAGTTCATTTTCAGCAAGACGCTTTAATAATTGCTCTGAAGGTTCCTTGGTAATCAGTGTGTGTTTCCGGGCAAGTGCTTTGGCATGCTGGTCCAATTGCTCTTCTGTATATATCTCAGCACGCAGGGGAAGGCTTTCATCCGTCCCGTTTGATGTGTTGGTAAAGAAAGGTTCGATTACATTTTTCTTAAACTGAGAGATGGCGTGCGGAAGCATTTCGAAAAGGTCATTTGGTTGTTTTTTTCTATGATCTCCATTCATTCTGGTATTGGCTTTAGTATGTGGTGGGCATTTTTTTACTTAATACTCTGCCAATATCATGCCTTATCCTAAAAAAAAGATTATAATATCTTGTTAGATATTGCTTTACAAATAAATTTTATAAAAAACCAATTTAAGGAAATACAGAATAGGTATCAAGCAAAGGATAAAAATGTTTAAAGTCTGAAAATTTAAATTCCGGTAATTGTTCCTTTCATTTTTCAGGTATAAAATTATGAAATTTATAATTCAGACTTTAAACTTAAATATCATCATATTATTTGCTGATAATTATGTTACACTCAGGCTTCCTCCATTGCATCATAATTCACCTGAGATTTTGCTATGTCTGTTAGATTTTTGTCGGCATCCTTTTCTTCACTTAAGGTGGCGTCAAGTAAATGAGCAATTTCACTGTACTCAAGTGTAAGTGCCAGTTGCTGAAGATTACCGTACGAGGCTATTTCATAATGCTCTATTTTTTTGGAGCTGAAAAAATCAAACCCACATCCCGGGTAGCTGTGCCTTGCTCCGTTTGATTAACAATGGAATGTCCTTCTTTAATAAGTCCTTCCATGCCGTCACATTTTTTTGCTTCAGGTTTATTACCCATAATTTCAAATACTTTTTCAAGCCGGATGACATGTTGTTTTGTTTCTTCCAGGTGTTCTTCAAAGGCCATTACTAACTCTTCAGAAGAAGCTGCTTTCTGCATCACGGGTAATGCTTTTACCAAATGTTTTTCAGCCCAGTAAATATCTTTTAATTGGTTATTAAAAAATTCAGTAAGCATTGAAGCATGCGTTTCCCTCTGAACGGTGATATCCGCTTTTTTTCTAGTTTGTGTTTTCATAAATAAAAATTTTAGTTCTGGCAGAGTCGTAAAAAATATGCCATACACTATAAATGTGTAAAACAAGGGCATTCAAACAATGGTTATTTTGAGATATTATGGGAAATAATATGTAAATAATACTAAACCATTAAAATCAATTGAAATGTTAGTTCTGTAAATAACAATATAAACCAAGGACGTTTCCCATATTGCATAGAACTAAAGTTTTATCCCTGGTTGATTTGTTTTCTGATAATTTAAAAACCTTAAAATTCCATTGAGATCAATCCCGGTATTTATTCATTATTTGCCCACAAATTCATAACCGAATCGCCGCCTGTCAAATCCATATATTCTATCCTCAATGTATTAACCAGGATTTTACAGTGTGGTTATAAAATAATAGGCTGGCCTAATGAACAAATATCCCATAAAATTGTATTTTTTAAGTATGTGTCGTAAATACAACCTTCTCTACCACAATTTTAATTTAGTATTGCCAGCTCAACGAAATTATATGGTGAAATTTGTGTTCATAATTTTTGGAATATTTTTAATATTTATTTCCTCATTTGCCCAGCCTACGCCGGAGAATTACAAGGCTATACTTTACCGCGAAGATGGAAAGGAAGTCGTGTTCAACCTGCAAATAGAAAAAGCAGTCGACGAAATTCTTGTTTTTGTAATCAATGCATCAGAAAAGATTGCTGCAAAAGATGTTGAAATAAAAGAAGATTCAATACTATTTCATATGCCGGTCTTTGAATCTTCATTCAGGTTGAAATCAATGGCCGATGGAACGTTAAGCGGTATATGGATAAAGGGAATAGCTAGCGGCAAAACTCAATACTGGCCGTTCAGAGCTTATCCTGCTAAAAACAGGTTTGAACTGTCTAAGGGTCCGGCTAAAAATAATCTCAGCGGCAGATGGGCTGTTACTATTACAAGAATTAATGAAACTAAAAGACCTGCTATTGCTGAATTTAAACAGAAAGGGAATAAACTGACCGGCACTTTTTTAACACCCAGTGGTGATTACAGGTATTTGGAAGGGGTTGTTACCGGCGACTCTTTACTATTGTCCACTTTTGATGGAGCCCATGCCTTCACTTTTTCTGCCAGAATAAAAAATAAGAATGAAATAGTAGATGGCTTTTTTGGGTCGGGCATCGGCGGAGCGGAGAAGTGGGTGGCAATAAGGGATAGTAAAGCCGCCTTGCCAGGGGGTGATGCTCCTCAATTGAAAGAAGGGTTTAACAAGCTTGATTTTGTTTTTAAAGATATTGATGGAAATAAAGTGTCCATTGCTGATGAAAGGTTTAAAAATAAAGTGGTCATTGTACAGGTCATGGGAAGTTGGTGTCCTAATTGTTTAGATGAAACAAAATTCCTGAGTGATTATTATGATAAAAACAAAAATCGAGGAATCGAGATCATTTCCCTGGCTTATGAGTACACTACGGATTTCTCAAAATCACAAAAAAGCGTAAGAAAATTTCAGCAATTATTTAATGTAAAATACCCCATGCTCATAACCGGGGTAGCTGTGAACGACAGCCTGAGAACCGAAAAAACGCTGCCCCAGATCACTTCAATAAAAGCTTTTCCCACTACCATCTACATAGACAGGAAGGGAAATGTACATAAAATCAGTTCTTCATTTTATGGTCCGGGTACCGGCCAGCACTACGAAAAATTTAAAAAAGAATTTAATGCCACTATCGATGAACTTCTTTACAAACCAGGAAATATTTCAGGATAAACTTTATCCGGGCTTATAAATCTTACCCGATTTCTGGCAAATGATATGGCAATTTTTAAATATGAAATGACAAAACTATACTGACAATTGGGTGCTTTAATTTTTTAATTGATTCATTTGTCGTAAATTCTTCGTTTATATTTTTTTTATTAAAAACAATAATCGATGATCATAGATGTACACACGCATATCAATAATTATCATGAGGACAAGGTTGTTTCACTGCAGGATTGCCTCGACAGGTTGCTTGGAGTGATGGCAGAAAATAAAGTAGATTATTCATTGATTCTTACATCTTACAAAGTGAATGAACACCGGCCTTCAATCCGGCAGGTAGTAGAAGCTACACGGGATATAAAGAATCTTTCCGTAGTAGCAGGAATTAGTTACCTTAATTATAAAGAAAAGGATCTTCGGGAAATAAGTGATTTTCTAAAAGACGGGCTGATCAAAGGATTAAAACTATACCCGGGTTATGAACCATTTTATCCGCATGATAAAAGAATGCAGGTGATATACGAACTAGCAACAGAATTTGACGTTCCGGTTATGTTTCATTCCGGAGATACCTATACTCCTAAAGGGAAAGTTCGTTTTTCGCATCCATTGCATATTGATGATGTTGCAGTTGATTTTCCTGAACTCAAGATCGTTATTTGTCATGTGGGTAATCCCTGGATCCGTGATTGCATGGAAGTGGTATACAAAAATAAAAATGTATATGCTGATTTTTCAGGACTTGTATTGGGCGACTTTTCGGATAAATTTGAAAAATATATGAAGGGTCAACTGGAGGAAATGATTTTGTATGCGGGAGAACCGGAATACTTGTTATATGGTACTGACTGGCCCATTTCAACCATGAAGTCTTATTTGTCTTTTATGAAACAACTTGACCTTCCTGATGACAAAAAGGAATTAATCTATTGGAAAAATGCAGCTAGATTATTTAAGATTGACGTAAGCAAATTGGGAAGCCATGGAAGCTAAGTGCCAAAAGAAACTATCCTTGAAGATTTTGTTCTCAAGCAGTTTTTTTCTGCATCATAATAAACAGTTTAATGGAAAATATAAACTGCCAGGATTACAATAGCTATGGCAATAAATAAAGCCAGTTGGCCAACCGTTCTTATTTTTTTGAGATGTTTTGCAGTTTCTCCTTGGCTGGCTTTTTTGGCTATTGCACTAATATATCCTATCAAAGCAGCCAGTATTAGTACAAGAACTAGTTTTATGATGAGCAAGGGGATTGATGATAGTGTTTTCCAATAAGGCGTCATTAAATATCCTCCTGAAACAATAAGCAACACTAAACCTATTTGTCCCATTTTAGTTAGAGCGAATGCTTTTAGCATGAATTTATGTGCTTCAGTTTGTTCCATTTTAGAACTTGCAATCCCAAGGAACATGAAAGCAAAACTAGTTCCAAGGCCCATAGCCAGGCCAATGAAATGAATAATTAACATGAATTCCCGCATACTTATCTATTTATAAATGTATCAAACATCCTTTTTAAACATTATCCGGATGTGGATGTGCCCATGGTTGGCGGTAGGGCCTTTGTAGTAAGGCCGTTGCTTCTGCATCACCTTCCACCTGTCGTTTTTTAGGATCGTACACCATGGGCCTTCCCGTTTTCATTGATAGATTAGCCAGTATGCAACTGGCAGTCGAAATATGTCCTTCTTCAACATCAGCAACAGGCCTTGTTTTGTTTTCAATCGCACTTAAAAAATTGATCATATGCAGCCGCGTTGCCGGTGCAGCATTTAATTCTATCCTGGGTTCTTTAAGATCTTCCGGATACTTCTCTTTTTCAAAGACAACATCCTTATGAATTTTTTCCCCTTTGCCATGCGGAATAAAATCATACTGCATGGTACTACCCTTCAATGTACCCTTTTCGCCATAGATCATAAAAGCCCAGGGATATTCAGGATCTGCCGGCGTTCCCCAACTGCGATGTTGCCAGATACAATTCAAACCATCATACTCAAAGACTGCATGTTGAGTATCTGAGATATTTGATTTGCCGCCTTTATCCATATAAATTCCTCCGGTAGACGTTATTCTCTTTGGCCATCCTAAATTTAACATCCAGCGTACTGCATCCAGCATGTGAACACACATATCACCGGTAATGCCATTGCCATATTCCATAAAGGCCCGCCACCAGCGAATGTGCGGCAATCCATCAAAAGGTCGCATGGGAGCAGGTCCTGTCCACATTTCATAATCAAAAAAATCCGGTACGGGTTGCAAAGGTGGGTTATCATTATTCCGCATAGAATAATAGCAACACATTTCAACATGTGATATTTTGCCCAGTAACCCCGCGTCGACAATATTTTTTTTTGCCTCAATTAAATGGGGAGTGCTTCTTCGCTGAGTCCCTATTTGCACCACCTTGCCATATTTTCTTGCCGCGGCAACAATGGCTTCTCCTTCTATTACATCCACACTGATTGGCTTTTGCAAATAAACATGCGCCCCGGCTTTAATGGAGTCTATGGCTTGCAGTGCATGCCAGTGATCCGGACTCCCTATAAGAACTATGTCCAGCCCACTTTCAGCAAGCATTTTCCGGTAGTCAGAATACAATTTGGGTATTTTGCCCGACTTTTGTCGGTGGCTAACCATGGTTCCGGCTTCGGTTAATAAATTCTTATCTACATCACAAAGCGCTACTACTTCTACAGGGGAAACCTGAATTAGCCTAAACAAGTCGCTTTTGCCGTACCAGCCAGTTCCAATCAATCCAACCCGGTATGTTTTATTGGTTTCAAATAGTAATGGCATGCCGGAAGCCCTGGCAGCAGCAAGAACAAGCGAAGCCGTTGCTCCTTTTATTAACGTTCGGCGGTTGATACTGAAATCAGGCATGGGATCTTGTTTTGGGCTTTGAAAATAAGGAATTTAAAAGGTAAAGAGCATCAGAATTCAATAATTTTACTATTGGAGTGGGTGGCTCACATTCTACAGCAAGTTGTGTTGGGGTATATCCATTTCAGAATTTACCTGATAATTGATCGAAAGGGGTTACCCGCCAAATAAATTTATCAAAGATCTTGACAAACATTAAATTATTTGGTAGATTGCAGTCTCCTTTCCCTTGTAAAACACAAAAGATTTGAATTTTTCGAAGAATTCCGTTACTCCTCTGAATTATTCCATCCTATTTTCAAATTTTAAAACTTTTGTGTATGAAAAAACTCAACACTCTATTACACAATGAGAATGTAGTTGCTACTATTGTCATTGCTTCCGTATTTCTTATTACTGCTGTAATAACCGTTTGGGCAATTTACAGTTCCTGAAATTATTTTATCGATGGGTTAATTTAAACCAGCCCCAGGGCTGGTTTTTCTATTATATAATCACCTGGTATTAAAAAAACTTCTCAGTCTTATCATTGGGCTTCTACGATAAGCTTATCTTAAGATATCAGGATAATATATTCGCCAGACTAGTATTAGTCCGGCAAGAACCAGAATGACCAGGGCGATCCATTCGATGTTCCGGAGGATAAATGGCTTTTTTTTCCTTGAGTTCATGATTGCTTCTCTGAAATTAAAAGGAATACCAAAGGTAGACAGTTGTTATTCTCATCCAATTTTTCCATCTAACATACTTTTCTCCTGAAATTTTTTTTAATAGCTATTCCCACATGCATATTTATATTTTTCACTTATCCCCACTTGTGGATAAGTCAAATTACTGAAAACCATCCTGTACTATTTTATTTGCAATCCGCTAAATTCGCAGCGTTCAGGGATTTTAAAGGTGATCCGGATTTCTCTTTACTATAAAAGCCAGGGATTAAATGGCCGATGAAGGTAGAGGTCTAATCGGGATTCTTGATAATGGTGGTTTAATAAATATCTATTGAAAATCGTGAGATATGGCAAAAGAAAAAGAGGTACTTAAAAGTTCGAATGGAACTGACATGTTCACCTATAATGAGGATAGCATCAAAAGCCTCGACTGGAAGGAGCATATACGGCTTCGCCCCGGAATGTATATTGGAAAATTGGGTGACGGCAGCAGTCCTGATGACGGCATTTACGTGTTGGTTAAGGAAGTGATGGACAATTGTATTGATGAATACACGATGGGTTACGGGAAAACGGTGGAACTATCAATTGAAGGAAGGACGGTAACCATCAGGGATTATGGGCGGGGTATTCCGCTGGGAAAAGTAGTGGATGTAGTGAGTAAAATAAACACAGGTGCCAAATACGATAGTAAGGCCTTTCAAAAATCAGTAGGATTAAATGGAGTGGGAACCAAGGCGGTAAATGCGCTCAGCCATTATTTTAAGGTAGTTGCCTTCAGGGAAGGGAAAGAAAAAACTGCCGAATTTGAACGGGGCGTTTTGATCAAAGAACATAAGGAAGGCAAGAGTACAGAGCAAAACGGAACCTTGGTAAATTTTGTCCCGGACGAAACAGTATTTAAAAATTTTAAATTTCACCCGGAGTTCCTGGAAAACCAGATATGGAATTATTGCTTTTTAAATGCCGGATTAAAAATAATATTTAACGAAAAAAGTTTTGTCAGCAGAAATGGATTGCTGGACCTTTTGCAACGTAAAACCAATGAAGATGAAATCCGGTATCCTATCATCCACCTGAAAGGTGATGATATAGAAGTGGCGATAACACACAACAATGATTATGGTGAGGACATTTATAGTTTTGTAAATGGACAACATACTACTCAAGGCGGTACACACCACCAGGCTTTCAGAGAAGCCTATGTAAAAACGATCAGGGATTTTTTTAAAAAGGACTATGACGCATCAGATATCCGGACGGGCATTGTAGCCGCGGTTTCTTTGCGGGTAGTAGAACCGGTATTTGAAAGCCAGACCAAGACAAAGTTGGGCTCTCAGTTTGTAGAGGAAGGTGGCAAAAGTATGCGACAGTTTGTGGGAGATTTTTTTGCAAGGGAATTAGACAATTTTCTTCATAAGCACCCATTGGTGGCAGATGGTCTTAAGAAAAGAATTGAACAGAGTGAACGGGAGCGTAAGGAGCTGGCTGGCATTAAAAAACTCGCCAATGAAAGAGCTAAAAAGGCCAACCTCCACAATAAAAAATTAAGGGATTGCCGGTTTCATTTGAATGATGATTTGCCGGCAAAGGGAAAGGAAGCTTTTGTTGCCAAACAAAATGAGACCACTATTTTTATAACAGAAGGAGATAGCGCCAGCGGCTCCATTACAAAATCCCGGAATGTTGAAACCCAGGCCGTATTTAGTTTGAGGGGTAAACCCCTGAATAGTTTCGGCCTTACTAAAAAAGTGGTTTATGAAAATGAAGAATTCAATTTGCTACAGCATGCCTTGAATATCGAAGACGGCATGGAAGGTTTACGGTTTAACAATATTGTTATAGCAACCGATGCAGATGTTGATGGTATGCATATCCGCTTATTGCTGATGACCTTCTTTTTGCAGTTTTTCCCCGATTTGGTCAAGCATGAAAAAGTATATGTGCTGGAAACGCCACTATTTCGGGTAAGAAATAAACAAGAAACTATTTATTGTTTTGACGAAAGTGAAAAACAAGCCGCTATTAAGAAGTTGGGAAATAAACCTGAAATAACACGGTTTAAGGGATTGGGTGAAATAAGCCCGGATGAGTTTGCCCAGTTTATTGGTGCTGATATGCGCAAGCAACTGATGAGGCTGGAACAGGGTGATCATATTCAGCAATTATTAGAATATTACATGGGAAAGAATACGATGGAAAGACAAGAATTCATTATCAATAACCTAAAGGTGGAGTTGGACAAAGCAGAAGAAGTAGTTTAGGTAGGTAATCGATAATCGTGTCCATTGAATCCAAAACAGGTACAATACATGTTAATAAAGGATTTTCAAAAAATTATCTGCTCGCAACTCCAGGACATTTCAGCTATCCTTTTTTTATAGTATGAAGAAAAAGATCAAGTCATATTTGTTCAGGTTATTGGGCCAGGAAAATTATCTAAAATTGCTTAACAAGGGTTTCTTTTTCTTGTACAGAACCGGATTGTTGAGGCAGAACACCGCTTACAATTATCACTATTACGTAAAGCAACTTATAAAAAGGGGGGATACAGTAATTGACATAGGTGCTAACCTGGGCTACTTTACCAAATTGTATTCGGAATGGGTTGGCGATAGCGGTAGGGTAATTGCAATTGAGCCGGTGCCATTATACACTAAGATCATCAAATGGTCATGTGGCCATAGAAAAAACATAACCGTCCTGCCATTTGCATTAGGGAAGGAAAACCAGAAAGTGCACCTGGTAACTCCCGATCATTTTGGGTATTTGCGTACCGGCTTGCCACATATTTTTGAAGAAAAGAATGATAAGCCGCTATCTGATTACGAATTTTCTTTTGAGGCCGATATGAAAAATGCCGGAGATCTGTTTGAGGAGTTTGAGCGAATTGATTATTTGAAATGTGACATAGAGGGATATGAAGAGGTGGTGATCCCGGAAATTTTACCGGTACTGAAAAAATTTAAACCCATCATTCAAATTGAAACATGGGGTCAACATAAACCGGTTGTAGAAGCTTCACTAATCTCTGCAGGATTTGAAAAATATTTTCTTTCCGGAAACCAGTTAAAAAAAGCAGATGCAAACAATCAGGAGCCGACGGGTGACCTGATTTTTATTCACAAAGAAAAACAAATATGATACACATAGTTTTTAATGAAACAGAAGTAAACCTGATGAAGCAAGTAATAGAACTTGATGAAACCCTTGCCGGGGTAGTGATCCAGATCAAAGATGATTATGCAGTGGGACCCCTGAATGAGCTGGATACAGTGGAAGGGTGGCAGAAAAGACAATCCTGGTGGATGAGTTTGTTGGAAAATTCACCCTATAGCGGATCGCAGGTTGTAAAATTTGACGATAGAAAAACCGTAGCAGAGATAAAAGAAAAAATGTCCGCAGAGGAGGAGGAACAATTATGGATTTGGATGGGACAGAATCAGCATGATGTCACCGGCTATTACTGGTTAGTACCTCAATTAAGTGAATTGGCCGGAAGAATCCATATACTTTATTTGAACAATCTTCCTTTTATAAACGAAAAAGGACAGATATTTTATCCTTCCTGGCTGCATGAAATTCAGCCCAAAGAATTTTTAAAAGCAAAAAAGCTATCACGGCCGGTAACACTCAGCGAATTTGAAGTGGATCCTGATGAATGGAAAAGATTGTGTGAAGAAAATAGTTTCATTAGAATCTTAGAGGGTGGAAAAAAAATTATTGGGAAGGATGAAACTTTTTATGATAGTGAATTATTAAAAACCCTTACCGGTGAGTGGCAAAAAGCCAATCGTGTGCTGACCAATACGCTCCACCGGATGAAAATAAAAACGGGTGATGTTTTTTTAATGTGGAGAATGAAGCAATTGATTAGAGAAGGGAAAATAGAAGTGACCGGTGACCCTGCCAAAAGCTGGAAGGACTTTGACGTGAAAATGGCAGGAACAAAAAAAGAAGAATCAAACCAAACAGAAAATGCAACAAATTAAATTAAAGAAGGTAATGATGCCTTGCTTGAGCATGTATATTCTCAATTTATTTCTTGCTGCCTGGAGGGGGCATGTACTTTTATTTTTGGCCCCGATATTAGCATTGTCAGGCTATGTTGCCGAAAAAAAAATTGGTGCAGCCATGACTAATTTATTCCACCATAAGGACGTAGCAAGTTTAATGCTGGGAGCCGTGTTTTTAGCATCAAATGTAATAGTGCAATCGGAATGATCTTGTTTTTCCATTATTCGATGGACCGGCTACATGGGTCAGGGTTCAAAACCGATAATGGATTTAAATTCACACAATCAGAAGTGATAAGAAAGAAATAAAAAATGAGTGCAGCAAAAAATAAAATAACAGACGTTCAGAATAATGACAGCGGCTTACATGGCCAGTATAAAAGTTGGTTCCTGGATTATGCTTCCTATGTAATTTTAGAAAGGGCTGTTCCTTCAATAGAGGACGGTTTAAAACCTGTTCAGCGCCGGATTTTACATGCAATGAAGGAAATGGATGATGGACGATTTAATAAGGTAGCAAATATTATTGGCCAGGCTATGCAATACCATCCGCATGGGGATGCAAGTATTGGTGATGCACTGGTAAACATTGGACAAAAAGAGTTGTTGATTGAAACCCAGGGAAACTGGGGTGATGTAAGAACAGGTGATGATGCCGCAGCTCCCCGTTATATTGAGGCCAGGCTCAGCAAGTTTGCATTGGAAGTTGCTTTTAATGCCAAAACAACCCAATGGCAATTAAGCTATGACGGAAGAAAAAATGAACCCGTTACCCTGCCCATGAAATTTCCTTTATTGCTCGCCCAGGGTGCCGACGGAATTGCAGTAGGTTTATCAACAAAAATTTTACCTCATAATTTTTGTGAACTCATTGATGCTTCCATCAAACACCTTCGGGGAAAAAAATTTGATCTGTACCCGGATTTTCAAACAGGGGGTATGATCGATGTGTCGGATTACAACCAGGGTAAAAGGGGAGGCAAAGTAAAAGTGAGAGCTCATATAGAAGAGGTTGATAAAAAGACCCTGGCTATTAAGAGTGTGCCTTATGGGGTTACTACCATGCAATTGATGGATTCTATAGTCAGGGCTAATGACCAGGGAAAGATCAAGATCAAAAAAGTAACTGATAATACGGCGGCGGAAATTGAAATACAGGTAGACCTTGCACCTGGCATTTCTCCGGATATTACAATTGATGCCTTATATAAGTTTACAGATTGTGAAACCTCCATTTCTCCGAATGCCTGTGTGATAGTAGACATGAAGCCGCAGTTCCTTGGCGTGATTGACCTGCTTAGAATTTCATGTGATAACACAAAAAACCTGCTGGAGCAGGAGTTAAAAATAAAACTCGCCGAGCTACAGGAGAAATGGCATTACACTTCACTTGAAAAAATATTTTTTGAGGAAAAGATATATAAAGAGCTGGAGAAGAAACACGAAACCTGGGATAAAGTGATTGTGGCCATTGACAAGGCTTTTATTCCTTTTAAAAAACAATTAAAGAGAGAAATTACAAGAGAAGATATAATTAAACTAACAGAAAAACCTGTAAGGAGAATTTACCGGCTGGATATTGATGAATTAAATGCACAGATAAAAGGACTGGAGAGTGATATTAAGCAGGTGAAATTTGATTTGAATAACCTGGTAGATTTTGCCGTGGCGTATTATGAAAACCTGCTGAAAAAATATGGTAAAGGCCGGGAAAGGAAAACAGAGATCAGGCAATTAGAGATCATTGAAGCTAAACAGGTAGCTATAGCCAATACACGGCTTTACATGAACAGGGAAGAAGGCTTTATAGGTACGAGTTTAAAAAGAGATGAGTTTCTTTTTGAATGTTCTAACCTGGATGATATCATTGTATTCACCAAAAGGGGAATTATGAAGGTGGCGAAGGTTCAGGAGAAAGTCTTTATTGGTAAAGACATCCTTCATGCCGCGGTATTTCAGAAGAATGATGAACGAACAACCTATAATATGCTGTATGCTGACGGAAAAGGTGGCATGAGTTATGCAAAACGTTTTAATGTTACAGGGGTTACCCGGGAAAAAGTATATGATCTTACCAGGGGGGATGAAAAAAGTAAAGTGCATTACCTGAGTGTGAATCCAAATGGAGAGGCAGAAGTGGTTAAGATCGTATTGACACCAGGTTCTTCGGCCCGTATCAAAGAGTTTGATTTTTATTTTGAAGAACTGGCTATTAAAGGACGGGGAAGTATGGGGAACCAGGTTACTAAACATCCGGTAAAATCAGTTCGTTTTAAGGAGGCTGGCAAAGCTACCCTAAGCGGACGTAAACTGTGGTTTGACGATAAATTTGGCAGATTAAATGCGGATGAAAAAGGAATACTCCTGGGGAGCTTTGAGGCCGACGACAGGATCCTTGTAATCTATAATGACGGAAATTATATGATAACTGATCAGGAAATGACGCAGCGGTTTGATGCGGAAAATATTTTATTGATAGAAAAATTTGATGCGGCAAAAATTATTTCTGCTGTTTATCTCGATAAAAAAAACCTGCAGTACAATGTTAAAAGATTTAAGATTGAAACTGCCACGCTTAAGAATAAGTTCTTTTTTATTAAAGAAGGAGAGGGGAATTATTTAGAAGTGGTATCCACAGAAATTGAGCCGATACTCGCAGTTCAAACCGGGCGGGGAGAACAGGTGCGTAAAGCAAAATTTAAGATCGCCAGGGTAGCCGATGTAATGGGCTGGAGAGCGGTAGGTAATAAGTTGCTTGACTTTAATAAAAGTGTTCAAATGGAATGGGTAAAAGAAAAACCGGCAGACAAACAACCTGAATTATTTTAGAATTAAATACTCTGCTTCGTGATTGACCATTGGGAAATAATGGATGTTTATAAAGCCTTAATGGCGATTGCTGCAGGAATTATCCTGGGGTTGGAAAGAGAAATGAAGGATAAAGCAGCGGGTCTGAAAACAATCACCGTTATTTGTCTTGGATCAGCACTATTTACAATTCTTTCTTATAAAGTGGGCGTGGCAGATCATGAAACTACCCGTATTGCATCCTATATTGTAAGCGGAATAGGCTTCATAGGGGCGGGGGTCATTTTCAAAGACAAACTGGATGTTTCCGGGTTGACGACTGCAGGTATTATATGGCTGGCGGCTGCAGTGGGAATGGCCATTGGTTTTGGAGAATTTTATCTTGCCGCAACGTTTGTTGTTTCCGCCTTATTCATCATTTTTTCCAGCAAATGGATCAATAGGATATTCAGGCCAAAAAAATTAAAACGGGACCTCATTATTGAACTTGAAAAACCAAATGGTCACCTGAGGCAAAATATCCTGGCTGAGATGGAAAAAAAAGGGATAAAATTTGAAGAGAAGAAAATGGAAACTAAAGAGAATAATATTATCATATCCCTGGACGCTACCATACCAACTAAAAACTTTAAGTGGCTTGAAGAGTACCTTCTTCATCATGAACATATAATTTCTTTCTCCTGCTGACCACAGCTACATAGTATCAACCTGATTTTAACGTGACCAATAAAACTTACCAGGAAAACAAAAATCCAAAAAGTCCCTTTATTCTTTTTTCTTACGCCTGATCCTTATGGTCGCATTTTTTTCCAGGCTGCTTGACAATCTTACTTCATGTTTTTTATTCCCGTCTGTTATGATCATAAGGGCTGTATTGGGAGGTATAGTTCCGAGGTTATCGGCAAACATACTGAGTTCATTCAATTCTTTTGTGCTGTCAATTAAAAGGTCAAAATGAAGCGACCGGGTGCTGAGACGTTGGGAAAAGGCAAGCAACTGGTTGTTATAAAAAACAGATATTGAATCCCCGTCAATTTCACCGTTGTCATAAAAATCAACCTGCAAAGAATCGGAATCCACTTCTAATTCCTCGACAACTACATTTTCCCTTTCTTTAAAGCGGCTTTCTACCACATAATTGATCACCTTTCGTTGTATCACTTTCACGGCAGGAAGTGTGTCCGCTGCGGTGGGTTTCCATACCTGGTTTAATTCTTTGAAACTGCGCAAAGCCAGCAATACAGAATCCATTTTACTCATAGAAGCATCCAGGGAAAGATTGAAATTGATATCCACACAAGTAAGCCTGTAGTCGGGTGAACTTACAAACGAACCCACCAGGCTAGACCCTGCTTTCGCAACCCTTAACGTTGCGAGCAGGTTCATTTCACAATCCACTTCCATAGAACTAAGAGAGCCATAGTAAGTGATTGGAATATTATACAAGCTTAGCAGCCGGGTTTTTGCATTGTACTTTCCTTTTACCTGAATACTGCGGTATGTATTTTTAAAATAATAACTCAAAATACCTTTTACCGAAGTTTTCTCCGGCTGCAGTATCAGCTCCACTAAATAATTGCTTGCAGAGCTATTGGTCTTCACTTTGGCCGTACCATACCAATACCCGAAAACAGATTGTGAATTTGCATTTATCGAAAATAATATGATAATTAAAACTATTAAATTCTTCATGTTGCTTTGGCTTGACAAAAACTATGCTTATCCCACTAGAATAACCAATAAATTATTTTAAATAACGTTTCATTTCCCTGTCTACGTCTTTTTTCCTGAGAGTTTCCCTTTTATCATGGAGTTTTTTCCCTTTTGCCAATCCAATTTCAATTTTTACAAAGCCTTTCTCATTTAAGTACATCCGGAGGGGTACCAGGGTATATCCTTTTTCTTTCAATTTTGTTTCTATTTTCCTGATTTCTTTTTTTTGTAATAATAGCTTCCTGTCACGCACGGGATCATGGTTATTTAAGTTCCCATGGGAATATTCTGCTATATGCAGTGACTTTATCCATATTTCACCTTTATGAAGCAGGCAATAGCTATCATTAAAACTTACTTTTCCACCCCGGATCGATTTCACTTCTGTTCCCAACAATACCATCCCTGCTTCATATTTTGCATCTATAAAGTATTCGTGATAGACCGATCTGTTTCTAATTTCACTCATGTACCAGGGTAATCTTGCAAATATATGAACCGGTGGCTAACCGGCAGGCTCTTTAACAAATAACCCCGGCATTAACCAGGGTTATATTCCAATAAATTTAATGAGATCAATTATTAAAAAGCATCAGCACTTTTGCAAGTTTTGCTTTCAATTCGTTGCGGGGAACTATAAAATCTAAAAAGCCATGCTCCAATACAAATTCACTGCGCTGAAATCCTTCTGGTAATTCTTTCTTGATCGTTTCTTTGATTACCCGAGGACCCGCAAAACCGATCAACGCATCCGGCTCAGCAATATTCAGATCTCCTAACATTCCAAATGATGCCGAAATTCCACCGAATGTTGGATCTGTTAATAAAGAGATATAAGGCAATTTAGCATCACTTAATTGCGATAGCTTACCGCTTGTCTTTGCAAGTTGCATTAATGAAAATGCGCTTTCCATCATCCGGGCACCACCGCTTTTACTGATTACCAAATATGGTATCCGGTGCTCAATACAATAATCAACAGCCCTTGAAAATTTTTCACCCATTACACTACCCAGGGAACCTCCTATAAATTCAAAATCCATACAGGCAATCACCAGGTTATGATCACCAACTTTGCCGGCAGCCACCCGCATAGAATCCTTCAGGTCTGTTTTATTCCAAATTTCTTCCAACCTTTTTTTGTACGGTTTAAGATCGGTGAATTCAAGAAAATCCTTACTTCTTATATTTTCAAACAACTCTTTAAATTCTGAATTGTCAAATAAAATATCAAAGTATTCATTACTGCTTATCCGATGATGATAATTGCATTTTGGACAAACAAATAAATGTTCACGGAGTTCTGAGATGGTGCAGATATAATTGCAATCAGGGCATTTAGTCCAGAGCCCTTCCGGAGTTTCTTTTTTTTCAGATGTTTTTGTATTGATTCCTTTTTTTATCCGTTTAAACCAGCTACTTTTTGTTTCTTCTGTTTTTCCATCTTCACCTGCCAGGTTAGCATCAAAATCTTCAATTTGTTTTGCCATAGCCATATTTTGTTGGGATACAAATATAGAGAAGTTTGAGTTTCGGGGTTTTTAGATTATCCACGACGATTCCTGTCAATTCCCGTGCTTTTGTTGTTATTTTTTCAGCACTCTTTCAAATAACTTAAATATTCTTTTGTACTCGTCTGTCCAGCTACTCGGTTCAATAAATCCATGATCTTCCATTGGGTAGGATGCAAGCTCCCAATTATCCTTTCCCAATTCAATTAAACGCTGTACCAGTTTAACTGCATCCTGGTAATGAACATTTACATCAACCATGCCATGGCAGATCAGTAAATCACCTTTTAATCCTTCGGCAAAATAGACAGGCGAACTTCTCCTGTAGGAAATAGAGTCCGTATATGGTTCATTCAAAATATTGGAAGTATAGGGATGATTATAATTGGCCCAATCAGTAACCGGGCGCAGGGCGGCACCTGCTGCAAAAACATCAGGAGCTGTAAAGAGGCCCATCAGTGTAATGAAGCCGCCATAAGAACCTCCGTAAAGACCAATCCTTTTTGGATCTACTGAAAAATTTTTTTCCAGGAAATTGGCCGCATCAATATGATCTGAAAGATCCTTTCCACCCATATGGCGATATATACCCGTTCTCCAATTACGTCCATATCCTGCGCTTCCACGGTAGTCCATATCCAATACATAATAGCCCTGCTGTGCCAGCAAGTTGTTAAACATGTATTCCCGAAAATACTGGCTCCACCATTTATGAGCATTTTGTAAATAACCAGCACCATGAATAAACAAGACGGCCGGGCGATTGGGAAGTGGATTTTCTGGTTTATATAACCTGGCATATATTGGCGCACCGTCCCTGGCTGTAATTGTTATTACCGCTGGTTCTTGCCAGGGGTAAGATTTAAATTCATCGCTTTTTGCTTTAAATGTTATTTGAGCAGCAACAGTATTTTTAATTTTTCTTCCTCCATTAAGATTTTCCTGCAAATACAATTCCCAAGGTTGAGTAACGGAGGAGTAAAGTATGGCCAGCTGTTTTTCATCCGGCGAAATGGTTACCTGGTGGGAGCCTGTATGGTTGGTTAGTCTTTCTTTTTTCCCCGAACCTATTTCAAGTGTATAAAAATGTTGTTCGCCAGGATGCACTTCATTAGTGGTAATATAGAAAAACTTTTTGTCGTTTGACAGTTGTGCTTTTTGTATCTCATAGTTTCCGTTTGTAAGTGGTTTTTTCTTTCCCTGTTTTACATTGAATACATAAAGATGGGAATAGCCTGATTCTTCCGATTGAAACCAGAATTCCTGCTCATTGATCCAACCCACACTGCCGTAGATACCGGGTCCTCCGATCCAGGCCTCATCTCGCTGGCGATCTAATAAAGTCAATTGATAAGTGGCAGTATCCCACAACATTAACCAGCGATCTTTGTGATCATCTGATCGTATCTCAAGTACCGCATGCTCCCCGCCGGGCGACCAATAAAATCCGGGTATCGTTACACTCCGGGCGATCGCTTTATTCTTCCTTGTTTCCAATTGAAGGGGATAGTCATTTACATAATCAGGCAAATCATAAATACCGGGAAGGGAATCGGTTTTAATTTTGATCACAGTATCTTTTATCCTGTCATAAAAAAAATATTCTGAATTTCCGGAAACAATACCCACTTTAGTTCTGGCGGGAATATCTGTCGTAAATCCTGATTCTGTTACATAATCAGGAACAATGGTATTTTTTGCATTTGCTGAAGGTTTAAATAAACGGTAATTGATAAAACGACCATCGGGACTTATATTCAATCCCTGTAATGCTTCATCGCCTATATTAATACTCCGGAGTTCTTTTGGCTTCGTTTCTTTTGTGTAATTATTTTCCTTCTCTCTTTTTTCCTTTCGCAAGGCCAAAATTTCGAAATATCTTAACTGATCTTTCTTTAGCCAATCCTCTTGTTCACTAAGGTTATCCTTTGTCACCGCAGATAACGAACTGTTATTTCCCCCTGATGTAGAATTACCCGCTGCTGTTGCAGCTGATGCAATTCCTTTAATATTGGTTAATTGTTGCGTTTCTCCTGTTGCTATGTTCCATGCATACAGATTTTGTCCCCGGTTGAAGACGACCTTTGAATCGTTGAAAGAAAACCGGGGGTTATTTTCGGGTTCTACGGTTTCAGTGATCCTTTTTGTTTTCCCGGTTTTGATATCGGTAAAGAATACATCGCCAAACTTTGCATAAACATATCCAGTCTTCAGCCTGTTGTATTCAATGGAATTTGCCAGAACGCTTGTTAATTTTTGCTGAACTGAAGCCTTGACAGGGCTTTTATTTTCATTTGTTATATAGTAAAGTGAATCAGAAATATTTTGATCAGGGTTCCAGTTGAAAAAAAGAAATTTTCCATCGGCGGACCACTGGGGGTTGGAAGGGGAGGTTCCAATCCAATTGGGATCTCTCATGATTCTCTCTACAGTGAGCGCAGCGGGCATTGATTGCGCAAGGATAATAATGGAATAAACAGACAATAAAAAAGTACAGATCAATTTTGGCATAAGTAGAAATTTGAATCCTAAATATATTGAGAAAAGTATTTCCACAATTTTGTACACAATAACATGGCATAGAGATTCTTTTGATACTTTGAGGGTTTTTATCCGGCAAACTTGCTTATTGTAATGCGAACAATTAAAGAAATGATTTATAACTAAGTTTTGTGAGACAATCTGATATAGTATGTTTTAACCTCCCACTAAATGCGCAGGTCTGAATTGGTTCCTTCTTTCCAAAACAGCATCCATGTACACCTTCACATCTTTTACGATTTGTAAGACGGAAAGGCTTGATTTAAACCCTGAATCAATGAATTAAATAACATCATTTCAGGCCTAAAAAGCTATTCTGACCTTGTTTTAGGGACTATCTGCAATTAATTCACGAATTCCCTTATAACATCGTTACTTTTGCTTAGCCGCCTGCTCTGATTATTAATTTAAATTAAGTTCTTTATGTACACGCATATTTGGAATAAATACCTTCCTGTTATTAGAATATTGTTGAAGAAATCAGCTGCTGCGGAACAAAAAATGGGTCTCAATCGTACGGATTTTGAAAAAGGTAACCGTACCCGCAAGCCCGCCTGTTCATTCAATATTGAATTAATTAAAGGACGTTTTGTGACGTTAAGTCAATCAGTTCCTGCCAAAGATCTTGTTACTCTCTTACTTACAGATGAGGTTGCGAAATCACTCCTGCGCCAAAATAATTATAACATCAGCCTGAATTCAGATCTGCTTTTATGTATAACTAATATCACGCCTGTTGAAGAAGAAGCCTCCTCTGCAAGTGATGAATCAACTGCCTGAAACGAATTTTCGACTTAGAAATGAGTTCCTGAACAGGGTCAGAATGCCCACCGGATATACTCTATAATTTGTTTTTGCAAAAGCTTCGCTATTAACCTTCCATTCCATATATGAAAAAATATCTAGCAGTATTGAGTATCCAAATTTTGCTGGGAGCAAGTTTGTCTGCTCAGCTTTCTATTCAATTGTATGATAAAATTCCTAACAGCATTCCTTCAATTAATAAAGAAAAAAGCGAAACATCGGATGGCATACTCCGGATAAGGAACGTTTCTGTTCCTACCCTGGTGATGTACAGGCCGGCTTTTCCATCTGAAAAAGGATCGGCTGTAATCATTTGCCCGGGCGGAGGATATGGCATATTAGCAGCCAGTCATGAGGGTAGTGATGTTGCCGGCATGTTTACAAGTTTGGGGATTACCGCTTTTGTTTTAAAATACCGTTTACCTGACGATTCAATTATGGTGAACAAAGAAATTGGCCCGTTGCAGGATGCTCAGCGGGCATTGCAACTGGTAAGACAAAATGCTAAACACTGGAATCTTGATACCAGCAAAATTGGTATCATGGGTTTTTCTGCAGGTGGGCATCTTGCTGCTACAGCATCCACTCATTTTAATAAACCTGTAATTAATAACCCTGCCCAAATATCCCTGAGGCCTGATTTTTCCATCCTTATTTATCCTGTTATTAGTTTTACCGACAGCCTTACACATATCGGAAGCCGGAATAATTTGATCGGGAAAAATGCTGGCCTGGAAAAAGTAAGAGAATTTTCAAATGAATTGTGGGTTAACGACCAAACACCGCCTGCATTCCTTGTACATGCAAACGATGATCAGGCAGTAAAATCAGCCAACAGCAAACAATATAATGAAGCCTTGCAACGCCATAATGTAAATACTGAATTGCACCTGTATGAAAAGGGAGGCCATGGCTTTGGCCTGAATAATAAAACAACCTCAGATAGTTGGGTTGAAAAACTAAAAACCTGGCTCCGGGGCAATCATTTTCTCTGATCCTTGATTAATTAAAGACCTCAATTATAATTGAATTCTTTTAGCACCGGCCTATTTAAATGGTAGACTCCTTATTATCTGTACGAAGAATTTTCTGGTTTTTCATTAAGCTGCAATAGTTCATCAAATTCCGCCTCTAATGAATACAACAGTCGTGGCAACCGCTCAGCCGTTATCTTCCAGCTTCCATCTTTATTATTATTGTGCATCCGGTATTTTATTTCTACATCATCAAGTTTTACAGAAATATGATACCAGGGATCAAAACTGGAAGAAAGAATTCTTTTGAATTCAAATAAACGGCCCCGGTACGATCTGGTAAAAATATCTTTCATAAAATTTGGTTTTTTAAGATGGAGACAAGACCAATGTGTAATTTAACCTATTAATATCGTTAATGGGGAAATATATATAAAGAACGCCTGTATGAAACATGATGGCATGACAGGAATGGTCATATTTTGAATAAATGAGCAGTTACTAAACTTTTTGTTTCTTATTTTTTTAAAGATCAAAAAGATAAAATTCTTTTTCTTTGCTTACCGCCGAACAATTGATAATACAATACCAATTGCAATCGCATCCTGAAGGGGGTTATTATGTACAAACCTATTGCAGTGAAGAGAAGATAGCAGCAGAAGCATTGCCATCGCAGTTTGAAGGACCACGCTATTTTTCAACCGCCATATATTTTTTACTGGAAGGAAAACAATTTTCAGCATTTCACAGGATAAAAAGCGATGAACTATGGCATTTTTATTCCGGCATTTCATTACATATATACGTGCTGTATAAGGACGGAAGGGGAGAAGTGCTTAAATTAGGTAATGATCCTGCGAACGGATATTTTTTTCAGCAGGTGGTAAAAGCTGGTTGCTGGTTTGCCTCAAAGCCGGTCAGAGAAAATTCATTTTCTTTTGTGGGCTGCACATTTTCTCCAGGGTTTGACTTTAAAGATTTTGAAATAGCGGATAAAAAAGAATTGCTCTTACAGTTTCCAGATTATGCTGATTGGATTTTTCAATTATGCAGTTGATTACCTGCATATACAAGGAAAAATAAGATGGGAGTATTTTTTTATTTTTTTGTGACAGCATTTTTAATCATTCGGTTTTTGATAAGCCCAATCTTCCTAAAATTTCCTGGAAGCGAGGATCTTTTCGAAACCAGGCTGGTCCCCAATTTTCATATTTAAGATTAAGCAGGATGGGATCACGGTCATCAAAAGCCTTCTCTAGAAATGTAAATGCTTCTTCAGTTTCTCCAAGGTATGCTGCAGATAGGCTGGTAAATGCTTTGGCGATATATTCTTTCTCCGACCTGACCTTTAGTTCATTCATTAGGCTGCGGGCTTCTTCTGTTTTTCCTGTTAAACAATAGTTCCAGATAAGTGCATTAACAGCAAAATGATGCCTATTGGAAATTTTTAAGGCTCTTTTGAAGGAGGCGATCGATTCTCCATAACGTTCCATTTTCATAAGAATATTTCCTTGCGAAATATGACTTATAAATGAATTTGGATCCAGTTCAAGAGCATACCGGCAAACTTCCAGGGCCTGGGATAATTTACCCACCGTACAAAGTATTAATGAATACGTAGCATTAAAATAGGCGCTTAAGGGATCCAGTTTTACAAGCATGACGCCGTGCATTTCCCCTTGCTCAAAGTTGCCTTTCACTATCGTGAGGTAATTCCATCCATACCAGGCATGGGCTTGTGTATACCGCGGATTTATTTCAAACGAATGCAAAAAATTTTTTTGAGCCTCTTGCCAGTTCCATTCATAAAGTGTGTAATAAAATGCGAGGGAGCAATATCCTTCCGGGAGGGAAGGATCTAATTCGATAGATTTTTCAGCGGCCTCTCTTGCTTTTACCATCACTTGCCGGGGTGGTGCCAAACCATAGTTTGCCAATGCTAAATTGCCGTCAGCATATCCCGCATATGCGAGTGCAAAACCAGGATCTATATCAATTGCTTTTTGAAAATTTTGTATCGCTAATGGTATAGCTGCCCCGCGGCGATTAAGGAGAAACCTGCCTTTTAAATATAATTCATATGCTTCAGGGTCCTGGGTGCGGGTGCGGGTCACCTTGTTTTTTTCTTTTTCCAGTAATGTTATTTTTAATTTCTCGGTGATCGACAAGGCGATTTCATCCTGGATGGAAAAAATATCATTCATTTCACGGTCATACTTTTCAGACCACATATGGAATCCATCTCCGGCGTTGATTAACTGTGCAGTGATACGAACCCGGTTGCCCTGCTTTTGTATGCTTCCTTTCAGAATTGAATTCACGCCCAACATTTCTCCCATTTGCTGAATGCTATGATTTTTATCATTTAACTGAAAGGCTGAACTGCGCCCTGCTACTTTCAAATCCTGTAAATGCGTCAGGGAGTTTATGATCTCCTCCGCCATTCCTTCACTAAAATATTCCTGGTCGGGTTCGTTCGTTAAATTTATAAAGGGTAAAACAGCAACACTATTTGCAGACACCGCATGAAAAAAATTTCGGTCAGAGGAAACAGAGAAATGATCTGCATTATCACCAGTGTTTATTGCTACCTCATAAATGGATACCGGTAACTTAACATTTTTTAGAACTTCCTTTTTAATAAAATGGCAAGTGATATCTTTCTTGTTTTTTGTATTCTCCTGCACAGTTTCAGAGATATATATACAACCGGGTGGCGCCAGGGCCTGGATTCGGGAGGCAATATTAACTACATCACCAAATACACTTCCTTCACTGAGAAGTACATCGCCCATATGTATTCCTATCCTGACAGGCAACCGGGGTGATTCATTAAATTCCTTTTGGGTAAGTTTTGAAAATTGCACCGCATTGACTGAGCTGTTAAAAAGCAATAAACAACCATCACCATAATATTGAATAATACTTCCATTGTGCGCCGGCACTAAATTCTCTATTGTTTTCCGGAAGCGGTTAATATTATTCACCGCCATTTCTTCGTCATTCTGCATCATGGCTGTATAACCGACAATATCGGTAAATACGATAGCACCTAGTTGATGAAGGGGAGCCATTGGAATGGTTTTATTATTGACCCCGCCCGGGATTTGAAATAACCCGGCTGATTATATTGTAATTTAAATATAGGTTTTTTAAAAATATCAATTCCATTCCGCGGCATATTGCTTATTATTGTCCTTTAAGTAGTCATTCTGAGCCAAATTTTTTTGCCTGTCAACTTCCGTATTTGCCAACTAAACTTTACAGGATAATATGCTGCCCGGACAAAATCCTCTGCTAATTTTGTCATCCATAACACTTCTATTTATTGATTAAATTATAAAGAAGTTCAAAAACAAAAGAGCAGGCAGATGAATAAGGGGTTTCAAAACGGAATCAAATTCAGGTCTTTCCTGGAATTCTGGGAATACCTTCCCCCCGGTGAGCGGATAATTACAGACGTCCTGAGGCAGATCATATTGGAGAACTTGCCTCCGGATTGTAAAGAAAAACTTACTTACAATGTTCCCTTTTATTATGGTAAAAAAAGGATTTGCTTAATCTGGCCTTCGTCCGTTCCTTGGGGAGGCTTCAAAAAAGGTGTGATGCTAGGATTCTGCCAGGGTTATAAGCTCAAAGACGAGGATTTTTATTTGGATCATGGAAGCAATAAGCAGGTGTTTTATAAAATTTTTCAAACCGTTGATGACATCAATACAAAAGCAATAATTTCCTTATTAAAGGAGGCCATTGAAACAGATGGAATAGCCCGTTCTGGCTGAAGGGCCGGTGACCATTATTGATGAAAAGACAGCAGGTTCTGAAAAGCTTTCCTGTATTGTTTACCTTTCCCTGCCAGCACAAAACATATTTGCAGTGGAAAAATTGATTTTTCCCGCTTTTATGTTTTGCAGTATATTTAGATAGTCGTTGAAATTCAATATTGGTAATCTTTTTTAAAAGCTCCGGATTATGAATATTAAGAAAGTTTTCTTCGCTATTTTATTCCTTTCTATTTGTTACGTTGTAACTGGCCAGAATAAAGAAAATATATCGCCTGAAAAAAAAATAAAATTCCTGGTCCATATCACCCACGGACCTGAAAATCCGACAAGAGCAGCGCTGGGCTTTCTTGTTGCTAAATCGGCGATAGATGAAGGCCATACCGTGAACTTGTTTCTCGCAGGGGACGCCGTTAAATTATTGAAGGATTCAATTCTAAACACATTAGCAGGCATTGGTACCGGTAAACTCCGCGAACATTATGATGCTATTATAAAAGGTGGTGGGAAATTTTATTTATCAGGCAACTCGAGTAAAGCGAGGGGTGTTACCGAAGCGGATTTAAAAGCTAAGCCGGCGGAATTTGCATTGCCTAATGTACTTGTAAAGTTGGCAGTTGAGAGCGACCGGATGTTTACTTATTAAAAAGTACTCATGAAAATAGTTCTATAGATTTTTTCACGATTAAATTGTCATCAAATGAAAACATTACATTGCCGGGATGCCGGTTTTGATTGCCAGGGTGTTATTCGGGGCAATACAGAAGACGAAGTAATGAAACAAGCAGCCCAACATGCTTTGGACGTACATGGTGTATCGGTCACCCCGGAAATGGCCTCCCAGTTAAGAACTTTAATAAAGGAAGACGTACAGGAAGAATGAAATGTTGGTAAGTTCAAATTAGCTCCATAATTAATGAATTAAGAATAACGGTTACTCATCTTTTTTGCAAAGGCAAAAGACATAAGGTTAATTGCCATTAGAAAAAAGAATTAGAGGTCGGGTAAAAGCATATTGCTAACGGTTCAAGCTTTCCATTTCCCGGTACAGATGGTTATTAGTATAAGGCACATCATGTCTTACAGTAATAAACCATGCAGTTACAACAAAAAAATTAAAAACAAATATTGTGGATCTTGAAAAATTAATTCTGCGAGTAAATGAAGCTGGTAAACAATTCATTGAATCGACATCCGGACTTAACGCTGAGCAGGCTTTATTTAAACCATCAACCGATGCCTGGAATATAATTGAAATTACAGAACATATGGTGTGGGCTGAAACTGGTGGTATAAACGGAATGTGGAAGGCAATGGAAGGTATCCGGAATAATAAACCGATTTGGTCGGGTGATGCCATACACCAGGGATTATCGATAGAGCAGATCATAGAAAAAACCTGGCAACCAAAAGAAAAAGTACCGGAGGTGGCCAAGCCAAGATGGGGAGGGCCGCTTGATTTTTGGATACTGGCATTAAGGAATTGTCAACTCTTGCTGGAAGCTTTAAATAATTCTATAAACGGGTTGAATCCGGAACAAATAATTTATCCGCATATAATGTCCGGGCCTCTTAATGTAGTTCAGCGATTTGAATTTTTGCGATTTCATTTAGAACGGCATCAAAAGCAAATTGAATCTGTCAAAAGTCATCCGGATTTTCCTCAATAAAAGAAATTATAGAAAGAATGTAAATTGGGAATAGCAGTTGCACTCGTCTTCTGTAATACCGGTTTAATAAAAAAAAAGCAACTCCATTAATTTGTCAGGGCGTAAACGGCGAAACTGGCCAGCCAGTGTTCACCGCCATAGTGGCCGCTTACCACATTTGTCAAAGCTGTTGCCAAATGATGAAGAGACGACCTTTGTAATATTTTCTTCCTCGGATCTTTAACTGGTAAGGCATCAGCCAGGCTTTTCATACACCAGCTCCGGCTGAAACTCAGACCATCTAAATGAACAATCTGCAAATCGGTACGGTCGGACACAATGGGCAAAATTGTGAGGTGCTTCAATCCTGGCATAGTGTAAAAATGATTAAACCAATTGACAAATTCTCGCGGTGATAAAATTTTCCGCATCAGGGCTGCTTCTTGCAGGCTGGCAGACAAAAAATCAGAACCATCAGGTTCCCAAATAGCAGGAGCATTTTTGTCCTTAAGATAAATTCGCTTTGCTGATAGAGTAACAGCATTTTCAAATGAAGTGTCCTTTGCTGCCCGGGCATAATCTAATGCAAAACTTAATCCGAAAGCTGTATTAGGATGTACACCTGTTCGGTTAGGATAAGTTTGCCTGGGTAGATATTTTAACCAAATCCCAATGACTTTTTTTGTAAGTGGCTGCAAAGCTTCATGCCATCGCCGGCCATCTTCATTTTTCCAGGTTAGCAATTCTTCATCAAGTTTTAGGAGCCAGGCCCAGCCATAGGTCCGTTCCCAGGATGCCGCAAGCGGCCTGTCAAAATATTTCACTTCCTGTTCAATATTTTCTCTGGTAATTGTTTTGTTGATAACATTTCGAATAGCATCAGCTTCGGGTAAACCCGGAAAAAGTTTTAGCAATTTTACAAGCATCCAATGGCCGTGTACACAAGAATGCCAGTCGAAGCAACCATAAAAAGCCGGATGCAATTGCCGGGGTAATAATACATGATCGGTATCATTATTGGAAGTATGCCCGGTTTTATTCGGAAATTCCTGTTCAATACACTTCAGTGGGAGTGAGGCCAGATGAGAGGCTCCTTCCGGTGTTAAATGATAACCTGAGCTATCTATCTTAATTACAAACATCGGTGACACCTGCGCCTGAGTGGTTACGGTTAGCAGCAGAAATGCAAAACTTAATACGATCCATTTCATAATCTCAAACATAAAGAAAATAAGAATGAAGTGACTAAATTAAAAAAAGCATTGGCAGGTAAACTCAATTAGGATAGGACTGAGAGAAGAAATTATTTATTTATTCAGAGTATTGGAGTATAAATTTTAGCAGTAAATACTCTTTGTTAAAAAGATTAATTAAAAGAATCCACAAAATACATATCCACCAGTCTTTACTTTTTGCCTCAATTTTTTCCCTGTAGGTGCTTGAAATGAATTTTTGATTTGCTTAAAAGTTTCTCCCGATATATTTATATTGATTATCTATTTGTGGAATAAAATGAATAATTCAAAAGTTTTGTTCTTTCGTCAATACTATAGTCATTGTCTTCAATTTCTGAAAACGGAATATAGAGCGTATTCTTATTCAGCATTTCTAAAAGTATTTTCTGTTGTTCTTCAACTGAAAGCAATTTAAAATCTCCTTTATTAAAGAGTTTTATTAAACGCTTATAGGTTACAAACCCTTTCCTTTCAATAGAAAGTAACAGTTCTGCCAGCGATTTTTTATTCTTTGACTGTGCAATGGCTTTAAAGAAAAGATCATTGCAATTAGCTAATTGAAAATAAATAAATTCTCCCCCTCCATTCCAGGAAAGCGATTTTGATACACCACCCTGCTCACCGGAAACTACTTTTTTTAACCGCATTTTTGTTATTGTTTCAATATAATCCATTTGCTCAATGGCTATAAATTTCCTGTTTAACTTCAAAGAAACAGCAGCCGTTGTTCCACTTCCTGAGAAAAAATCGAGAACAAGGTCCCCGGTATTTGAACCAATTTCGATGATCTGCTTTAAGAGGCGTTCTGGTTTTGGCGTTTTAAACAGGTCAGATTCCAGTAACTTATTTAATTC
Source organism: Chitinophagaceae bacterium (assembly GCA_041743125.1). GTDB lineage: Bacteria > Bacteroidota > Bacteroidia > Chitinophagales > Chitinophagaceae > Terrimonas_B. The sequence continues at coordinate 40,002 of JBGTNK010000250.1, forward strand.
CTGTTTTGCTTCCTGGTTATGGCCTGCTTCAGTATGCAACCAGATCGTTAATGGTGTCTGGCCTTTTTTTACATCCGTTAAAAATCTTTTTAATCTTGGAATATTATTTCCTTCAGTACCAAACCAAATACGGTTATCGCTTACTAATTCCTCAAACCGTTGTTTGGAAACCCGCCAGCACGAACCCTTTGGTGGGTTTATGACCCGGCCGGAAGGAGTGGTGATGGGGTAATCGCATGCGGCTGAGTAGGTTTTTACATCTAAACCACCAGATGCCCAATTACCTCTCGGATCATTATCAGGGTTGGCATACCTGGCCAGGGTTTTTTCTGAACGGGCTAATAAATTTGGTTTCCAGTTTGATTTGTTTTTTGCATATACAAGGATATGATCGTGGTTATCTGAAAAATATTTTGCATCATTCTGTGGAGAAAATTTTTTTTGCCAGATTATATTGGCAACAAAATTTTCCCGGCCAAATAATTCATCGCAAAGAACTTTCAGGTAATGAGCTTCCCTGTCATCTATATGGATCCATATGCTTCCGTCTATAGTCAATAATTCCCAGGCTACCTCTAACCTGTTTTTCATAAACGTAAGCCAGGTGGAGTGACTGTAGCTATCATTGTATCCAAAATCCCCATTACCGGTATTATAAGGCGGATCAATATAAATTAGCTTGATGAATTTATTCCTGGCCTGAAAAGCCTTTTTTAGCGAATGAAGTGCCTGAAGATTATTTCCTTTTATCAGCAGGTTATCATCAATGGATATTTGATCAGGAAACTCTTCTCCTTTTTCAGTGATCCTTTTGAAACCAACTAATGCTTTTTCTTCCAATAAACACTCTGTTTCATCGGGGGCAAGAATTTCATTTTTAAATATTTCTTTTCTTTTTTTTTCGGGGCCGGACTGATTACTTTCCAGTACACAATCCTTAAATGGAAATGAAAGAACGACTTCTTTTCCTTCCCCAATAAATTCGGATGCTGATGTTAGTCCAATTTTATTGCTTATGGAAGTATAGTTATCAGCCAGGAATTCGTTGCTATTTATAATTTGTTGAAATTTTGATTTGTCAAATATGACTACTTTCCCCACCTGCTGAAAAAAATATTTACAGATTGGAGGATGGGATAATAAAATATTGATCAGGATAGCATCATTTTGCAATGCCAGTTCATTGATCGTGTTCTTCAGCAATTTACCTCCTGAAACCAATCGCTCATCTCTCTGCAAGAGAATTTTCAAGTCGTGTAGTAAATTCTGCATAGTGTTACTTTCTACTCTATTTATATTTCCTTCTGATAGCCTGTGAATAATATTACCGCCAGCTGCAAATTCTCATTATTTTTTCCAATGATTCATTATGCCACGGAAAAGAATGTCCTTTTAGACCTTCATTAGAATTATAAAGAAAGAGTATAATTAAATCAATCAATATCAAATATAAGGGGAATGAACCTGTACTCAGATTGGTAATAAAAATTATTTACCACAAACTTTGATAAAGAATGAGAGCCGATTAAAAATGCAATGAAGCAGTCATCCAAATGAGATAAAATAAAATTGGTGAAAAGCCTGGCTGTGGTTTGCGATTAAAACATAAAACTAAGAAACACAGGATCTCAAATAGCCTGAAGGCAAATCGGTAAAAACTTATTAAGAATAAATCAGGAAAATCTCTTTTACCGGATCCAATTAAATTTGTATTCAACCGGAGCCTTTAATCCCCGCTCAGATATTTTCTTGAATCGTGCCGGTAGTCCCATTAAATAATCTCTTGATTTCTCCGCAGCACCTGATAAGCCGCTTATATTACCGATATTCCATTCAATAATCAGGGACTCTAAAATATGTGTGTAATCCCGGCTGGTATAAACACCCAGGCGCTGAGCAGCATCACTAAAATGAGAAAAAGTAGCTCCGAGAGGTTCTCCTTTTTGCCTGAGAAAGTGAGCTGGCATCGCAATTCGCTTCCGCATCATATCTTCAAAGGCCAGCATCATTTCACTGGGATCTACTTCAAATATTTTTGACACAAAACTCTTATATGCTTTGGCGTGCCTGGCTTCGTCTGAAGCTATCACGCCGCAAATTCTGGAAAGCTGATCACTTCCATTCTTTTTGGCCATTGTGGCTGTGCGCCGATGAGAAATATTTGTTGCCAGTTCCTGGAAAGAAGTATAGACGAAATTCCTGTAGGGGTCTTTTGCCGTGCCGATATCCATTCCATCGGCTATCAGGTATTGCGTACTGATCTCCATTTGGCGCATATTAATGCGGCCTGAGAGATACAGAAATTTATTTAACAGGTCGCCATGCCTGTTTTCTTCAGCACTCCACATTCTTACCCACTTACTCCATCCCTGTGGTTCGGTTTTGGTTATTCCTTCCACCTCCATAAGCCAGCTTTCGTAAGTTGGCAGAGCTTCCTCGGTTATAGTATCACCAACTAAAACTGCCATGTAATCATATGGCAGTTCTTTACATTCTTTTTGCAGTTCTTTTACTTCTCTGCCAAAAGATTCTGAAGAACTATCCGGTAAAAAATCTGCAGGTTGCCAGTTGGTATCAATTTTTTTAAGATATTCTTCTATAATATTATCAATGTTCTGGGCGAGAAAATGCATGACTTCAATACGCTCAGGCTTCAAATTCAATTTTTGCATAATAACGATGGTTTGACAAGTAATGGCTGCCTCCATTTATATATTAATTGAAGATACGGCATTTCACCTTCTCCGGGATTGCCAACCGGTGTAAATAAGCCCATTTTAAAGTCATTTCTATTTCGTAACCTGTGAGTGATCAATAGAATGATGAAAAAATAATCGCGTTTGCAATCTTTATCTTTGTCTTCTTGTTATTAACTAAAGACAATTAATTAAATAATTAAAATCGTCTTTTAAATTATATAAATTATGAAGGAAGTATATGTCATTTCAGCTGTAAGGACGCCCCTGGGAAGTTTTGGAGGAAGTTTAAAAGAACTTTCTGCCACCAAATTAGGAGCCTTGGCTATAAAAGGAGCTCTTGTAAAAGCAGGGCTTCAACCTGAACTGGTGCAGGATGTGCTAATGGGTTGTGTGCTGCAAGCCAACCTGGGTCAGGCGCCGGCAAGACAAGCTGCGAAATATGCCGGATTGCCAGATCAAGTAAACTGCACTACTATAAATAAAGTTTGTGCCAGTGGCATGAAATCCATCTCTCTTGCTGCCCAAAGCATCATGCTGGGTGATGCAGATATTGTAGTGGCGGGTGGTATGGAAAGCATGAGCAATGTTCCCTATTATAGCCCTTTGTTGCGGTGGGGAAATAAATTTGGCGATGTACAATTAATAGATGGTCTTGCCAAAGACGGCCTCACTGATGTTTATGACGGTAAAGCTATGGGCAATGCAGCTGAACTTTGCGCAGGTACTTGCGGTATTAGCCGGGAGGAGCAGGACAAATTTGCTATAGAAAGTTACCGGAGAAGCCAGGCTGCCTGGGAAAAAGGAATATTTAAGGAAGAGGTTATTACAGTTGAAATTCCACAGCGGAAAGGTGATCCTATAAAACTCGGCAAAGATGAAGAACCTTTCAATGTTAGGTTTGAGAAAATACCTTCACTGAATGCAGCTTTTCAAAAGGGAGGCACAGTGACGGCTGCTAATGCAAGCACATTGAATGATGGTGCTGCAGCGTTGGTATTAATGAGCAAAGAAAAGGCCGATGATCTGGGTTTAAAGCCAATTGCTAAGATCCTTTCATTTGCAGATGCAGAACAGGCTCCGGAATGGTTTACCACCACTCCATCCCTGGCTGTTCCAAAGGCTGTAAAAAAAGCAGGGCTTAAAATGGAAGAGATAGATTACTGGGAACTTAATGAAGCATTCGCCGTAGTTGGTATCGAAAATTCCCGGCGTCTGAAACTTGATCCATCGAAAGTGAATGTTCATGGTGGTGCAGTATCGTTGGGCCATCCGCTGGGTGCCAGTGGAGCAAGAATCATAGTTACACTAATCAATGTTTTAAAACAAAATAAAGCAAGGTATGGAGCTGCCGGCATTTGCAATGGGGGCGGGGGTGCCAGTGCGATGGTAATAGAAAATGTTTGAGCTTTGTGAGGATGGAGTTGATTTTGTTGACTTGATATTATTGAAATATTATCTGCAGGTATACTTTATTTACGATTAATTTTTTCAATAACCGGCCTGAAAATCTCAGAATATTTTTATCTCTTTTTCAAATTAACTTTTATGAAAAAACAATTGATCACCCTATTGAATCCCGCATTCCTGATTTTCATTGTAATTGGATTTAGTTACCTGGATAACCCAAGCCAGCAATTACTTTCGGGAGCATGGCACTTGAAGCAGGGAAATACGGAGCAAGTTTCAATTTTTCAGGATGGCTATTTTTCATGTGCCGTCTTTGATAAAATCAATAAAAAATTTATCCGTTCTTATGGCGGTATATATAAAGCGGATAATAAAACGATAAAACTGATCACCGAGTTTGATACCGATTCAAAAGAAAATGTGGGAAAAACTTCAAATTTTTCTTATGAAATCGCCGATGAACAAATGCAAACTGACATCTCCGGTACCTCCCGGAAATGGAAAAGATTAGATAAAGGAAAAAATAACCTGTCGGGCGTTTGGCGCATTACCGGCAGGATGGTGGACGGAAAAATTAATCCCATGCAAAGAGGCGATCGCAAAACATTAAAAATTCTTTCAGGTACCCGGTTTCAATGGATGGCAATAAATCCCGCTACCAAAGAATTTTTCGGAACGGGCGGCGGCACTTATACATTTATTGCCGGAAAATATATTGAACACATTGAATTTTTTTCCAGGGATAGCGCAAGGGTAGGAGCTTCCCTGGAGTTTGATGGGAATGTAAACGGGGAAGTATGGAACCATTCAGGTATGAGTTCGAAAGGAGACAAGCTGAATGAATTATGGACCAGGGAAAGATATTAAAAGAATAATCCGTTAATAGCATTATATGCAAAAACCTTCGCAAATAATCTGCGAAGGTTTTTTGCACAATAGAAGGATTAATTGTTAGGGAGATGTTACTACTTTCACAATCCTGTAGATTGCCGTACCCCGCCTGTTTAATTCAATTTTATCTATCATAGTCAGTCCCTTGGTTGGAAAAACTGTTTTAGTGTCCCAATTGGGCATCAAAGCATCATGCAATTTGCTGTAGAGGTCATATGAAACGGTATTGAATTTAATATTGTCACCCATCGGAGCTATTACAGTTGCATTACCCCAGGCCTTTTGTGGAGTTTGTTTGTTATCCATTGCCTTTTTGATGAAGGGTGCCCAATATTTTTTTTCAAGTGCAATCAGGCTATCGGGGTACCTGGTGTTGTGATATATCATCACGACATAATTAAAATCATTAGCCGGGTTAGCTTGTGCGGCTTGTTCCCAACCTTCATCATGCAGGAAAAAATGGCTGGTAGTGGTACTCATAGAATTGGTTTCCATTTCCTCCATTTTTACTCCGGCCACCGCTTCCACATTATTAAATACATCACCTACTTTGTCTACATCCGGAAATGTATTAATAAATAAAAAATTTGAAGAATTCGGCAGATCATAACCGCCTACTTTTTCCAGGAGGGCCCAAAAAGTCATTGTTTTTTCATTAACTGCTTTCTCCGCTACTTTACTCCAGTATGTTGTTTCTCTTTTTATAAATTCGGCGATCTTGTCATCTGGGACATGACGGTATTGGTAAGATGTAATGTTGCGATCCTGGGCAGGGAGATTAAATTGCAAGCAGAAAATAAATACCGTTATTAAACTACTGTAAGCGAAAATTGAATGGAAGCATTTTGATTGTCGCATGATGTTAGTTTTAATGGTTATAGATTTGAATAGGATTCTAGATGTCGATATATAGGTTCTTACTCTATTTAGAACTCAGGTCTGTCCGTAAAAAAAGCATCTCTGACCAGGAATGATCCGTTCCTTCCCTGATCTTTTCTAAAAAGGTTTCCAAAGTGCCTTCGCCATTGGCTCCTTCATATCTTTCTCTAAATGGTTTCCTGAATCCTTCCTGCAGTTCCTTCAATCCGTCCTTCATACGATAAACCAATGCATACTGACTTGGCCCCGATGCCACCGATTGATAAACAGCTACTGTCTGGCCACCGGCTTCCCATCCTTTTTTTGCTTTTGCAAGGGTACCCTCAACTATATTTCCTGAACCGGGTTTAGGGTAAACATGGGTAATGGTAATTTTCTCAGTGAATCCCTCAGCCTGGGTTGTACTTAAGTCTGCCTTAAATTCTGCATACAAGGATGTGTATTTATCAGTAAGAAAAACGGAAACATTTTTATTCCAGTCCTTCATATGCTCATCGCCCAGGTTTCCACGCTTATCAAAATCTTCCCAGGACTTGGGACCTTCTACTACATGGAAGCCGCCTGCATCCGGACCGGTTTGAATTTCATACACCCGCCATTTCCAGTCGCCGCTGTGAAATTTCTGAATGTGGGATGTTAAAGCCTTTTCAAATTCAAGTACCTTGTCCATTTTAGGAAAATAGCGGCTGGCATTAACGACGTTTTGATTCTGGCTTATGGCCAATACAGGGATAAGCAGAAAGAAGAGAGAAATTTTTCTCATGTTTTGGTTTTTTGTGGTTAAGAAAAGTTGAGAGTTATGTGTCGAGATAGGATCGAAGAATCGAAAAGGTAAGAGTTTTCCATTACTTTTCAATTATATATTTTATTTTTTCCATTTTTATTTTTCGTGGTATGATAACAATACGATATGCTACACCGGAAGATGCAGGCCTGGTCGCAGATATTAGCAGGCAAACATTTTATGATTTTTTTGCGCCGCAGAATACGGAAGAAAATATGGATAAATTCCTGAATGAACAGTTCACCAAAGAATCACTTATGCAGGAAGCAGGAGCCGACCATAATATATTTTTGCTGGCTTATTCCGAAAAGGAATTGGTTGGTTATGCCAGGCTGCGGGAAAACAATGTGCCTCCGGAACTGGGCAATACCGTTGCCATGGAATTAGCCAGGCTTTATGCAGTTCAATCTGTAGTTGGAAAGGGTGTGGGAAGTGCATTGATGCAGGAATGTATTGCCATTGCTTATAAAAGGCAATTCCCTGTTATTTGGTTGGGTGTGTGGAAACAAAACCAAAAGGCTATTCAATTTTATGAGCGTTGGGGATTTGAGATCTTTGCAGAGCACGATTTTTTGTTAGGAAATGATTTACAAAAGGACTGGCTGATGAAGAAAATACTTTGAATTCCTAAAAGATTAAATAATAAAAAGGAATTTTATTCTTTTTCCTTTCCTCTTTGCATTAATAAAAGATTTAGTGGCTAATAATTATGACCTTATGTGTCCATCAAGAGCCATTTGCACAATTTCTTTATAACTTCTGCCAACAGGTATATGTTTTCCGCTAATTTCTATGTCAGTAGCAGAAAAAGCCTCTATTTTATCTTTGGCTACAATAAAAGAACGGTGCACCCGGAGAAAACGATTATGGGTTAATTGTTCCTCTATCTGGCCTAATTGAAATTTGGTAAGAATGGATTTTGTTGGAGTAAAAATTCGTATGTATTCTTTCAGGCTTTCAATATAGAGGATATCATCGATAAAAATTTTTACTTTCTTTTTGCCTACATTAAAAAACAAGTAAATTTTTTCCTCTGCATTTGAAGTCACCTGTAAATTAGTTGCATTTTCGGTGGTAACCGTCTGTGTTATTTTATTTACTGCCATCAGGAA
>JBGTNK010000251.1:0-1722 GCA_041743125.1 Chitinophagaceae bacterium
GCACCAAATATAAAAAAAACTCCCGATGCAACAAAAGATCGCGTAGACATTCTCGCAATTCCACATACGCCATGGCCACTAGTACAACCGCTACCGAGTTTCGTACCAATACCAACAAAAAAACCAGATAAAATTAATAAGTAGATTGGATAATGCGAGCGTAGAGAAAAATGAATTTGGGGTAACAAGTAATAAACAAATCCGCCTATTATCAATCCTATGATAAACAATACTCTCCAGGTAAATTCACTTTTTTTAAAGGGGAATAAACCATGAAACATTCCACTTATTCCAGCAATTCGCCCATTTAAAAACATTAATAAGGAAGCGCTTAAACCAATTAATGAGCCGCCAATCAAAGCACTTACAGGGGAAAAATTTTGCATGAAAACTCCTTAAATTATCTTCAATAAATACGATTGATGAGTCCAATCTCCTTGGTCTTAATACGTCGATCGGGCCACGAGCCATTCTTGGATAAATTCAGACTGAAAATTTACCAATGACCTCCTTATACTCAGTTTAGGCTCATAAATCGACAGCTTTGAGTATATTTCAAGCGACTTTCGACTCTAATGGCCTGAATAAGGCTGTATTAACGCGTCATCAATTCCATGTACTTAAGCCAGGTAAATAGAAAATATCTCAACGTGTGTGGAGATATGGAATGATCCATCCCTGCTTCAAGAGAGTATAGCTCAAGAATTTTACGTATTCCTCGATCAGTGTAAGGCTTTTTCCCATGATGATTCAAAAGTACTCTCTGCCTTTCTCACATGTATTGTGAACGTGAATAGCCAGTATTTCTTTACAAATTAAATCAATTAACGGGTTCACCAATCACTCCTCCTAAGACCATTCCCTCATTTGTTGCAATGGAGGATCGATGCTTCCTTAAGTAGGGTCTTCCTACACATTTGCCCCAAATCAGGGACAGAGTATAATTTTTGCGTTTAAGGGGTTACCGAGTAAGCTACCCGCAGTAATGCGGGCAGCTTACTCGGTGGATCCCGGCCGGACCTCTATAAGGCAAAACTACAATATTTGAATTGCCTGCGAAATTGCCAATCTTATCAATAACTCCCATGTTCAGACATGAAAAAATTGGTTCACCTACCCTGACAACTTAGCGACATTAAACATTGTAACGTAATCGGCATTAATTACTAATTTTGTACACATTATTTTAGACCCTGACACTGTACACTTTATGATCTATTATTATCATAGAGAAGGAGGTATTTATTAACAAACATTACATAATATTTGTTGGATCATTTTTGTGTTTATTTTCAATGGCATGCTTTGGATTATCAAACAAATTTGTTATATGCCCAACACCTGATTCCGTTGTTTGCTTACCTGCAACCGAATCTTCAGGCCCCGAGCATAAACATATGTATAACTCAAAAGGTGGCACACCACCACAGGACTGGACTTCAAATTATTATTCTGGGACCTGTGCAGACAGGCCTATAACTTTACAGCTTCTTTACGTTGGTACTGAATCTGGGAATGTTACTTGTACCTATCAATCAGGGGATAGCACGGTGGTAATTTTTCAAACGCGGTACAATGACTATTGTTTAAATTCTCAGGTGAATCCAAATATAAGTTGCCCTTCACAAGCAACTAAAACTTTGGATGGTGATGATTGCATGATTTATAGTTATCCACAAAAGCTAAGTTGTCAACCATTTGAAGATGAACAGTGATTGGCTT
>JBGTNK010000252.1:0-2456 GCA_041743125.1 Chitinophagaceae bacterium
TATAATAGTTGCTTTGCAGCAGATCGTAAGCCGCATGGCTAATCCGGCAATTCCCACTGTTTTATCATTTGGAAAATTAATAGCCAACGGCGCTGTAAATATTATTCCTGATGAAGTTTATATGGAAGGAACTTTCCGGACTTTAGATGAAAAATGGAGGATGGATGCACATAAGCGTATGAAAATAATGGCCGAAACTATTGCTGCCAGCATGGGCGGAAGTTGCGATTTTAATATAATCCGCGGATACCCCTTCCTGATAAATGAAGAAAAACTCACCTCAAATGTTCACTCTTTGGCCATAGAATATCTTGGAAAAGAAAATGTACTGGAAACTGATATATGGATGGCGGCAGAAGACTTTGCTTATTATTCACAAGTGGCGGATTCCTGCTTCTATCTTCTGGGTACAGGGAATAAAGAAAAAGAAATTGTTTCTTCTCTTCATACGCCAACCTTCAATATTGACGAAGATGCACTTGTTTTAAGTACAGGACTTATGGCTTACATTGCTGTTAAACAGTTAGGAAATTAATCAACTTTGCCGGCAGGGAATAGCCCGAACAGATTTACTATCACGAAGGATCAATTATTTTGAATTGCTTTTTGTGGTGGAATTTCCCTGAAGATCCTGCTTTTTAAATCGCCAAGCCATGGCCATAACTTTTGTTTGTTCAGATCCACATCAACTACTACCACAGGCTCATTTTCCCTGGCTTCCTTCATCACCTTACCTTCCTGGTCAAAAACGGCTGTTATCATATCATAAGTTGAGGATACAATGTACACCTGGTTTTCAATTGCACGGGCTTTGGTAAGGGTAACATCACCACCCCATATAGGAAGGAAAATTATTTCTGCGCCTTTTTGTGCCAGGGCCCTGGCGGGTTCCGGGAATGTTACATCCCAGCAAATCATTAATCCGATCTTTCCAAAATCCGTATCAAAAACAGGAAAAGAATTTCCAGGGGTAATGCCTCCATCAATTTCCTCATGGGGTAAACTTACTTTACGATATTTTCCTGCAAAATTTCCATCTCTGCCAATAAGGACAGCCGTATTAAATACGGTATCTCCATTTTTTTCTAAGATGCCTGCAACAATATATAAGTTATATTTTCTGGCAATATTTCCCAGGAATTCAGTAGTGGGCCCGGGAACAGTTTCACTTGCAGAAATATAATCATGATCTGTACCTGCTAAAGTGATGCCTTCAGGAAGACAAACAATATCCGCTTTTTGATTAGCTGCTTTGGCAATGAGTTCCGAAAATTGATCCAGGTTTTCCTGTGATGACTTGCTGTTTTGTGGACGATGATGTATGGTTGCCACCCTGACTACCCGGGGCTTTGGCGGGGTTGTTTTCAGAAATGAAACTCCGCCGAAATTTACGATCCCGTCCGCATCCCACCGGTAAACCAATTCTATTTTCGCTTTCCTTGCATTATCCGGAACCCGGTATAATTGGTTCATGTAATTCCAGTCTTCCTTTTTACTCTGCAGTTCGGTAACAGGATATTCAATATAGTCAATCTTTTTTCCGGATTTGTCCTGCCAGATGATTCGTGAAAGAATGCTGCGGCCGGGATCTTCTACGTTGGATGCAATAAAATTTGCCTGGAATAAAAAATATTCCCCGGGATCAACATTCATTATGCTGTACCAATGGCCATTTGCATATTCCTTTTTTCCTCCTTGTAAAGCCAGAGTTGGTTTTCCTTTGTGAGTAATCAGGCTATCCACAAACCAAACCGGGGCAATTTCTTTACGCTGGCTTTCGAATTTCCATTCAGATGGGTTGATTCCCTGGCCCTGAACAGTTACAGTACAACAAAACATTATTATATAAAATAATGAAATGGATGAAATGAATTTCAAATTGTGGTTATCGAATGGCTTTGACATATTTTAATTTTATAGAATTTTTCAGGAACACCTAAAGGTAGGTTAACTATTAATGTTTTCTGTAATAACAAAATATCCTATTCGGCTAAGGGTTTCAGGGTATCTGTGAGGTCAATTTTCGGTTTTGAATTTTAAAAAAGTGAATCTTTTCCTGTCATGAGCAGCAGTATTTATTACACTTGGAGGTGACATCTCCACTCCAGTCTTCCGGTTTAAGGTACATCTATTTTTTCCCTTCAAAATAATCAAGGAATACATCTCTTAACTGCTGTCCCAGAAGCTCCCAATCCTTTCCGAAAGGCACCTTATTCAAACCAGCGATCCATTCAAAATTAAGTTCAAGAATAAAAGCATCAATGCCATACCTTTCAACTAACCCTTCACCAAAACTGCCGGGGTTCCTGAAATCTCCACCTGTTTTACCTTCGGTAAACCAGGTGTGCTTATACAGTAAGGATTCAAATTGCAGTACCCGGGAAAAATATTCTTCGAAATTTTTATTGGGATGGCTTACATGAAGCTGACCATTCCTGTCGTTATGAAGATCAATA
>JBGTNK010000253.1:0-6655 GCA_041743125.1 Chitinophagaceae bacterium
TGGTCAGGAGACGCAAAAGCACCCGGTACCTACCCTACGCCGGTTTTGATATACAAAATAAAATAATCCGCATTGACTGACACAATTATTAACCTCGAAACCGTTAATCCAATTGAGTTTTTCGGAGTGAATAACGGCAAACTAGACATCCTCAAAAAAAAATTTCCCCTTCTTAAAATTCTTTCCCGCGGTAAGCAAATTAAATTAAGTGGTGCTCCGGAGCAAGTGGAAAGCGCCAGGGAAAAAATTTCGCTGATCATTTCCTACCTTGAAAGAAACGGCCACATGAGCCAGAATTATTTTGAACAGGTTGTTGGTGGCGATGACGCAGAGACTATTGATCATTTTACAGAACGAAATCCCAATGAAGTTTTGGTTTTTGGCCCCAATGGCAAATCAGTTCGGGCCAGGACAGCCAATCAAAAAAGAATGGTACAGGAAGCTGAAAAAAATGATATTCTTTTTGCAATTGGACCGGCAGGTACAGGAAAAACCTATACTGCTGTAGCTCTGGCCGTAAGGGCTTTAAAAAATAAGCAAGTAAAGAAAATTATTTTAACCAGGCCTGCTGTGGAGGCCGGCGAAAGTCTTGGTTTCCTACCGGGTGATCTCAAAGAAAAGATCGATCCTTACCTCCGGCCTTTATATGATGCGTTGGATGATATGATACCTGCCGATAAGCTGGGGTATTACATGACAACAAGAACTATTGAGATCGCTCCACTTGCCTACATGCGGGGACGTACATTAGATAATGCATTTATTATTTTGGATGAAGCGCAGAATGCCACAGATCTCCAGTTAAAAATGTTTCTGACCCGCATCGGTGCTAATGCTAAAGCAATTATTACCGGTGATATAACACAGGTAGACCTGCCACGTCACCAGCGCAGTGGATTGATAACCGCTGTTCGCATTCTTCAAAACATCGAAGGCATCGCCCATATTGAATTAGACGAAGAAGATGTGGTTCGCCACCGGTTGGTGAAGCAAATTCTCCGGGCCTATACCAAAGAACATGAAAAAGAAAATCCGCAGGATGCAATAGCGCATCGGTCCCTTGGAATAATAAAGAAAAACCAGGAGAAAGAAAAGGAATAACGCGACGGGACATTTTATATTAATAACATTATAAGTTTCATTGCCGAAAGGAATGGAACTTTTTTTTATGGAAAGTTGATCCGGCCAATATTTATTTAATAACTACATTTACGCATGCAAAAATTTGTTGGTTGTTATTTATTAATTGTTTTATGTTTAGCAGCCTGCGATAGTGATAGCAGGCACAAAACTTCTACTACGTCGGACAGTGATATAGATGCTGCCCGTAATTTTATACAGGCAGCCCTGGTAGGTGATTTTGATAAAGCAAAAACGTTTATGGTCAATGATTCAATGAATCATGAAGATCTTAATGCTATTGAAAGATTAAACGAAAGACTAACGCCGGAAGAAAAGCAAAAATACCAGGAAGCCTCTATTCGCATACATCAAAACAGGAAGGTGAATGACTCAACAAGCATTATATATTATTCCAATTCTTTCAAGAATAAAATTGATTCACTAAAAGTGATAAAAGGTGATGGGGAATGGATGGTAGATTTTAAATATATTTTTCACAAGAAAGATAGTTTGCCATGATCAGGAATTTGTTGTTGATCGGTTTGGGTGGCGGCCTGGGGAGTATAGCCCGGTATCTTTGCCAGAAGTGGTTCATGAACTTTCATCCACAGGCCTACCCATGGGGTACTTTCGCCGTGAATGTAACAGGCTGTTTCCTTATCGGCATTATCTGGGGTATTGCTTTCAGGTCATTTGAAGGCAATGAAAGTTGGAAATTATTTTTAATGACCGGAATTTGTGGGGGATTCACCACCTTTTCCGCTTTTACATTAGAGGGTATCGGTTTGATAAAAGAAGAACGAGCCGGCACCTTTCTGTTATATATTGGCGGCAGTGTGTTGATAGGATTACTGGCTACATATGCGGGCATGAAAATATCCCGTGGTTAGAAAAATATTCAACCGTTCAAATTCTTAAATAAATTACATGATAACAGTCAATCATCCCTGGCATGGCGCCCATTATGGAGAAAATGTTCCTCAAAAAGTAAATGCCCTTATAGAGATTCCACAAGGCTCAAGAGCGAAGTATGAAGTAGATAAACCTACGGGATTACTAAAACTGGACAGGGTAATTTACTCCTCATTTCACTACCCTGTTAACTATGGATTCATTCCTCAAACCCTGGGACAAGACAATGACCCGCTGGATATACTGGTCCTTTGTTCCCAGTCTATCCAATCCCTTTGCCTGGTAGAAGCCAACGTGATTGGTAACATGCAAATGATTGACAATGGTGAAGTCGATGATAAGATCATTGCTGTAGCCGCTAAAGATCCTTCCGTTAACCATTACCATAATATCGAAGATCTTCCCGATCATTTCCTGCTAGAATTAAGAAATTTCTTTGAGCAATACAAAGTACTTGAAAATAAAAAAGTGGAAATTGATAATTACCAGGACAAATACACAGCCTGCAAGATCATTGAAGCTGCTATCGCTTTCTATAAGGAAACATTCAAACATTGATAGTGAACCCGCTTCAAAAAAATACTATGACATCCCAATTGGTGATCATTATACTCCTCATAGGGCTATTTGCCGGTATACTCAGCGGCCTCGTTGGAGTTGGAGGTGGTCTTATTATCGTGCCGGCTCTGATCTTTTTCCTGGGTTTTAATCAACACCAGGCGCAAGGCACATCACTGGGTTTATTGCTGCTTCCGGTAGGCATCCTGGCTGTTATTAATTACTATAATAAAGGCTACGTGGACATCAAGGTGGTAGCCTTCATGAGTGTTGCTTTTATTATTGGTGGCTGGCTGGGGAGCAAACTAGCCCTCCGGTTGCCAGAGGATACCGTAAAAAAAATATTCGCTATTTTTCTTTTTTATTCTGCTTTCAAATTATTGAAATGGGACAAAGCAATATTTAATTGGGTAAGAGATCTTTTTAAATTCCAGGGATAAATTAATTTTCGTTTTAAAAAATTCTTTTGATTAACCGTAAACGATGAGACCGTTTGCCTGTATCACTGTTAATGATCCCCTTTTTATCTATTGTATCTATCCTTACTTTGCCTGCAGAATGAATGATTTGGTCGCTACTCAATAAAATACCTACATGAACGATCTCCTCATTATCATCAAAAAAAGCGAGATCACCACAAATGGCCTCCTTTAATTTTTTTACCTTCTTTCCTTCTTGCGCTTGCTGCCATGCATCCCGGGGCAGATTGATACCCATCATCTTGAAATTGACTTGCACAAAACCGCTGCAATCCACGCCAAAGATGGTTCTTCCTCCCCATAGATAGGGAGCATTCAACCATTTCATTGTAAGTTCCCTGATCAATTCTCCGTTTGGCGTTTGGGCGTTACGGTCAGTGGAGTTTCCCTCGTAAATAATGGACATATCTCCCACACTGCCTCTACCACCTTCCAGGTCAGGAAGAGAGGAGGCCATTGGAATATGCATATCCAATACGTCCATCCTGATTTTATTTATAAAATGTGAACTTACCCGGTTGTATCCTGTTTTTGCCTGATTTTCATTAATTGCCTTCAACATTGTATTTGTCAACCATCCATCATAATTATCATGCAGACTTCTGATCTTTACCCAGAGACTCCCTTTTACCTTTATTACTTTCACTTTTTCACCAAATAACAATTGGTTACTCATTTCACTCCGGTGATTGGGTTTTAGCCGCACCGGGGCAGCAGGCACTATTATTATCGCATTATCCATTCAGTAATTTTTTGAAAGCTTTAAGAATATTAGTTAGGTTCTTTTGTGAAATCCACCCGCTTTTGCATCCCAGTTTATATACATGATTTTCATTTATGGAAATAAAATGTAATTGGCAGGGACAGCATGCGTAATTAAACCAAAATACCTATTTTTCCTTTGTGAACGCAGAAAAATATAATCATATTTCGGACCAGGAACTGCTTCAAAACTACCAGTCAAGCCATAACAATGACTGGCTCGGCATATTGTTGCAACGGTATACCTTATTATTACTGGGTGTATGTATGAAGTATTTAAAAAACGAAGAAGATGCGAAAGACAGTGTGCAACAAATATTTTTAAAAGTGATTCAGGAATTGCAAAAATATAAAGTGGAATACTTTAAGTCGTGGTTATATATGGTTGCAAAAAATCACTGCCTGATGAAATTAAGAAGCAGGCCGGGAAAGATACCGGCTGAACTAACAGAAAAACAAATGGCAGCTCCTGAAGAAGAAACCAACTGGCAGGCGCTGGTGCAAACAGATGAAACACTTGATTTGATGGAGGATGCTTTAAAGGAGTTAAACACGGAGCAACAGCAATGTGTAACTTTGTTTTACCTTCAAAAGAAAACCTACCAGGAGATCAGTGACCATACAGGCTTCACCATGTTACAGGTAAAAAGTTTTATTCAAAATGGAAAACGTAACCTCAAACTAATGATTGAAAAAAAATTAAAGTTGAAATGAACAATTGACATGCAGGAAAATTTTAAAGACATAATATCTCATCTTTCAAAGGACATAGACCAGGAAACCCTTTTGCTATACCTGCAGGATAAATTACCTGCAGATAAAAAACATGCGGTAGAAAAAACGCTGAACGAAAATGAATTTGCTAATGACGCTATGGAAGGATTACAACAAATTACTGATAAAAAGCAAATCACCTATATGGTGGAAATGCTGAACCGCGACCTGAAAAAGAAAATAGATAAGAAAAAACAGCGCCGTAATAAATTGAAATTAAAGGATCAATCCTGGCTATATATTGCAATTTTTATTTTTATCCTTCTTATAGCACTTAGCTATATGATTATATACCGTTTGTTGAACCCCTAAGGAGACTGATTAATTTTTTACCCGTTTAAAAAATTCGTAACTTTTAAGAGCCAACATTCCAGAGCTCTTTAAAATTGTTTTTTTATGGGTACGCTACAACAACTTGAAAAATGGAGTTCCACCCATCATCCCCGGTGGTTAGTATTTTTAAGAGTGATCTTAGGTATTTGCCTGATTATAAAAGGCATTTCCTTTATGGATGATTCAGTCACCCTTGAATCCATGTTAGCAGACACAAAATTGGGAACCACCAATGGCTGGTTACCCCTTGTTATTACCTGGTTGCATTTATTAGGCGGTTTATTCATTATCCTGGGCCTGTTTACAAGATGGTCAACCTTGCTGTTGATACCTATATTGCTGGTCGCAGTTCTGTTTATCAATTTACCCAGAGGCATATTTGCTCCCGGATCAGAATTTGGTTTTTCACTCGCTATTCTATTATTGCTGATTGTTTTTTTTATTGAAGGCGGAGGTCCTCTATCGATGGATTCTTATTTCAGGAAGAACCGATAAGGGTAGTTTATTTTGATGTTGACGACCAGGAATCAAATTTAGATGAGACTTGATTTCAATATAATTTTTTCCCCTCCCATGTTTTCCATTCCTCAAAAACCGCTTTAGCTGATATATGCGGGAAATGCATAAATGGAATTTTCCTGTCATTCATTGGCATACCAATTTCCTTATAAATAAAATCATCATCAAACGCTATGGCTGCAGCATCCTGTTTTGTATTGGCATAAATTACTCTTGCCGGCCGGGCCCAGTAAATTGCCCCTAAACACATAGGGCAGGGTTCGCAACTGCAATAGATATCACAATCAGTAAGCTGGTACGTTTTTAAATTGCGACAGGCGTTACGGATGGCCACAATTTCTGCATGGGCTGTGGGGTCATTAGTGGAGGTAACCATATTACATCCTTCTCCGGCAATAGTATTATTTTTTACAATCACACAACCAAAAGGACCGCCATGGCCATCCTGCATCCCGCTGCGTGATAATTCGATAGCCCTTTCTAAAAATTGTTTTTCCTGTTCATTAAACATATAGTTATTCAAGGCTTTTATGAAAGAGAAGGTGAATAGCTTTTAGTTTTGCACAGGTTATCACCGTTATCGGTTTCAATATGAAGTTAATATTAATTTTAGGTTAACTCAACTGTACCTTTTTAATTCTTCTTACTTTTTACCTGGATTACTAAAATAAATACGCTTGACTATGAAATGGGAAACAGTAACTTCTTCCATCGGCCAGACCGTTTATACTTTATGGAATAATGGCAAGAAATTGAGTACGCTGGTTTTTAATTCGTCTTCAAACGCCGCCAGGATCGAATATGCAAACGAGAAAAGAGTGTACCTGATAAGGGATGAAGGATTCAGGAAAAACAAAACAGTATTACGTAATGAATATGGTATCCGCATCGGGTATACCGGTTCAGAAAACAATGCCAGCTTTATCGTCTTGAATGACGAACGTTATTTTTATTCGCTGGATAATAAAAAGGATACTGAGGTCACTATTTATAAAGAATCTATTGATCGTCCCCTGGTTATTTGCGGTCTCAATATCCAGGATGACCTGCTTACCAAATCTGGTAGTAGAAAGCACATACACCAAAAAACGCTTTATAGTTTATTAATAGGGTTATGCCTTCATTTATTTAATCCCGTAGAAAAATCAATAGAATTTTATTTGTAAATAATCAAGCCTTCTACAACTCCTCCCAGA
>JBGTNK010000254.1:0-13173 GCA_041743125.1 Chitinophagaceae bacterium
CAATATCCGGATTCACGGGCATCTTATATTGCATTTAGTCAATTGATGACCAGGAAGAAATTTTACAAAAGATTAAAAGGTAAAATGGATTATAAGTTATGGTTGGATGCAATCAGTAAATCAGGATACTCCACGGTGCCGTTTGAATGGAAAAAAAACATAACTGCCACTATCAAAAAGCACAAATTAGCTGAGTCACGATAATATTATTCTTTTCGCCTATTTAAATTCTCTCCCTATTTATAAATCCATTATTAAAGTTTTGTGTGGCGCTAAATCCGATGGAATAGAAAAATTTCTACACTTACTTACCATTTTATCAAGGTTAAAAGATAAAAAATGTAATGGCATATAACTTGTTTACACTTAATTAAGCTTCAGCCTTTGGCAACAGGTAGCCTTCTGGAAAAATAAATAGATAATACCTACAAAAATACCGTTTATTAAAATTACCCTTAGCTGGTTGAAGCTTCCAATTAAAAAACGAATAGGTTTATATAAAGATCAGAATCTGAGCATTGATTTACCGGTAAAAAGAGGGTCAAAGTTCCTTTCTAAGCCTGGCAACAGGAATATTTAATTGTTCACGATATTTAGCCACGGTGCGCCGGGCGATATTATAACCCTTTTCCTGCAGCAGCTCGGTCAGGCGTTCATCACTGAGAGGATGTTTTTTACTTTCGCCTTCAATCAAATTACTAAGTATTTTTTTCACTTCCCGGGTAGAAACTTCTTCACCGCTGTCTGTGCTCAACGATTCACTAAAAAAGAATTTCAGACGATAAGTACCAAATTCAGTTTGAACAAATTTGCTGTTAGCCACCCTGCTTACAGTGGAAATATCTAGTCCGGTTTTTTCCGCGATATCTTTCAATATCATGGGTCGCAGGTTTGTTTCATCACCCGTAAGAAAAAATTCATATTGATGGTTCATAATAGCCGTCATCGTACTGAGCAGGGTGTGCTGTCTTTGTTTGATAGCATCAATAAACCATTTGGCGGCGTCAATTTTTTGTTTAATAAAAATCACCGCTTCCTTTTGTCGCTTATCTTTCTTCGCACCCCTGTCGTATTCTTTCATCATATCCCTATAACCTTCACTTATCCGCAATTCGGGAGCATTTCGGGAGTTAAGCGTTAACTCTAGTTTATTATTATTATTAAAAATAAAAAAATCGGGCACAACATAACTTTCAGCTTTGGAAATACCGCCGATCAGCCCACCTGGTTTTGGATTAAGACGAATGATCTGTTGCATTACTTTTTTCAGATCATCTTCGTTTATGTTTAAACCACGTTGAATTTTTTCATAATGCTTTTTAGTAAACTCATCAAAATACTTTTTAATGGCCACCAGGGCGATATCAACATCCTTTCCTTCATTTTTTTGCCTTTGCAACTGGAGAAGTAAACACTCCTGCAGGTCCCTGGCTGCTACACCGGGAGGGTCAAAATTTTGAATTCTTTGAATCATAGCTTCTACATCCTCTTCTGAAGCTGATACATTTTGACGAAAGGCCAGGTCATCCACTATGGCAGAAGTTTCCCGTCTCAGGTATCCATCTTCGTCTATGCTACCAACTATCTGCTCGGCTATCTTTTGTTCCTTTTCATCCAATTTGAGTAAACCTAATTGGCGAAGGAGTAATTCATAAAAACTAGTCTCCGTTTTAAAGGGAATTTGTTTTTGCTCATCCTCCGGGTAGTTATCATCACGGAGTTTATAATCCCCTACCTCGTCATCTCCGTCATGAACATATTCACTTACATCCACATTTCCATATTCCTCTTCGCTTCCGCTTTTTTCATCATATTCCGTTTCCTCGCCTTCACCAAATTCATCTTTTATTTCATCTTTCTCATCTTCATGCTTCTCCTCATCCAGTTCCAGGGCAGGATTTTCTTCCAGTTCTTCCTTAATTCTTATTTCGAGGTTGGCAGTAGGAACCTGCAGCAATTTCATTAATTGAATCTGCTGCGGAGACAGTTTTTGTAATAATTTCTGCTGTAGTGACTGACTTAAGGCCATAATATTTACCGAATCTTTTTAAGACAGATTTGAAAAAAAATTCCGCCAATTAACAAAAATCAGGCCGTAAATTACAAAACAAATGGATAGAAATGGCGAAACGGTTTTTTTACTTAGTTGTTGTCCTGATTATTTTGATTTGCAATAAAGTTGCGGGACAGGTAATTCCGGAAAAAATCTTATATAAAAAAATAAAAGAAACGCAATTAAAGGATCCCATTTACAAATCCTATCCGGGTAGTGAAAGTTCCTTAAATGGAAATCAAATTGACGAACAAAATCTTTACAATCCCGCTATTTTCCGGTCTCTTTCCTCCAGGGAATTAAAAATACTCCCCACACAAAAAGAAACTTACACTCAAAATTTGAGTTTTTTTTGTAAAAAAGAATGGCAGTTTGAAAAAGCTACTTCTATCCCTTTGCGTTTCAGGCTTGGTTCTTTGGAGTACACAAACCGACTTGAAAAAAAGCCTTAACCCTGTTTTTCTCATCATTTTTTTACCTTAGGTGGAAGCCAGTCCATCACTGGTACCAGGGCAGGTGATTTGTAATAATTATTCTGCAAACTGTCGTTCCAGCCATTGGGATTTCGATCAAAACTTTTGCTGCTAAAATAAATGCTTCCTTTAACCGGGGAATATTTTCTCAGCATTTTAATTTGGTTGGGCAGTTCGTTAGGATTTTTCCATGCAATACCTTTTTCATACGCCCTGTAAATACCATGTCCTATGTAAACATGACAACCGTAACTATGGCGGCTCCACCAATCAATTAACTCTTCATAGTCAGCAAGCTTGTGGCCGATTTCCCAATAAAGCTGTGGTGCCACATAATCTACCCATCCCATTTTCATCCACAAAAGAATATCAGCATACAGATCATCGTAATTGGTTTGCCCTGCTTTTGTTCTGCTGCCTTCTTTATCCTTATCAATATTTCTCCAGACCCCAAAAGGACTTATTCCAAATTTGCAATACGGTTTTTCCTTTTTGATTACCGCATTTAATTTTTCAATAATTGAATCCACATTGCTCCGGCGCCAATCATCCATTAAAAGTTTACTTCCCGACCTGATGTAAGAAGCCGCATCGGGAAACTCTTTGCCAGCTATGCGATAAGGGTAAAAATAATCATCCATATGGATTGCGTCCACATCATATCTTTTTACAATATCCCTTACAACGGCTACCACATGATTTTGTCCATCGGTATTGGATGGATCAAAATACTTTTTACCTCCATAAGTTACAAACCAATCCGGGTGAATGCGGGTGATATGATTGGAGGCAATAGAAGCTGAATTGATATTGAAATTGGCCCGGTACGGATTTAGCCATGCATGAAATTCCATTCCTCGTTTATGCGTCTCCTCTATCATAAATTGTAACGGATCATAAAATGGATCAGGAGACCGGCCCTGCACGCCTGTTAACCACTGACTCCAGGGTTCTAAGGAGGAAGGATAAAATGCATCAGCGGAAGGACGTACTTGCACAACGACTGCATTCATGCCATTACGTTTATGCAAGTCAAGTTGACGCATAAAATCCACTTTCTGGCTATACACAGTATAAGCTCCTCTGGGAGGCCAGTCAATATTATCTACAGTGGCTATCCAAACGCCACGAAATTCATAAACTGGTTGTGAAAAAACCATAGATCCCAAAAACAAAGCCAGCCCGGTAAACAAAACCTTCATAGTGAGTAATAATAGAAATGAATAAAGCGGCGAATTTAATTCATAATGGGGTTAATTAAATTATAAAAAGGAGGAGGTATAAACCTGATTAGTCAAAATGCTAACCCTTCATTATATGCTGCGGATTTTATCTAGTAATTCACTCAGTGTATTAGCTTCTTTAGCACTGAGCTTGCCAATGATATTATCTAATTCATCCTCTCGTTGATCAAGGCGCTCCAACATTTTAATACCCTTGTCAGTTATCATTACATCAACCAGCCTGCGATCCTTTTTGCAGATTGCTTTTTTAACCAGGCCTTTGGTGATCAGCCGGTCTACGATACGGCTTGTATCACTCATTTTATCCAGCATTCGTTCCCTGATTTGAAGTGTAGATAATGGCTGAGGATGACTGCCCCGTAATATGCGGAGGATATTAAACTGCTGCGGCGTAATATTCTCTGATGCAAAAATGGCCTTGGTCCGCTCAACCATCCAACCATAGGTATATAGAAGATTAACCGATGCCTTTTGATATTCGTTTCGAAATTTAGCCTGGTGAATGTCCTGATCTATGCCCATTATAAATCGTTTATTACAAAAAAATTCGCCGCAGAAAGGATTTACTCTGGTAGCCAACCCAAAAATCAAAGTTAGAATTCGAACATCAGAATTAATAAATCATTTTTTAACAGTCGAAGCAGCATTTACTTTTGAAAAGAACTCTGGCTATCATACTAACTGGTATCACCCAATTTGTTTCCACCTAACCACCTAAATAATCTTGTTCATGATAAAATTTTTACTCCAATCCCTCAGGAGTTTTTGTGAAGGTTTTATTTCCTTCTACACTACAGTGTATAAAGAATTAACAAGGTGGTAGGTTTAAATCAAATGAATTCTACTTTACGGAAAGATGATTTGAACAAATATAGCTTATTCATTTGCCTGGCTTTGCCCGGTATACCCCTTTTTTAATTCTGCACTCATTTTAAATATTATAAAAAGGTGATGGGCCTCATTAAGTAAAAAGAAGTTCAGCCATTGCAATAAGTTCATGCGTCCATACACAGGATGATTACCTTCTTTTTTCAAATCCTCTTCTTTAAAAGACAGGGCGCTGGCGGACAAATCCTTTCTAACAGCCAGCAGATCCTGTATAATTTCACGGCTTGATCTGGCAATATTTTCATGAAATAAAGGATCGGCCTCTGCTGTGTAGGGAGTGAAAATAGGATTTTCGTCGTTTAATATTTGTCGAATGCGGTGATTAAAAGAATGCTGATAGGTTTGCAGATGAACTATAATTTCGAAAAGGGACCACTTGCCGGGATAAAGTTGGAGCCTAATCTGCTCGTCGGCTAAACCATTCAAAATATCCAACAAACACTTATGCTGATACTGTAAGCGGGTCGAAATGGAAGAAGGCATTTGCATTGTAGAGAATAATTTTTGTCATTATTCATTACTCCAAACTTTTGTTCCTTCTGAACAATTAGCGCAGATATCAATATTTTTTCTTCCTTTTAATATTTGAGTTCTGAACCTTGTATATTTCCCATTTTTCCAGATTTCCTTAAATGAATTTTCTTTCAGGTTGCCCAGCCGGTGCTGAGCATCTTTGTCAAAACAACAGGGGGCTACCAGCCCATCCCAGGTAATGACGGGATCATGCCAGAGCCGCCAGCATTGATTAGACAACTTTCCTTTAAATTCAGTGCCTTTTTTTGTTTTCCGGTACCGGCTGAATTTCTCTATAGTTGGAATCAGGTTATTGGGATCATTTTCATAATCATAAATCTGTGCAGTCTTAAACCACACATCATCAACTCCAATTTCTTTTCCTAACTTTTTTATATCTGCTATTTGGTGCTCGTTGGGCCTGACCACCAAAAATTGGAAAACGATAAATGGTGTTTTGCTTTTCAATTCTTTTTTCCATTTTACCATATTTTTTGCTCCTTCTATCACTTTTTCCAGTTTGCCTCCTATCCTATATTGTTGGTAAGTTTCCTGCGTGGTGCCATCGATTGAAATTATCAGTCGGTCAAGTCCGCTTTCTACAGTTCGTTTGGCATTTTCATCAGTCAAATAGTGTGCATTAGTAGAAGTAGCTGTATAGATTTTTTTAGCCGAAGCATACTTCACCATGTCCAGGAAAGAAGGATTAAGGTAAGGCTCCCCCTGGAAATAAAAGACCAGGTATAAAAGTTCTTTATATAACTGATCAATGGTATCATGAAAAAAATCTTTTTGAAGCATTCCGGTTGGCCGGGTAAATGACCTTAAACCACTGGGACATTCCGGACACCGAAGATTACAGGATGTTGTTGGCTCAAATGAAATGGACACGGGATACCCCCATTGAACAGGCTTATTGGTCCATTTACTAAAATAAAAACTGCTTAATACCTTTACCCCATTCCAAAACCGGCGAAGGCTGAGCTTTGATAAAAGATTAATAGTATCGTTGATGTTGTAACCCGGCATGACGGCAAAGGTACATTCTATACTGCTGAATTGATAGGCTGACAAAATAACCAGCGAATACCTGCCGGCAATGCAAACTGTCCGTAGTTTTAAAAACAAAAAGCCCGGCCATAGGGTGAGCCGGGACTTTGTTATCCTCCATCCTTTTTACATGTCCAATCAGCCGTTTAATATTTTTGAACTCTTCAGATATTTTGGAGAGGGATGGTATATGAAGAGGCAACTGCCATTCTTGATAGTGTTGATCAGGTATCTGCTTTCTTCTTCAGGGATGGCCGGACATCCAAAACTTCTACCCATATACCTGCTATGCTTCAGCCATTCTGCACCTATATAATCTGCTCCGTGCACCACTATGTTTCGGCGGTCTGCTTTATCATTATAGCCAGCCTCCAGGCCGGCTACCTTCATAGACAGGCCGTGCTCACCATAATAGGCGTTCTTTGTTATATAAAAACCAAGGCTGCTTTGATATGATTCTGGCTTGTTAGAAAACCGGGTAGCATATTCACCACCGGAATTACGCCCATGTGCTACATATGTATTCAGAATGATTTCATTATTAGAAAGATCAATGAGGTATAACCGTTTGTTGTTTGAAGATTGGCTGAAATCACAAATAGTAAGGTATTCCTGCTGGTTGATGATCCCTTTTTTAAGCAATTGGCGGTAGCCTTTATAACCTATTTCAAAGGCCTGAAGGGATAGGCCTTTTTGTTTTAATTGTAAAGTAGCATATAATAAAGTGATTTCCCGTTTGGAAAGGCTTTTCCTTATAAGTCCTGCTTTTTCTTCCGGTATAAAAGAAGTAGTAACCTTTCTTTCATTTTCCGGCAAAGGCAACCAGGATATACCGGGCAATACTAATAATAAACAATAAACAACAAGTGTTAACTGGCTTTTCAAGGGTACGGATTTTTTACAAAATACTTAACGTTGCCTGTCGCGAAAATAGTATGGCCTTTTTATAATAAAATGCATAAAAGTATTGTTTCATGGTAAACGCAGAATATTTACTAATCCCGACGATTATTACTCAAAGAAAAAATACTCGCAAAAAAAGGGTTAATGCGTTTTAAAATATAATAAATCGATAATAAGCTCACTCTTCCTTTACACTTTTATTTTTTTCCAATTGCCTTTTTTGAATAATATAAAACTGGCAATCGTAATTGCTGTCTCTGCAACAGGAATGGCAATAAAAACCCCGGTAGCACCCATTTTAAAATATTTTGCAAGTAAGTAAGCCAGGGGAATCTGGAATAACCAGAAGCCACAAAAGTTTATGACGGTTGGCGTCCAGGTATCTCCGGCTCCGTTAAAAGAATTCATCATGACCATTCCAATACCATAAAAGATATAACCGGTGGATATGATTCGAAGAGCATGGGCGGCTATTTTTTGCACACTGGCATCGTTGGTAAAAAAGGAAACGAACCAGTCGCCACCAATAAAAAATAAAAGCGTAACAAAAGCCATAAAAACAACATTGTATTTCATTGTTTTCATAACTGAGGATTCAGCTCTCTTTATTTCCTTTGCACCCAAATTCTGACCTACCAGGGTCGCTGCTGCATTACTTAATCCCCAGGCTGGCAATATAAAAAACATCATTAGCCTGATAGCTGTCTGGTATCCGGCCGACCCCTCATCAAACCCGGTTGTAGCCACCAACCGCGCAAGGAATATCCAACTGCAGGAAGCTATAATGAATTGAAGGACACCCGGCGCTGCAATTTTTGTAAGAGTTCTGATCACCGGAAAATCTAATTTCCAGTGCACGGGTTTTATTTTCAACAAACTATTTCCTTTAAATAAATGATAGAGTTGGTAGCAAACGCCTATACCTCTACCGACAGCTGTTGCAATAGCAGCACCCGTTAATCCAAATGCAGGTACAGGTCCAAAGCCCATAATTAAAATGGGGCATAAAATAATATTACAAATATTGGCCAGCCACAGGCTTTTCATGGCTATTGCTGCATTGCCTGCACCGCGAAAAATACCATTGATCAAAAAAAGGAGCATAATGAAAAGGCTGCTTCCCATCATTATTTGTACAAAAGGAGTTCCTTTTATGGCCGCAACATCTGAAGCTCCCATCACTTTTAAGATATCGGTTGCATAAGCAAAGCCGGAGATGCTGATGATGAGTGTGAGAACCACTGCCACCAATATTGCCTGCAAACCGGCATGAGCGGCACCATCTGTATTTTTTTCGCCAACCCGCCGGGCTACCACAGCTGTGGCCGCCATGCTCATACCAATAGCCAGGGAATAAACGATAGTTAATACCGATTCCGTTAAACCAACTACCTGGATGGCGTGGCTGCTGTCGTCAAGATGGCCAACAAAATACAGATCCACCACGGCAAACACAGATTCCATACACATTTCCAGCATCATGGGAATAGCAAGCATAAATACCGCCTTTCGTATGCTGCCTTTGGTATAATCCATTTCCTCACCACGAAGGGATTGTTTCAATAATAAAAATAATTGTGTCACCTTATTTCTGGAGGTCAATAATCGAAGCATGATATAAAATATTAGAAATAAACGAAAATGAATCTGACAACGGGATGTTGCCATTATTAAAGAGTGCTTAAAAACGGTTCTTAAATTACGCTGGGGCGAACCTTAACTATTTTCATATTCGTTTGCTTAAGAAAAACAAATGTAGCAAAATGATTGAATCATAAAACACCACTCATCAATTATTATTTCATACAGGATGGATGACATAGGTTACAATTCCCCAAACACTGAAATCGGTAAACTCAGCAAGATTGATGTTTTTGAACCTGCTATTTTCAGGTATCAGGAAAGCCGATGAAAAATTCTTATGGAACCTCCTAACTAATAATTCACCATTTAAAATTGCTACTATTATTTTTCCATTAGCCAGCTTTAAAGAGCGGTCAATTATCAATAAATCATTATCAAAAATGCCGGCTTCTGACATAGCATCACCCTTCATCCGGAAAAAAAAGGTGGCTGGCTTGTTTTTTATAAGCTGTTCATTCAAATCAATATTACTTCCCAATAAATTATCGTCTCCATTAGGATTTTCAATGACAGACCTTACTTCCTTCGGCGAAACGGGTCCGGAGTCATTATATTCTGATTTATTAAATTCCTGATCGTCGAACATAAAAAGATTTTTAGAAGCTAAATATTTTAGTAAATTTATACTAATAAATTGGGTATTTATTGAATTATCCTCAAAACAAAATAATTTATGCAAGTATCAAATATCACTTTACCCGGTTACCGGGAATTCGAATACAGGCTGGTGCTGGAGCTGCCGCAGGAATTACGAAACAAGATAAGGCAGATAAAAAAAGAATTTCATTTAAAATATAAAACGATTAGCCCGGGTGGGGATCCGCAGATACCCCTCGTTCATTTTGTACAGCATGAAATGATGGAAGAGCGGATCATTAACAGGCTTCGAACGCTGGCGATGGGCTTCCCTCCATTTAAATCAGAATTGAAAGGATTCGGAAGTTTTCCCACTCACACATTGGTCATAAATGTTGCTTCCAAATTACCGGTACAAAGCCTGGTAAAATTAATACGAACGGAAGCGCAGCGATTAATGAAAATGAATGATGATCACAAACCACATTTTATCATGGAGCCTCACCTGACTATTGCCGCAAAACTAAAACCATGGCAATATGAAAAGGGCTGGCTTGAATACAGTAATAAGCATTTTACAGGAAGATTTATTGCAGAATCCATGCTGATGCTAAAGCGGCCAGTGGGCGAAAGTAAATACCAGGCAGCCTGCAGTTTTGAATTCCGCAATATGCCCGTAACAACTAAACAGGGAGATTTATTCAGCTAGAAAAATTTGATTAAGATACCGGGGAGAATAAATAGTGGAGAAAAAAGGAGCATAATGAGCATAGTGCAGGTGATTCATGTTGCAGATGAGCACTCCTTGTTCTCTTTCGGTTGCAAAAACATAATGGTTTAAAAAAAATATAATGTCTGAAAAACTACAGCAAGACCACTTTAAGGTGACACCAAAAAAATACGACATCATTAGCCTTGATCCTAATGGGCAAGACGGAAAAAGACCCGACCAATACCTGGCAGGGCGTGGCGCCCAATACAAAACAAAAAATCGTTTCCTTAAGAATGAGAACAGCCGGGAACACATAGAAGGTATTGATGACTGGAGTGAAGAAAGTGGTCCTACCCAATACCTGGAGCAGGAATCAAAAACCATCGTCAATAAAGTAGAAAGTCCTGATGTAGGTATGTCCTATAGTATGAATCCCTATGCAGGGTGTGAGCACGGCTGCATCTATTGCTTTGCACGTAATGTACATGAGTATTGGGGTTACAGTGCCGGCCTTGATTTTGAAACAAAAATCATTGTCAAAAAAAATGCTGCGCAATTGTTACGCAAGTTTTTGATGCATCCGAAATGGGTATGCCGTCCCATCATGTTAAGTGGCAACACGGATTGCTACCAGCCAGCTGAACAAAAATACAGGTTAACAAGAGCGTTGCTGGAAGTATGTAATGAATTCAACCAACCCGTTGGTATTCTAACAAAAAATTCCTGGATCCTGAAGGATAAAGATGTGTTGCAGGAAATGGCAAAGAAGAAATTGGTATCTGCGATGGTCTCCATTACTTCCTTTAACGAGGATCTGCGCCGGCAAATGGAACCAAGAACAACTACAGCGAAACAAAAATTAAAAGTGATCAGTGAACTAAGTTCAGCCGGTGTCCGGATGGGAGTCATGATGGGACCGATGATCCCCGGACTAAATGAACATGAAATGCAACGGATTATGAAATCGGCAAAAGATAACGGCGCAACATTTACAGCCTATACATTTATAAGGTTGAACGGAGCTATCAAGTTCTTGTTTCATGACTGGCTGTATAAAAATTTTCCCGACCGTGCTGATAAAGTTTGGCACCTGATAGAACAAAGCCATGATGGAAAAGTAAACGATTCCCGCTTTGGCGTACGGATGCGGGGTGAAGGAAATATTGCGCAAATGGTAGCGCAGCAATATAAAAAATATGGCCAGCTGTATGGTATGAATGCAGAAGAGTGGCATTTGGATACTAATATTTTCAGGAGGCCCGGGGAGCAGGGGAGGTTGTTTTGATGAGTTCTGTCCTGTTTTAAAATATAAACATGTATAAACATGAATTGAAAAAATATAGTATGCTGTTTTTAAGGAGTAGATTAGATATCTCATCCTTTGCCTAAATGAATTCAATAAAGTTTTTAGTATAAAAAATTACAATGCGGATATACTGTGAAAGTTTCCCTCCAAAAAAAATATGACTTTCGACGGGGCAAAATGCTAAGCATGGAAATAAAAAAATGAGTCTCGTGGAGAAAAATGAAATATCCCCTTTAAAGAGGGATATTTTTGTTATTTTTTGAATACAAATGAGGCAAGAATCTTTAGAAGAGAGAAAACTATTGTATGTGCAATCGGTGATAGAGGAATACAAACCGTCAGAAAGAACCTGGTGGGAACATCCACCACCTGTTTATCATACTACAAGCGATTATGCAAGTGCCTGTCAAAAAATCATAAATAAAGATGAGCCCGTGATCTTTAAAAAAAGCAAGAAAGAGTGGGTAATGGCAGCCGTAATGATTATAGTCGGGGCCTTGTTACTTTACTTCATAGGAAATAAAGAATTTAGTTTTATGCACGCCCTGGTACTTATTTTACTGTTGCTTGTGGTAGTGCCTGGTCTCCAGGATGGAATTGCCTCCATAAGGGTAAGCCGGGATGGGCTTTGGTTTTACAATGAAGAGAGGGAAATATACTGGGAAAACGTGTTACTGACATATATCAGGGAACTGCGGGAAGAGTCCTATTCTTATATCTTCATCGTTCATTTTTATGATGCCAGGCATGATAAATTTGACCGGATAGAAATTAATCTAAAGGGGCTGGCCTCGCCTGCTTATTTATCCGCCTGCATTGAAACATTCAGGTCTACCTGAATTCAGTCATCCAATATGAGCCGGGTTCCAATCTCTTTTAATTAATAAAGATTTTGGACTTAAAGTAAAATTCCGACAGCCTCCCTCCTTTTTCTCTCCGCTTGTCCATTGCCTTTGCTCCCCGTACCAATTATCTACGAAAATAGTCGTGTATATATGATCTTTCGCCTACAATACAGAAATTATGAGGGCAATTGTATTTTTTCTTTTGTGGATTTTATTGTCATCTATAGTATACTCTCAACCCTCAAAGCACAGCATTATACATATTACCATAACCAATGAAAAAGGTAACACCCTTGAAAACGCCTCAGTGGAATTACTAAAGGCCCATGATTCCTCATTGGTTAAGATTGCCCTTACAGACAATAGGGGCCTGGCCGAATTCATCAAAATTCCATTCGGGCATTATTTAATAAAAGCAACCATGGTGGGTTTCGATTTGAAATATTCCAACATATTTGAACTGAACCTGGCCCAACCGGAGCTAAAATTACAAACCCTCTCCCTTTCACCCGCTTCAAGGCAATTAGGTGGAGTTACTGTTACCGGCAAAAAACCTTTTATTCAAAAACTCAGTGACCGTATTGTAGTAAACGTAGACAATAGCATAGTAAATGCCGGCAGTTCAGCTATGGATGTTCTGGAACGATCTCCCGGCGTGAGCATTGATCAAAATGACGTAATAGGTCTCCGTGGCCGGCAGGGGGTTATCATCATGATAGATGGAAAACCTTCACCGATGACAGGTACCGATCTGGCTAATTTTTTACGAGGCCTTCCATCCAATGCAATTGAACGAATCGAGATCATAACTAATCCTTCTGCTAAATACGATGCGGCAGGCAATTCAGGTATTATTGATATTCGGTTGAAAAAGGATCAGCGGTTCGGATTGAATGGTACTATGACGGCTGGTTACGGGCAAGGTGTTTATCCAAAGGCAAATTCCGGCACCACATTCAATTACCG
>JBGTNK010000255.1:0-12288 GCA_041743125.1 Chitinophagaceae bacterium
GCTAAAAGTCCTTCTAATTGCACACCATAAGGGGTGATAGCGAATACATAACCAGTGGTCAAGTTATCGAAGGGGTCAATGACCATCATCAGGTAGTCATTATTGCCATCATAGAAATCTCTTCTCAGCGATTCCACTACATAATTTTTAGAGGTCAGTTCGTCGTAACACATGATGCCAGCATAAATATTATGAGCATCATAAGTAAGCATCACCTCTGTTCTTGTTTGGGCCTTTATATTATCATTCGGAAATTGTTGTTGAAACTCATATGCTTTTTCAGCATCCTCCCATGCTTTTTCATTGAGGATGCCATCTAATTCAATTTTAGATGAAGCCCTGGATATCTTTAATATTTTTTGTGGGATTCGTTTACTCCTGGCCCTGGCTAATAAAGAAAGTTCGAAGCGGTCCTGTGCTTCTGCCGGATAATCATTTGCCAGTATGCAAATAAGTGGAAGAAAAATTTTTAAATATATGAGCGCCTTTGCCCTGTAAGAAAGTATTTTTCGATAATTCATTTACTTCATTAAAATCCGGATGAATATTAAAACTAATCAAGAGGATCACTTTGTCAACAATCTATACGGCAAATAAAAAGCCCGGGTATTTGCTCATGACTATCCCGAAAACGGGGAGGGTTTAAATCCGGTTGAAGTTACAATAATTGATCGGGAAAGGTGTATAAAAACCAGGTGAGTTATCTGTGAAGTAACTCTAAGCAGAATAACCGTAGCCAGGTTCATGTATAAAAAAAAGGGTGGTTGTGATTTTAATGTATAGACCCTAGATACACTAAAGAGAAACCAGGTAAGAATTAAATAAATATTTCTTCCCTGGTTTTTTTTAAAGAATTTTTTTGGAGAAGTTTTTATTACTGAAGGGTTGGCTCTTTTATGGAAACACCCACTGTTTTTGGCATGGCTTCCTCTTCGTCTTTTTCGTATTCTACATAATACATATCCAGGTCGCCCAGGTTCTTGGCATGTATCTTTCCCCTGTAGGTACACTGAAAGCGGTCTTTTATTTTCTCATACATAAATGCGGAAACATTTACTTTACCCGGTGTGCCGTTACTTTCCATGCGGCTGGCAATATTAACCGAGCCGCCCCAGATATCGTATGCGTATTTCTTTTTACCTACTACACCTGCCACTACAGGGCCTACATGCAAACCGATCCTGATTTCCCAGGCCTGGAGTCCCCTGGTAAACCGAAGTTCATTATGTTTTTGCATAAAGGATTGTATTTCCATAGCGGCCTTTATGATTTTATATATATGGTCGGGGTCAGGAGAAGGAATATTACCGGCACACATATAGGAGTCTCCGATTGTTTTTATTTTTTCAAGACCATACTTCTCCATGATGCTGTCAAAGGCCACGAAACATTCATTCAGATCCTCTACCAGTTGCCCGGGTGATAATTTATCAGCAATAGTTGTAAAGCCTTTGAAGTCGGTAAATAAAATAGACACATCTTCAAAATGTCGGGGCTTTGACTTCCCGCTTACCTGCAATTCAGTAGCCACTTCTTTGGGTAGTATATTCAGCAACAAGTGCTCGATCTGGTCTTTTTGTTTATCCAGTATTTTGTTGATCCTTGATTTTTGCAAATAATTTCGGTAGATGATAAAGGCTATGATCAGTAGTAAACCCAGCCCAATGGTAACCCCGATCCTGGCTTGTCTTTCTGATTCTATCCTGGCCTCTTTCAAATTTATCTCCACTTCTTTTTTGCCCAATTCAAAATCAAACTGAAGCTGGTTTAGTTTCTTTTTGCTTTCGATATTATATAGCGTATCCTTTATGTCAGAATAAAGGGACTGGTAAAGAAACGCACTGGAATAATCTTTCTTTTTTGAATAGGCTTCAGCCATATCCTGGTACAGGTCCTTTAATTCTATTTTTACATCATCTAAACCTTCCGCAATTATTTTTGCTTTACTGTAGTAATTAATGGCAGGATCAATATTGTTTTGTCTCACATTTACATCCGCAATACCTCTCAGGCTTCGGATCACTTGCAGGTTGTCATCAAATTTTGACGCAATATCCAGTGCCGTAATATGGCTTTGCAGTGCTTCTGAAAACTTACCTTCCTTCAGGTATACTTTTCCTATACCGTTGTAGGAAAATGCTGCGGAGAATTCATTGCCGGCAGCTTTTATTGCCCTGTGAAAATATTCCAGCGCCTTCTCATCATTATAGCTATCGAAATAAATTTCGCCAATATCCCCGGTGATCACGATATAAGCCTCCGTATTGCCATTTTTTTCTACCAGCGGCAATGCTTTCAGAAAATAGTCCAGGGCAACCGGGTCTTTTTTATTGTGATAAATGCTGCCCACATTGATCAGGGCAGAAATCATGCGCAATGTATCACCGATTTTCTCAGCAATCTGGAGCGACTTTAAACTGTATTCAAGTCCTTTTACATCTGCTCCCTGGTTAAAATAGATGGCCCCGATATTATTCAGCATATTGGCAATGCCCACATCATCTTTGAGTTCCTCAAACACTTGTAATGACTGGCTCCAGTAATCCAGGGTCTCTACATATTTTCCCCTGATATAATAAACCATGCCCATGTGTTTCAGGGCATATGCTTCACCGGCAGGGTAGTTAATTTCCTCTGCCATTTTTTTAGCCCGCAGGGCAATTTTGATCGCTTTTGAGGAGTCGGTTGCTACCAGGCTTTTACTTTCATCCAGGAGTTTATTGACAGAAGCTGTATCCCGGGAAAGGTTCATTTGGCCTGTTACCGCTATAACAGATACCAGGATGAGCGTTAATAAAAGTGTTTTCTTCCGATTCATTAGCAATATACTTTGAATAAGGAGCTGGTATACGAATTTACTAAATAAGCAGGAAAGTAGTTGGCCTACTTTCCTGCCGCTGGTTTACATTTTTACAAAGCGGTATGTCATTATACCCACTTTAGTTTTTGCTTTTATAAAATAGATTCCTTTTGCAAGCTTTGATACATCCAGTTCATACATGCCTTCACCCAATTTTCTTGCGTGCACCGGACTCATTCTTCCGTTCATATCGAATACCTGCAGATCATTCGCTGACTTCAATTCATTTTTCAGTTGCAGCCTGACGATGTTGGAAGATGGATTGGGATACAATTTATCTTCACTTATTTTCAGGTTTGGTTGGGTTATAGTTATGGCCTTACTATTACTCGCTGGTCTGCCTGCCAAAGTAGTGCAAATGGAAACTCTTAATTCATCAATCAAGCCATTGAAATAAGAAGCATTATCCCGGAAATCTGCGCCAATATATGTGCTAATATCTCCGCTCAGGTTTACGACTCCGGCTGTCAGGGCTGTAGCTTCCAGACTTCCATCTACATACAAGTTAATACGGGTTCCAATTCTTTCTGCTTTTATATGATGCCAGTTGCCATCGTTAACAATTGAAGTAGAAAATAAATCAACTGCGTCTGCATTATTATCAAAATCATAGATTAAGAAATATGCTCTACCAGCAAGAACAGGATTTGGCAGACTATCGTTATGAGCACCTCCGATCTTCAAAATATATTCACCATTAAAACCGGTGCCAAATACTCCGTCTATATCATAGCTTCTTTGATTGATAATCACCATCGGATTATTTGACGTTGTTTGAACCCATGCACTTACAGAAAAATCTCCGGTTCCTGAAACGGATCCTGCAGTACCTGTAGAAATAAAACCAGTACTTCCATCAAAAGAGAAACTGTTAGAGCCTATCAATCCTTCTCCATTCGCTGTTACTCCACCATTAGGTGTTCCGTTCCCTGTATCAAATTCATCATCAAAATTGCCGTTACCCTTCCAGATATGGCCGGTGATGGTGCATGGATATTCAGATACAGTTAAGGTGCCATTCTGTATTGTGACTTCGTAATTAGGATTATAACCTACACAACCATCGAGAGTAATTGGATAATTGCCTGGCTGTGATTCTTCGTTTCCTTCCGAACTCGCAACAATACCTCCTTCAGGAGCAATATTGACTACTACAACAGCTATTGCATCATTCAGACCATTGTTGTGAATTGGAATCTGGGGTGGATCACCATAGTTAGGTGCAGGACAGGTGTACCACCAGGTCGAGATTTGCGTGATGTAATATACACCTGGGGCAGAAGGGGCATTAAAAGTATTGCTTATTGTTCCTGAGTAATTTCCTAACCCACTCACATCACTACAAGTAGCAAATGCATTTCCTTCAGTCTCGTTAACCATGCCAATACGAAGCTGTGTGATGCAACCTGGACATTCTGCATTTTCTGGGTCAATAAAGGATTCGTTCCAGCTTCCCGTGAGAGTAAGTTGCTGCCCTGGTGTGGCATTTATATAATTAGGTCCATCGTTTATTGATACATTGGAATAGATCGTCCTTCTTTCCAGTTGATCAATTACTTTAGGTGATGGTGGAATTACAAATGGTACACAAATTGAGTCTTCCGTATCATCTCCAACTAACCCATCATAGGTAATAGAAAACGATGGATATGGATCTCCCGGCACTCTCATCTTATCATCAGCCGTAATCAGTAGTGCTTTTTTCGTGATTTCCAGGTCGCCATTTTGTAATAAGAGTGTATAATCAGCAGCACTGCCTTCACTTAAAATGATTGGGTAATGGCCCACTCCGCTATTATTGTCTGCTGTACTTGACGCTTCAGGTTCTGTAATATCTCCACTGTTATCATCATAAGCAAATCCTGAATAAGAAATAGTGAAGTCGGGATTATCTTCTCCATAAACTTTAGTGGCGCTATCCGCTTTCGCTATAAGTAAGGAAGGCAATATGGTTACCTCGCCCAATCCATAGGTCACTTCAAAATTCTCATTGACAAAGGCACCGGGTACCAGGTATTGTGTTCCTACATTCAACCCCGTAATCATGTTCATGGCAAACATACCACCTATACCACCGCCCTGCAGGTTGATATCATCTTCATCTACCAACACTACGGTGTTGGAATTGTTATCTGGTCCGCTCACATCAAAGTTATTAGCTATCGGTTGCAACTGCCCGTTTACAATTGGCAGTTGCTGGCCATTGGTATAATTCCAGGTCACCTGGTTAACCATAAATGTAAAGTCATCGCCATCAATTTGTCCATTGGCTATGGGTTGTAGTTGTCCATTGACCATCGCCTGCAACTGTCCGTTGACAAGCACATCCTCCTGGTTGGCGATAGGTTGTAACTGCCCGTTGACCAAGGCCATTAACTGGCCGTTCGCCATAGGTTGCAATTGTTCGTTACTGAAAACCACAAAGTTTAGATCACCATTATTGGCTATCGCCATCAGCTGGCCATTGACCATTGACAAATATTGCCCGGTGTTGGCGATTGCCTGCAATTGACCATTTGCTATGGGAATGTATACACCGTTGACCAAAGCCTGCAACTGTCCGTTAGCCAGCTTTCTTGCGCTTTCAACTTCAACTACATCACCATTTGCTATAGGCTGCAATTGCCCATTCACCAGTGCCTGCAACTGGCCGTTGGCATATACCCAGGTTTCAGAGTTTACGATAGCCTGTAATTGTCCGTTGACTAAAGCAAAATTGGGAATAGCTGTCACCAAGCCGTTCACCATAGCCTGCAACTGGCCGTTGGCAATAGGCTGCAATTGTCCGTTGGCAATTCCCTGCAACTGGCCATTCTGAATGGACAGATCCGTTACCACCTGCAATGTATCATCAATCTCAACCATCAGCTGGCCATTTACGATAGCCTGCAATTGCCCATTCACCATGGGTTGCAGCTGACCGTTGGCCATAGCCACCAATTGCCCGTTCACCATCGGCATTAGTTGTCCGTTCACCAATGCCTGCAATTGTCCATTGGCGATTGCCAGTAGCTGGCCATTTACAATGGCCTGTAATTGCCCGTTGGCAATGGGTTCCATGATTATTTCACCATTTGCTATAGCTTGTAGTTGTCCGTTGGTCACTGATAATTCTATGGTAACATTCTCTCCGTTGGCAATGGCTTGCAGTTGTCCATTGGTGATGCTGGTCCATTGGCCATCAATCAAGGCAAGCAGCTGCCCATTCCGGAAGACAATATCCTCTGCATCTACATACTCCTCTTCACCATTTACAAGTGCCTGCAATTGCCCGTTGACAATAGCCTGCAGTTGACCGTTGACCATGGCCATTAACTGGCCGTTCACCATGGGTTGCAATTGTCCGTTTAAGGTTGCTTTTGCTGTGCCGTTGGCCAGCGATTTTAAATTCAGGAAACCGCGGGCACTTCCTTCCCCAATGGTGGGTTCCATATTTGCGGAGTCAGGATACTGCTTGTAATTGTCTAATGAATTTCTTGATGCATTTAATATAAACCGCTGTTCACCTAATTGAGAAATATCCAGTGTATTAGCCAGTGGTACTAACTGACCGTTTTGCAATACAAACTTCTGCGCATTTCTCACGGCCTGGAAACTGGCCATCATGCTCATATTATACAGATCCAGGGCAGAAACATTTGTTTCACTGTTATTCCTGTTCAACACCACCAGCGCATTATCTGCTAAAAACTTTTTGTGTAATAGGGCAACCTGTGCTTCCAGTTCCGGGGTTGCGTTTATAGATTCCTCAAATTGATAAGAATAGGTGACCTCTCCCAGGTCATCACCATATTTAACGATCTTATTTTCCGGGGTAATTTTCAAGGCCATCTTGCCCACAGAAAGGGTACCCGATACAAATGTGAAACTATATTGAGACAGGAGGGGATCCTCGTTATCCAGCGGTGTTGTCCGGAATGGCCGGATGCTATACAGGCCCGCCCTGCTGGTTGCTGTTGCCAGGGTGCTGAAGCTTAAATTTTCCCCGTCCAATTGAAGATCAGCGAGGGTAATTTCAGTTTCTTCTATTGGAATGCCATTTACAATGACTTTCGCTGTGAAATCGGGGTTATTTTGCCCATACTTACGGCTATCACTGTTGGCCCGTATGGTTACATTCGTTACGGAACTAAAGAAATGCAAAGCCTCCGACAAGCCGCCATCTAATTCACTCGGGCTCTTGGGAGGATTGTATAGTTGTATCGGGGGATCTTCACCATTCGGGATAGCCGGCACTTCTGCAGTGGCTTCCGTATTATCAGGTGATACGGTTGTTTCAACCGGTTCCCCGTTAAAATAAATCTCCGTATTGCTGGTCAGGTATTTTCCGGTTACCCTTACAATGAAAGGTTCAGTACCATTCTGGGCACCGGGTACAACGGTTCCCAATTCAGATATGATCGGCCTTGCATTGGCAATCTGCGCTACAGCCGAATCAGCCTGTATGTAACCATAACCACCTTCAAATGTGTGATTGCCGGACAGGTTAGAAAACTTGCCCGCAGATGTTTGTAGCTGGTTACGAATTGTAGTTGGAGACACTGTCGTTTGCAGATTATATTTCTTTTGACCCTGGATAAGTAATCCGGCAACTGCGGCAGCATGGGGTGCCGAAGCGGAAGTGCCAAAGAAATTTGGATAAGCATCTCCGTCATTGAATGGAGCACCTCCAAGATTCACAGTAGTATTTACTCCGTTTGGAGCTACAAGCTCTGGCTTATTACGGGTGATAAAATTACCGTCATCCAGTGTCGGTGTTCCTCCTCTTGAAGAGAATGAAGCTACCCCCGGCCATACCGGGGTAACCGTTGGAATATTTGCATACAGCATAGCGCCAACAGCTATAGCGCCAGCTGCATTGGGATGACCTACAATAGTAGACCCGCCGGATTGGTAATCCATGATGGTGGCATTACCGCGGAAAATTATGTATTTGAAACGAACACCCTGGGTGCCGGTGGCATTCACCAC
Organism: Chitinophagaceae bacterium; assembly: GCA_041743125.1. Classification (GTDB taxonomy): domain Bacteria; phylum Bacteroidota; class Bacteroidia; order Chitinophagales; family Chitinophagaceae; genus Terrimonas_B. The sequence continues at coordinate 7,832 of JBGTNK010000255.1, forward strand.
CATCAGTTTGGCATTGGTTTCCTCCGTAACCGTAAACGGGCAAACCTCAAAAGGATCACCGAACAGGTTGCTGCGGTTAAATCCAAATAAAGTATAACCGTTGGAACCTACCAGGTACAGATCCAAATCTGCAGTCTGTACTCCCGAATTACCCAGGCTATGGAACTGTTCATTCCATTGTAACACGATGGTGTAAGAACCCGGTTTGAGATTTACTGTTTGAAAAATATCAGCAGCAGCAGGACCAAATTGGTGAATTTTACCGGGAGCGGGAATGAGCGATAAGTTCGTTACACCATTAAACACTCCATCCGTGGATTTCATTCCAAAATTACCGGCTGAGGAAAAGTAAGTAACCCCCTGCGATACCACCTGGTTTACTGCCTGTGCCACCCGGCCATCTGTCAGGAAAGGTTCAGTTATGTAGGTGATGTCATCGACAATCACGTCACAAGGACCGCCCGCCAAAGCGGCCGCTGCTAATTCCTCAATTCCCCTGGCAAAATCACCTGCGCTATAGAACCCGGTTCGAAAAGCCAGTTTGGCTTTAGGGGCTACGTCGTGAACTATTTGTAGCATAGCTCTTCCTTCATCATGACCTGCTCCTGTTAAATCAGCAACGATCTGCACGGGTTCCGGATTTGGATTAACCGAACCCGCTGTATTCACACCAGGAAGATCACCCTCATTCACATCTGCCTGTGCCGCACCAAGTGCATTATAGCTATCTGAAAGCACTCCAACTTTAACACCCTCCCCATCCAGGCCAAACCGATCTCTTACATTGTTGGATCGCATAGTTATATCACCCTGCGAAGTTACCTGTCCTACATTATTGAGTGGAGGGTATAAGGGACGAACATATTGTATTCCGGGATACCCGTTTAGTTGAGATAAATTATTGATAGGAAAATAACCCGTGATTATATATATATGCGGCCCGTTATTGATAATGCCTGTCATACCCAAATCCATGAGTTCATCTTTTAGATCATTATCGTTGGGTAATATACTGATCACTTCTATCATTACTGTATCGGGACCCTTAAACCGAAAGACCTCATTTTGAGTAATTGAAGTTATCGGCGAAGGATTCTGCGATAAGGAAAACAGTTCGGAACCGATAGTATTATTAGGGGCGTCTACTTTCCCCGAGGCAGGTGGAGGGTAATACGGATCGATATAACTGGGATCAGCTGCCGGCGCCTGGTAGGATAAAACCAGGTCATCGCTAATTGTTACTTTTTTCCCGCTCCATAGAGCACCGATAATATGAGGCGATGTATTAACTGAAGCTTTTGTATTACCAACAAATATGGATCCATTGGGAACCCATACATTTCCCAGCCATGCATATTTATTGGCCACTTTGTTATTGGAGCCTTTCAGATCAAATGCAAATCCACCAAAAGTGGAACCATTGCCATGCACTTCAGTATAAATGCGGGAAGGAAAATTGCCGTTTTTAGTACTAACTGTCAGATTTCCCCAACGGGCATCTTTTATAACGAATACATTGATAGTGCCGGTCTGCGTATTATTAAAATCAAATACAATTTCGTTTTCACTGGAACCGTTGTTTACTTCATAAAAAATATAAGAACCCGGTCCTTTTAATGTTAATATTCTTTTTCCGGTTAATGCCAGTTTACGATAAACTCCCGGTGTAATAGTTCGTGTAGTGGTAATATTATTATTTGCCGCCGCTACCTGGTTGTCAAATGGTGTGTTATTGGGCATCAGGGGAAGAACGGGCAGAACAAACGTATTAACGATACCACCTGAAGGTACAGGACCTGTGTAATTAGTTGCCGAGGGAGCAGGCACGGCCGCCTGGCCGGTAACCGTTCCTGATTTTATATCGATCATTCCATTAGCAGTAAGATTACCGGTTATGGTAAATTTAGTTCCTGCTGATATGACGGGATTTTGAAAATTAGCACCTGCCCTGTTCGCTGTAATATTTCCAATGATGGTATTTTCATTTCCAAAAACAACGCCGTTGCCACTATAAATGCTGCCATTTAAAATATTTGATTTCCCTTTGATTTCAACCAGGTGATTACTACCAATACTTCCGGTAATCGTCACCTTATTGTCGAGCGAAATTCCCTGTGTGTTACTATATGGATTGGCTGTTGCTCCTCCGCCCCAAATTGCAAAATTTGTTATTTTAAGATTTTCGGGTGCCTGGGCCTGGCTTTCCCCTGCTATAAGCAGGCAAATAAGTAGCGTTACAAAAACAAATCTCTGATAAGATGAGTTAAATTTTCTCATGATGACGCAGTTTAGATGGAACAATGGTTTTATGGAACGAATGTGTCTTTTATATAGATAAACTAATTCCTGATTTTGGGTTTGATCATTACAATTACACTATTTAGTGCAGGATGAACAAACTTGAACTTAATGAAATCAAAAAAAAGAGTACGGGGATTAATCAACCGGTTTTTTAATAGCCCTGGAGTATGTATTTGGACTTTCGGGGATAATGAATTCTTAAAAATAAATAAAACATGGGCAGATCTAATGTCGGTCCTGTTTTGGTGGTTAATACTTATTTAAGATATGAAAACTCAGGATGTATGATAACAGCCTTTAGTATTTTAAAAAGGATAATTAATTAATAAGTATTATCCCTTATCATAAAGATAATAGAAAAAACCAATTATTAAAATCTTTAATTTCAACCACCTGTTCTCACTTAAAATATAATGAAGGCTTTTAGTGACTAATTCATATTTAGAAGCTTTTATATTTTAATTCAATCTTATTTTTTTTACTTTCTTAATCAATAAACAGACAATAATCATATTCTTTGTCGTGTTTTTCCTCCAGAAATGCAACAAAGCTCTGAATATTTTATGATCTTAAAAGGCAGAAAGTAACACGGCTAGTTCAGAAAAAAAAGATTTTTTTATTTCAGGAGAATTTTTTATTTCAGGTTCAGCAATTATCTTTTGCGGGATAATAATAACAGTTGAAAAGAAAGAAGTTAACAGCTGCAAAAAAATCAACAACTAAAATCGGGTTATTATAATCCGGTATTTAATTTGGGAATGTTATAAGAAGGGGTCCAGGTTAACGGGTCAGCATTATTTTGATCTTTCGGCAGGTCAACTAATAAACCTTTGACATTATTTAAAGGCTTCCATTGCATTCTTTCACAAATTTCTATCCACAGGCGGAGGTAATTGACCGTTACCTTGTTTTCTTTTTGCTGGTGAAAAAGTGACTCCTTGGTAAGAGTGATCAATTCAATATCACTGTAGAAGGGTATAAAACTATCCATCATCCAGGAAGCGTCTCTGCGGTTATCGAGGTATTGTTTATGAAGGATCTTATGCACCTGCACCATATTATAAAAACTAAGCACTTTTTTTGCCAGGGTCATATCTTCCTGCAGAGCATTCATCAGCATATTATTACAATAAATAGAAAGGGGGGCCGGCAAGTTGGGGATCAGCAACAGATCGGCAGCTTCAAAAATATTATTGTGTAAAATAAATCGTCCGGGAGAGCAGTCAATGATACAAACATCATAATCATCTTCCACTTCTTTTAAAGTAATTTTTATAAGTTCATTATTCCTGAAATTTACGGAGGTCATTCGGGATGCATGGTTCATAAACTGGTCGGAGAAATAAGCATCATTACTGATCACATCGATCTGGTAGCTTTCAGTGGAATGAATGACATCATAGATAGTAATATACCTGTCAAATAAGCGACTGTGGGTATTGTTATTGGTATTTTGACGGTTGAAAAAGAAACTACTGCCACCTTGTTGATCCAGGTCCCAGAGTAAAACACTCAAACCACTGCTTGCCAGGAAACAAGCCAGGTTAACGGATGTGGTTGTTTTGCCAACGCCTCCTTTGATATTATATACGGCGATCGTTTTCAGAAATTGAATCTAATGACAAAACGCAACTTGTCATAACTATCTGTTGATTCTTCTTCATTTCAGTTACTGGTGAAGTAATAATCATAAGTAAAAGGCACGGCGGTGTAGGGAAAGTATTCGAAAGAAGATTAATGGGTTGGGTTGAGTTTTGAAAAGGATAATACCAGCCTTTATTTATATGAATTGAATCTGCTTCAAGACCTCCGCATCACTTTGATCAAAAAACTCATGATCCAGACCCCAAAAAATTAACTTTATACAGATAAACCCAAGCACATTCCTAAACAACAGCATAGATTAAAAATAATCCGAACAAAAAAGAGAAAGGCGAGCACAACCTGACCATCCATGTTGTCATCCTGCCAGCCCACCAGACGGCGTACCCGGCATGCCATTTCCGTGGAATGACGAGAAGGATAATGGTGCTGATGCATATTAAAATACCAAAAGAATGAAAGATAACAGGATGCCCGGACTGATCTGCATAGAATAAAATCGATAGGCCCCAGATACCACGAAGGCCCAGTTCCATATAATTGATGAAGTTTGT
>JBGTNK010000256.1:0-1502 GCA_041743125.1 Chitinophagaceae bacterium
GCATGATCTTTTACAAATAACCAATCCCGGGTATATAACCCATCCCCATACACAGGCAAAGGTTTTTTGGTCATGATATTGTTAATGAATAAAGGGATCAGTTTTTCCGGGAAATGATTGGGGCCATAATTATTGGAACAATTACTGACCACCACCGGTAAATCATAGGTGTCCGCATAGGCCCTGACAAAATGATCAGATGCTGCTTTGGATGCACTATAGGGAGAATGGGGATCGTATTTTGTTTCTTCCGTAAAAAAGCCGGTATTTCCCAAAGCTCCATACACTTCATCGCTGGATACATGATAAAAACGGGGAGCAGGTTGTGATGAGCCGGGGCGACCAGAAGAAGACCACAGGTTCTTTGCCGCATTCAATAAATTAACGGTACCGATGACATTGGTATAAACAAAGTCCAAAGGTGAGAGGATAGAACGGTCCACATGAGATTCGGCTGCTAAATGAATAACTCCGTCTGGCTGGTACTTATTGAAAATACTTTCCAACCCGGCAGCGTCCAGGATATTAGCCTTCTCAAAAAAATAATTGGGAGCATCCTCAACATCACGCAGATTTTCCAGATTTCCCGCATAAGTCAGTGCGTCAAGATTGATCACTTTATATTCCGGGTATTTATTTACAAATAAGCGTATAACATGGGAGCCGATAAATCCGGCACCTCCCGTTATTAAAATTGACCTGGACATGAAAACTGTTTAAGGATTGAAAAGTTGTAAAATTTAAAACCCGAATGTTGAATCCTCCGAATGGCTGCCTAATGAAAAACAACTTAATATATCCTGAATCCTGATATAAGAGCCAATCATGATTTTTCAGGAATGAGTTATAAGCGATCCGGATTTTCCTTATACCATTTAAAGGTGGTTCGGAGACCTTCATCCACTGACACAGCCGGATCATACCCTAAAAGTGATTTGGCTTTGGAAACATCAGCCAGGCTATGCTTTACATCTCCAGCCCGGTCAGGTCCGTGTTGGGGAGAAACAGAACTGGATGCTTCTTTCTTAAGCGCATCAAATAATTGCAATAATGAAGTTTGATCGCCACAGGCAATATTATAAACCTGGTTCACGGCTTCTTCATTTTCGGTAAACAAGGCTGCAATATTAGCTTGCACTGCATTTTGAACAAAAGTAAAATCCCGGCTGTGACTACCGTCCCCATTGATAACAGGTGGCTTGTTTTCCAATATTGCTTTTACAAAAAGAGGGATAACTGCCGCATAGGGTCCCTGCGGATTTTGCCGTGGGCCAAAAATATTGAAGTAGCGCAAACCAACAAATTGCACCTGGTAAAGACTTGCATACACTTTTGCATACAACTCGTTTACATATTTGGTGACCGCATAGGGAGAAAGCGGGTTGCCGATTTTTTCTTCCACTTTGGGCAACCCGGGATGATCGCCATAGGTGGAGGAGCTTGCCGCATAAACCACTCTCTTAATATTTTTTTCTTTTGCTGCTGTAAAAATATTGAGGGTG
>JBGTNK010000257.1:0-3988 GCA_041743125.1 Chitinophagaceae bacterium
AACAATTATCGAGACCTCACAGCCGCTTCACTATGCGTTCGGCTCTTACAGACGCACCTGTTGTATCGTTCACCACCCTGCTCCTTAGAGCAACGCAGCATACAACCGGTTGGATGGTGAAGGTTGCTCTGCTTCTCCCATCGAGAGACCTACTCTCATCACAAAAGCAGCTTCGCTGGACACACACAAAAGTATTGCTGCAAGTGGGGCTGGACGGAATAACAATCAGCAGCAGTAACTTTTCTGTACTTCTGTTCGGGGCTTGAGGAATAAATCCCAGCTTTGGTACTAACTATTTAACTTTATCAAAAAGCCAGGCAGCGGTTCGGGGCGGACGGAATGCTATTTCCACACCTGCACAAAGCCCTGCCCGTTATGTGTCACCCTATTGAGCATCCTACACATATACAAGCACCCATGACTTTGCCCCCCGACCCTACGCTATTTTTAGCACATTGCAAGGCACACAAAACCCAGACACAAACCTAACCTTGCAAAGAGCTAAAAATGCCAACACACAGCCCACCCACCCCGGCTGACGAATATCTATAATCATTTGTTCGACACTTCAGCAATAATTCTTTACTCAGCACCCAAGCCCACCCACCACCCAGCGGGCCGAATTCTTATCATCTTCACTTCAAACATTAGTTTGTAGCAAGAAGGTGACCAACTTCACAACTCCTTGTGACATCCATCATTTAGACAAACCAATCCTACAGATATTTTTACAGAAAATATTTGACAATGGAATTCCCATATGATGAACTGATTCAAAAAGCTATCAAGGCTCCATCTGGTCATAACACACAACCATGGAAATTTAAAACTGACAAAAACAGCATAACCATTTATCCTGATTATGATAGGATATTGCCAGTTGTAGATGCTGATAATCATGCTCTTTTTATCAGTTTGGGTTGTGCTTTGGAAAATTTAGTAATAGCTGCACAACATTCGGCGTTCAAAACCAATATAACCTGCTATACTGAACAAGCAGGTAATGAAAGTATCGTTGTGCAGCTAACTCCTTCACCTGTCAAAGAAGATGGTTTGTTGTTTGATTTTATAGATATGAGACAGGTAACCAGAAATACTTACAATGGCAATCCTATTCCCAATAATGATTTAGAAAAATTAAAAGTGGCTTCTTTGCAGGAGGATGTTCAAACAATACTGCTTACTGATGAAAAAGATATTAAGCCAGTAATAGATTTAGTAAAGGAAGGGAACAGGCTACAGTTTTCCAATCCATCTTTTATTGCTGAGCTGATAAAATGGATTCGCTTTAATAAAAAAACTGCTATGAAAACAGGAGATGGTTTATATGGAGCAGCTACCGGCAATCCGTCAGTACCCACATGGTTTGGTAAATTATTTATGAAGCTGTCTGCCAATCCGGGAAAGGAAGCAAATAAATGGGTTGGCCTTATCAAAAGTTCATCGGCTATGATGATTTTTATTGCAGAAAGAAACGACAAAAAGGCCTGAATTAATCTGGGAAGAAGTTTTGAACGAACTATGTTAACTGCCACTTCGCTGAATATTAATCATGCACACGTCAATATGCCCTGCGAAGAATTAGAAGTAAGAGAGAAATTAAGTAAGAAGCTGAATCTTTCAAAAGAGCAGCAACCCCTGTTACTGACACGCCTCGGTTATTCTGATAAAATGCCATATTCATTCCGCAGACCATTGAAAGAAGTTGTTTTAAATAACAAACTATAATTCATGCTTAAATATATTTTCGCACTTATCATTCTTATTCACGGTCTCATCCATTTTATGGGGTTTGCCAAGGGGTTTGGCTATGGCAATATTACTCAGTTAACTAAAGACATTTCCAAACCTGCAGGTTTTCTTTGGTTTATTGCTGCTATACTATTTGTAGTTGCAACAGGTTTATTCTTATTTAAAAAAGAAAGCTGGCCATATATGGCCATTGTTGCAGCCATCCTTTCACAAGTACTCATTATTACCGCATGGAAAGATGCGAAGTTTGGAACTATTGCCAATATCGTTGTCATGCTGGTGGCAATTAGTGCATGGGCCAGTCAGAATTTTGAAGCACAGTTCAGAAAGGATGTAAAAATAAATCTCCTCCAAACCGTTCCCGTTCCACATGATTTATTGACGGATACGGATATTCAATCATTGCCGCAACCTGTTCAAAAATATTTAAGATATGCAGGGGTTATAAATAAACCCAAAGTAAAAAATGTGAGAATTACATTGGATGGAGAAATGAGAGACAAAACAAAGGACTGGTTTACATTCAGTGTTGTACAGTATAATTTTTTTGATGAACCAACCAGGTTGTTTTTCATGAAAGCGAAAATGTTTGGAATAACCGTGCCGGGTTATCACCGTTATCAAAATGGTTCAGGGGGAATGCAGGTAAAACTGTTTGGCCTATTTACTGTAATGCAAGCAAAAGGTGCGGAGATGAACAGGGCCGAGACGGTTACCGTTTTTAACGACATGTGCCTGATGGCGCCTGCGTCATTGATTGATAAAAGGATTGAATGGGAACCCATTGACAGTTTATCTGCCAAAGCAACTTTTACCAACAAAGGAATCAAAATTACTGCCATCCTTTATTTTAATGAAGAAGGGCAATTGGTAAATTTTATTTCAGATGACCGCTATGATATTGGCGATATGAAGCAATACCGTTTTTCAACACCCTTGAAAAACTACAAGCAGTTGAATGAACAAAACACCCCTCATTACGGCGAAGCGGTTTGGCATTATCCTGAAGGTGAATTTGTATATGGTAAATTTTATCTGAAAAGTATTGAATACAATGTAGCAAATGTTCAATATAATTAAGAGGCCATAAAGCGAAAATAAGTTCGTTGCCCATTTAAATTGAATGGGAAAGGCGGTGAATTGAATAAACAAAAAATGCATAAAGCAGAATAATATATGGTAGTGATATAAATCAGTTTCATTTATAGTTCAAGTCATCATAAAGTTTTTAATCACAAAATATCTTTATGCCGTAACTAATTTTAAATCATGTTTAAATCTAACTAAAATGAAAAAGAATAGTAAAATACTGGGAATTATTATTGTCGCAATCCTGGTCACATCATCACAAAGCGCTTATGCACAAAACAAGTGGAGTTTTGAATTAAAACCAGGCGCAAACTTTGCAACTAAAAAACTTGGCGATGCAAACCTTAAAACAGGTTTTGGTTTTGAAGGGGCATTTGCATACAAGTTTATGCCGCATCTTGCTGCATATGCAGGATGGAGTTGGAATAGATTTTCTTCCGGCCAATCTTTTGCAGGCAGTAATATGGATTTCGAAGAAACAGGTTATTGCTTTGGCCTGCAATTCATTCATCCCATTGAAAACTCAAAAATCAGCTATATGATTAGGGGCGGCGGAACATACAACCACATTGAAACAGAAAACAGCGCCGGAAAAATCATCAATGATACCGGGCATGGCCTGGGTTGGCAGGCAGGTGGCGGCCTCAAAATCCCTATGGGAAAAAGATGGCTTTTAATTCCTGAAGTACGGTATCGTTCTTTATCACGGGATATTAAAATTGATGAAACAAGTACTCCTGTGAATTTGAATTATATTTCTGCCGGTATAGGTATGTCTTATTCCTTCTAAATGATATATCAGCTGATGAAAAAACCATTTTCTATATGGCAATATCTCTTTATAGTAATCCTGTTATCATGGCCGTTTCAGTTTTGGTATGTCTTCAAAGCTGAAACGGCTTTTGATAAATACCTGTATAGTTCTCTTTCGATGGTAATGGTAACTGCGGCAACATTTATAGCAGGACGATTTGTTTTTAAAGATGGGTTTGCAAACGCAGGATGGAGCCGGGGCAAACCAATACATTATATAGTCGTATTGCTGTTTTCCCTTTTTATCTGGTTTGTTCCCTCTATGGTTGAATTATTTTTTGACTTACACAAACCTGCCGGAAAAATTGTGGCAACAAACGTATTGCTGATGTTT
>JBGTNK010000258.1:0-7542 GCA_041743125.1 Chitinophagaceae bacterium
AATTGTGGACTATCCGTTTTTAAATGTATCAAACCTCCTGGTTTAAGAATTTGCTGATAGAGTCTTAGAAACTTTGGATGCGTTAACCGTTTTTTTGCTTTTGACTGCCGCAGCTGAGGATCAGGAAAGGTGATCCATATTGCTTCAATCTCTTCAACAGAAAAGTACTGGTTGATCTTATCGATCTGCGTGCGGAGAAAAGCTACATTCTTTAAATTTATTTGCAATGCTTTTTTTGCGCCAACCCAAATCCGGTTGCCTTTCAGATCAATACCTATAAAATTTTTTTCGGGATACAATTTTCCTAATCCTAAAGCATATTCTCCCTTCCCGCAGGCAAGTTCTAAAATTATCGGATTATTGTTTTTCCAAAATTGATTCCAGTTGCCAGCCATCCCAGCCGGGTACTGCAATACATTTGGAAACGTTTTTATTTCTTCAAAGCGGATTAATTTTTTTTGTCCCATCAGCAATCAAAGATAATTCATGGTGAAACAAGCAGCGATTTTATCAGCACCCGTGCTTCATACAAATATGGCATCCTAATTGGATATTATATAAAAGGAATATATTTTATCAGGGGAGAATTGATATAATCAGTAACCTTTTTAAGATTTAGGAAATGAATAGGTAAATAATTCTACACCCCGGATAAATGTAGCCACGTTAAGTAAATAGAATGCTCCGTAAAGCTTTAAATGGATAAAGAGGCGGTAGAAATTTTTTTATATTGACAGAGTACCCTTCCCTTTCAGTTACCGTTTAGAAAACGGAAAATACCCTAAGAATGGTTGAGGTAGAGTTGAGGTGTTAAAAAAGAGGATGGCTTGCATATGCAGACCATCCTCTTTTATTATCTATTAAAACTTGGCAAGGATACCAATTCCTACCAACGATTTTAATTGTAATGCGGCGCCTTTACCGGTTTTACCAAAGAGCCTGGTGTCGTCATCATAAATCATATCTACGCTCCAGCTGACAGAAATTATTTTTGACAATTTTACATTCAGGATATTAGTAAAATATAAGTCAACGTTTTGCGGGTTTCTTTTATAATTTGAAAAAAGGTCGAGCCTGGTTTTATAAGTAACATTCTTATTAAATTCTTTCTGGTAATTGACAGAGGCAAATGCACCGAATTCACCATTGGAATGTTTACCCGGATCAACACCATATAGTCCCCTTGCAGATAGTGTATCATCCTTTACAATAGCCCACCTGGCGGTAAGGGGTGATACAAAAATGGAAAGATCAGCATTGGGTTTGTAATCCAATCCCGGGCTTACAAGAATGTAAGCTGGTGAAAGGAATGCGGAAGAAAGCGTTTTTCCACCCGTGTCATCATAAGAATATCCTTTGAACAGCTGTGAACGGAAATTAAATAAGCCGGCTACATTTAATTTGGAATTTAAGGCGTATCCATATTTGGAAAGCAGGTCAATGCGGTCATCATTTTTCCGGTTGCCGAGGCTGGTGGTTTTTACAAAGCCCAAATTAAAATCAAATGCATTGTCCCAGCTATGCTTTTCATCTTTGTAAAAAGCAAAAAGACTAAATAAAGAATTGATGGACAATGAAAAATCCTCACCCCCGGCGGCCCAGTTGCTCAACGATCCCTGTGAAATGTTTAAACCATATAAACCGCCCTTTTTCCAGGCCCTGGGGATAGTATCATTGGGATCTTTTTTAATGGATCTGTTGGCTGCTTTTTTCAGGTCTTTCACTGTCTCATCCTGGGCAAAAGCTAACATAGCTGAAAATATAAAGCAGGCTAACAATATTTTTTTCATAAATAAATGATTTGGGAGATTTAACGATAAAATCAAGCTGAATACTTGCTTATCGGATTCGTCAAGGCTCAATTGTTTATTCTATAAAAATTATGCCGGTAGAAATAATTCTTGCAAAGGTAGGGAAGACGTCCCGAACCGGTAACTAATTAAATTAGTTAGTATATGCTAAATTAATTAGTATTTTGCACTTCTTATGTACCTCAATTGTAAAACTTATTTTTCTTTCAGATACGGAACATTTTCAACCCGGCAGCTGGTTAACTACGCAGCAGATAAAGGTATCAGCGCAATGGCGCTTACCAATATTAATTCTACCTGTGATATATGGGACTTTGTTCAGTATTGCCAGGCCGCAGGGATCAAGCCCATTCCCGGGGTTGAGGTACGAAATGGCGATGAACTTCTTTATATACTGCTTGCAGCTACCAAAAAAGGCCTCAGATGGATAAATGAATTTTTATCTTTTCATTTGCTGAAAGCACTGAACTTTCCCTTATCAACGGATGATACATCTTTTTTTGATGATAGCTGGGATGGCTTTGTAATTTTTCCATTGGGTGCAAAGCCACCGGAGAAATTATTGCAAAATGAACGCATAGGCATATTACCCCGGGAACTTGCAAAATTATTTGGGACCGATATAAAACTTCATGCAGACAAGTTTGTAGTGCGTCATCCGGTTACCGTGCAGAATAAAACCTATCATTCTTTGCACCGGCTTTTAAGAGCTATTGATAAAAACACATTGTTATCCAAACTACCGGTTGAAACGGAAGCCTCCAAAGATGAAATATTTGTGTCTCCGTCAGATTTGCTTGAAAAATTCCGGCAGTTTCCATTCATCATCACCAACTCGTATAAATTAATAGATGCCTGTAATATCAATATCGATTTCCGCACCGATAAAAATAAAAAGGCGTTTAGTGCAACCATGGAAGATGACCAGGTGCTATTGGAAAAGCTGGCCACCGATGGATTTGCCGCCCGGTATAGCAAAAAGAACAAAGTAGCGGAGGCAAGATTAAAAAAGGAGTTGAAGATCATTAATGATCTTGGCTTCAATGCTTATTTCCTGATCAATTGGGATATTATCCGTTATGCACAATCCAGGGGTTTTTATTATGTAGGCAGGGGAAGCGGCGCCAATTCCATAGTGGCATATTGTCTGCGTATCACGGATGTAGATCCTGTGGAACTCAATTTATTTTTTGAACGTTTTCTGAATCCTCACAGAACTTCACCCCCCGATTTTGATATTGATTTTTCGTGGACCGACCGGGATGAAGTGATTGATTATGTTTTTAAGCGGTATGGAAAAAATTTTGTAGCGCTGCTGGGTTCCTATTCCACTTTTCAGCGAGATGCTATTGTTCTGCAATTGGGAAAAGTATTCGGATTGCCGGTTGAAGAGATCAAAACGCTGCAACGAACCATGCAGCCCGCCGATAAAATTCAACGTATGATTCTGCAGTATGGATCACTTATGAAAAATTTTCCCAATAATCTTTCTATTCATCCATGCGGTATGCTGATAGCAGAAGAACCCATACAACAGTATGCCACGCTGTTTATGCCACCCAAGGGTTTTCCTACAGCGCAAATAGACATGTTTGTAGCTGAAAATATCGGCCTGAACAAATTCGATATTCTCAGTCAACGCGGACTGGGCCATATAAAAGAAAGTCTGCGACTCATAAAAGAAAACCAGGGGATAGACGTCAATATTCATGCTTTTAAAAAATTTCGTAATGACGAGGCTATCAAAAATCAGATCCGGGATGCCAATACTATCGGGTGTTTTTATATTGAATCTCCCGCCATGCGTCAACTGCTGAAGAAGCTTTGTTGCGATGATTATATCACCCTGGTAGCTGCCAGCTCCATCATTCGCCCCGGGGTGGCCCAGTCGGGTATGATGCGGGAATATATTTACCGGTATCATAACCGCGATAAGATTGTTTACCTGCATCCCCTGTTTGAAGAACATTTGGGAGAAACATTTGGTGTGATGGTTTTCCAGGAGGATGTGATCAAAATTGCGCATTATTTTGCCGGCCTCGATTTGGGTGAGGCCGATATATTAAGGCGGGCTATGAGCGGAAAGTATCGGTCAAATAATCAGTTTCAATTAATAAAGGAAAAGTTCTTTGCCAATTGTAAAAAGTTAAACCATCCCGACTCGCTGGCGGCAGAAGTATGGCGGCAGATGGAAAGTTTTGCCGGTTACAGTTTTAATAAAGCCCATTCCGCTTCATTCGCCGTTGAGAGCTATATGAGTCTTTACCTGAAAACCTATTATCCGAAAGAATTCATGGTGGCGGTCATTAATAATTTTGGAGGCTTTTATTCCCGCGAATTATATTTTCTTGAATTACTAAAAACAGGAGGAAACATTCAGCCCCCCTGTGTGAATAAAAGCGATGAATACACAAACATCCACGGTAGCGAGGTCTATACGGGATTCATACATATCAAAGGGTTGCAAAATAAGCTCATTGAAACTATAATAACGGAAAGAAAACTTAACGGGTTATACCGGCACTTGCAGGATTTTATTGAAAGAACCAATGCAGGTCTTGAACAACTGAACACTCTCATCAGCATTGGAGCTTTTCGATTTACGGATAAATCAAAAAAGCAATTGTTATGGGAAGCGAATTTTCTTCAAAAAAAGAATCAGCCGGAATTACACGCTTCCCCGGCACTTTTTGAAGAGTCTCCTCTGTCCTTTACGTTGCCTGAACTTGTTGACCATCGGCTCGATGATCTTTATGATGAAATAGATATCCTCGGATTCACTCTGTCCAATCCTTTTGCCCTGGTTGATGATGATCCCTCACAGTATATCATGGCCCGCGATCTTTATAAACACCGGGATAAAGAGATTACGGTGCTTGCCTACTTTATTGCCCGGAAACATGTAGTGACCAAACATAATGATGAAATGTTTTTTGGCACTTTTGTCGATTCGGAATTGAACTGGATCGACACGGTTCATTTTCCGGATACTGCCCGGAACTACCCGTTACATACAGGCGGCTTTTACCGGATGACGGGTAAAGTGGTAGAGGATTTTGGAGTTTATAGCCTTGAAGTGCATAAAATGATGCGGGTGGGATATAAGCAGCGTAGCTATGCAAATCTTGTGTAATGCTATTATCAAAGGAAAGACATATTGCCCATTTGGATCTGGATGCTTTTTTTGTATCAGTAGAAAAGCTGCGTAATCCAAAATTGCAGGGAAAGCCGCTACTCATAGGAGGTAACAGCGACCGGAGTGTAGTAGCCGCCTGCAGCTATGAAGCAAGAAAGTTTGGGATACATAGTGCAATGCCTATGAGAGCGGCCTTGCGGCTTTGCGCTGATGCTATTGTGGTAAAAAGCGATTTTGAAGCGTATAGTAAATACTCAAGATTGGTTACTGAGGTGATAAAAGATTCAGTACCCCTGTTTGAGAAATCATCCATTGATGAATTTTATATTGACCTTACCGGCATGGATAAATTCTTTGGATGCAGTCAATTCACCATTGAATTAAAAAAGAAAGTTTTAAAGGAGAGTGGGTTGCCTTCTTCCTATGGCCTGGCATCAAATAAGCTTATCAGTAAAGTGGCAACAAACGAAGCCAAACCCAACGGGCAACTGGAAATCCCTTTTGGAGATGAAAAAATTTTCCTGGCTCCTTTAAGTATAATGAAAATACCCGGCATAGGTAGGGAAACAGGATATAAGTTATTAAAAATGGGTGTGGAGACCGTTAAGACCTTAAGTGAGATACCCGTAGAAATGATGCAAAACCTGATGGGAAAAAATGGCAGTGAACTTTGGCGAAGGGCCAACGGGATTGATGAATCACCTGTCATCCCTTTTCGGGAGCAAAAATCTATTTCAACTGAAAAAACTTTCCAGCAAGATACCATTGATGTCAACTTTCTTCAAAGTGAACTGGTAAGGATGACAGAAAAATTAGCCTATGAGTTACGTAAACAAAACAGGCTTACCGGATGTGTAACTTTAAAAATCCGTTACTCGGATTATGAAACCCACGATATACAGCGTTCGGTTCCATATACTAATGCCGATCATCTATTGCTTAAAACGGTGAAGGAGCTTTTTATCCGCCTGTATGAGCGCAGGGTGCTGGTGCGACTGGTGGGCATCCGGTTTACCAACCTCATTGCAGGAACTTACCAGATCAACCTTTTTGAGGATACCCAGGAAACAATTAAACTTTACCAGGCTATTGATAGTGTAAAAAAACGATTTGGAGAAAAGTTGCTGGTACGGGCAATTGGGATCAGTTAATTTCCAAAACAGGGAGCTCTTCATATTCACATGCTGCCATGGGATCCAAAGCTTCCCTAAAGTCTTTTGCAATAGGGTATGCTTCCATTAATTCAGCCGGAAACTGGAAACCCGCAACCTCAGCTATCCGTTCTTCACTCATATTCCCAAAAAGCCATTCCCAGGCAAGGTCCTCTGTAAGGATGCAAGGCATTCTCTTTTTACTATTATGCACCTGCTCCATTAATGAATTGGCAGCCGTAGTAAGGATAGAAAATGTTTCGGTATACTCGCCTGTTGACCGGTCGGTCCATGGAGTCCAGATACCTGCCAGGTACCAATATTCTTTGTCTTTCACTTTAATCCGGTAAGGATATTTAACCGCAGTTTTCAAAGCCTTGCCCGTACGTTTTCCAATTGGGAAAATATGCCTCCATTCATAGAAACCTGTAGACAACACAAGACATCTCCGGTGCAAAGCAGCGTCGCGGTATATTTTTCGTGGTAACAGGATTTCCTCGGACACTGCATTCAGTGTAATAAGAGGTTGTTGCCACTGGCCATTTTCTTTTTTATATCCTGTACGAAAACGTAAAACAGCTTCCCGGTCAGCCAGGTAGGAGGGAATAAATCCCCATTCCATTTGTACTATTTCAAAATCATTTGCACCTTCTACAGGCTTTAAGACAGGGGCGGTTCCATATTCAAAACCTATATGAAGTGGCTTGGCTAAAAAATCATAGCTGGCCACCAGTTTTTCTAAATGTTTAAGCCGGACATACTCCTCGTGCACCACTTTTGTTCCATTATAATAACACATGTGTAAACTATTTCTTTGACTTAATATATTTTTCAATCAGGGCTCCTACTCCTTCCGCTTCCTTCTGTCTTCCTTCAGGAATAGAGGTCCAGAATCTGGCCGCATTAAAATCGTTCGCCCTGGCAACAACAATTGATGGCCGGGGGCTATCAAAGGAAACACGAAATGCTGTGTATCCGGGCAGGTTCAATTGTTGTGCAATTATCTTCACTCCATTGAGTTCCAGTTCAATTATTTCATCGGGCTTACCCATACTGACATTCAATTTACAAAAATCCCGATTTTAATAACTGGAGAAGACTTTTCTGCTCAGATCAAAAGTTTATGGCCAAATTTTTCAGTCTAATAAATAAAGACAGGAAGTCTAAAAAGTCAGGGAAAGGTTAATGCGTGACAGATACCCTTCATTAAGCATTCCTGTATAAGATGATAAAAGTTAGGATGGATTGAAATGATTATACTGAGAACCACTTGTCTAAACTCTGGATGAGCTCAAAAAAGAGCAAAAAAAACCTGTAAACCCAAGGTTCACAGGCATAACAATCACATGAGAAAGAGAGCTGTAGGGGGAGGGATCGAACCTCCACGAGGCGGTTAGCTATAACACAAAGAGTTAGTGGTCAATCCTGGTCGGCCTGACGGTCG
>JBGTNK010000259.1:0-2154 GCA_041743125.1 Chitinophagaceae bacterium
GATACATGTAGAAAATGAGAAATTGGAAAAGTATGATTACCCCTGGTATAAAGTAAGATCCTTTAGAAACATGATAGCTCACGAATATTTTAATATCAAACTACCTGCAGTCTGGCAGATAATTGAAAATGATTTGGAGCACCTAAAAAAGGTAGTACAAACAATACTTAAAAATGAGTTCTAACTAATGCCAACACTTCAATTCGAAGGAAAAACATTTGTACAAAACCATCACTTAGCGGTGAAGTATCACCAGTTAGTGCCAGGAAATGAATTGAGTTTATCTGATAGAATGAAAAGAAGAATTTTATGAGAAAAACCTAAAACTATGAGCTGTATATGTTTTACAAACCCGATGCAGCATGGTTGAAACCTAGTGCTCTTAAATTAAATGGTGTAAAAGGTATGCCAGGTTTAAAGGAAACCAAAGGTTGATTTTCACGGCGCCAAAATATGTAGAACATTATACCGGTTTGAAAACAGGATTGACCTTTCCAACTGCCTTATGAAATTATCGTTTAAAATAATTTTGCAATGAAAATAATTAAAGGCGATTTTAAAAATTCAGGTAAAGCAGTTCAGCTTTCTATTGATAAATTGCTGCCGCAGTCCGCATCCGTAAAAATAAATGATAGTTCCCCTTATTCAGCAATGCTGTTGAAACTTTTATAGCCATACCTGGGCAGCACACCCCATCCCGATGAATTGGAAGGAATGATTGAAACCGGCATTATTGCCTGGAACTTGGCTAATATTAAATCAACAGGTTTTCCCGGCTATTCTAAAATGTATAAGGATATGCTGAGTGCAGCAGGGATAACCAAAAAAGGGGAAAAAATAATAAAAGAAATTATGCAGGGCACAGAGGCGGGGTTTGCGGAACACCTGAATTTTATAGAAGACTATGAAATATATGAAGCTGAAGATGGCATGGCTCTTTCAACTCCGAATGCTAAAGAAGTTACAATGAAAGTAAATATTGTTAAGAACCTGGATAAGAATCATTGCTATAAAGCGGTGATTTATGTTGACAAATGTGCCAGAAATTAATAGTTCAAAAAAAAACATTTGATTTCACTACATCCATTTTGCATCATTTTCTCTTACATCCCTGGCACGATGTAAAGCGATTTTCCTGATCAATGATTTAGGCAGGGGCTTGTTATAGGGAAACTGAATAGTATCTTTTCCGGTAGTAAATTCCTTTAATTCCATTTTGAAATGATCCAGCGTTCGGTGTGTCGGCATAAAATTCATATGAGACTTAAAAGCTGTATAGGCAAAAAGAATTCTGTTTTCCTCAAAAACGGGTGAGCCCCATTTTAAACCTTCAGTTGCTTTTGGAGCAACTTGCTTTAGAATTGACCTGATCTCTATTAATTTTTCTTGTGCTTCAGGACCTGCGGCAATTATGTATTCCTCTACTGTGCGGGGTTTGATAAAAGGCATGGCTTTAATGATTATCAATGGTTGAAGATTGCTTTACAGTTTTTTTTTGACGGTAAATTTATTAAATTTTTTATACGATAGTTTGATCACAACTATTTTGGGGAAGTTTGCTTTCTATTCTCAAAAGATACATACACGTTATAGGCAAAATAAAATGACTGGAGAGTTATCCATTCAATCAGGGACTGGAGAACTTAAGGAAAATATATTCATTGATATGGAGAAGAGATAAAACACTCATTCTACTTTTGCCTTTTTAATAATATTGACAGCGATGACCAGCCGTGGAAAACCGATATACGGGTAACATTGCACCATAGCAGATATCAGCGTTTCCTGATCGTTTCCAACCTTCATATTACCTGCGGCGTGGGAAGCCAGTGGGCCGTCCATTCCCCCTAAGGTAGCTAACGCACAAAAAATCATCAACTCTCTTGTTTTGATATCAAGACCCCCTCTTGTATAAAAATCACCGAAACAGGATGCAGTTAGCATTCGCGGTATGGCCTCTGCCAGTTCTCCCGGCAAATCTTTCATATTATTTTTCATAACATCACCATATAACGGGAATTGTTTTTCTTTCCCTTTTTCAAATCTCTCATTTTCATTAACCGTTCCTTTATTCTCCAAAGGCAACTTTATACCCCTGCTCTTAAATACACTGTTAATGGAATCCAGGGCATTTAGAACTTTGGGAAAACCTAT
>JBGTNK010000260.1:0-49380 GCA_041743125.1 Chitinophagaceae bacterium
CACACTTCCGATATAATCAGCTGTGGGCTGTCCTGGCTTTACTCCAGGTATAAACCCATTATTTTGTTTCAGATTATCAGCAATTTGTTTTGGGTTAAATATTAATGCAGTATACAAAAATGTAAATCCGATAACTACAATGGAATAGATCAGCATGTACCAGCCATTCTGGTGATCAGTAAACATTCTGGAAATCTCATTAGGCCCTTTACTTCCCAGGGTGAACAGGGTAGGCAGAAACATAATAGCCTGTGCAAAAATGATTGGCATTACACCCGCACTGTTTACTTTTAAAGGTAAAAATTGTCGTGCCCCGCCAAACTGCCTGTTCCCCACAATTTGCTTGGCATAATTAACTGGTACTTTTCTTACTCCCTGTATCAATAAAATACATCCCATGATAATGGCAATGAGAACAGCAATCTCAATTATAAATATCAGGATAGAACCTGTACGGGTAGATTTTGCAACCAGTTCCTGAGTGAATGCCTGAGGCAAACGGGCAAGGATTCCAATCATAATAATCAGCGAAACACCATTTCCCAACCCTTTATCTGTAATTTTTTCACCCATCCACATTACAAACAGCGTACCTGCCGTAAGTATAATGATAGTTGACATGGCAAAATAGGGAGTGAATGCGGGGATGATTGCAGCAGCCGAGGTTTGGTTAAGATAACCCACATAAGCAGAAGCCTGTACAATGGTAACACCAACAGTGAGATACCTGGTATACTGGTTGATTTTTTTCCGCCCACTATCGCCTTCCTTTTGCATCTTCTGAAACTTAGGAACCAAAACGGTCATCAACTGCATAAAAATTGACGCAGAGATATACGGCATGATACCTAATGCAAAAATAGAAGCCATGTTAAAAGCTCCGCCTGCAAATGTATTAATCAGGTCAAGGATTCCATTGCCTCCTGCAGAATTGAGCTCGAGTTTCACCGGATCAATACCTGGCAATACGATATGTGAACCTAAACGGTATACGGCAATAAGCACTAAAGTAAAAAGTATTTTACTTCTCAGTTCCTCAATGCTCCAGATATTCTTAAGTGTTTGAATTAATTTCTTCACGGGAGATAAAAAGATTTAAGAGCCAAAAAATACTGCGTCAGTGATATTTATTAAATTGAACAGCATAATATTCATGCGATTTGCAATTTAAACAAATTACGGTACTATTTCAACAGAACCACCGGCTGCTTCTATAGCTGACTTTGCTTTTTCACTAACCGCATTCACTTTAAAAGTGAATTTATTCTTTAATTCTCCATTGCCTAATATCTTCACTTTATCATTCTGGCTTATAAGACCGTTGACATAAAGATTTTCTAAAGTAAATTCAGTCAGGCTGTATTTTTCGGAAAGTTGCTCTATCTGGCCCAGGTTAAGAACGGTGTATTCAACTCGATGAGGATTGTTAAATCCACGCTTGGGTATCCGGCGCTGAATAGGCATCTGTCCACCTTCATGTCCCATTTTTCTTTTGTAGCCCGCCCGGCTCTGGCCACCTTTTGTTCCCTTAGTAGATGTTCCTCCGTGTCCGGAACCATCACCGCGGCCAATCCTTTTGTCTTTGTGGGTTGAACCTTTTGCAGGTCTTAATTCGTGTAGTTTCATTTTGCTTTTATTTTTTACTCATCGCCCCGAAAGCTTCCGGTAATAACCGAAACGGAGCTCGCTTAATATGTAATCTGGAAATGGGTAGTTATATATTCTGATTCCCCGTAGATTTTCAACGTTGATTCTAAAGATCTAACGATCTTATGCTTCTTCTACTTTCAGCATATGCTCCACCTTGCGCACCATACCCAAAACCTGTGGAGTTGCTTCTACTTCCCTTGAAGAATTAGTCTTATTCAAACCCAAAGCCTTTAGCGTCAGCTTTTGCCTTTCAGGCCTGTCGATTGGACTTTTTACCAGGGTTATCTTTATTTTTTTCATACTTAATATCTTTTTATTCATTAGCCATCCATCAAAATCAACTAAGGGAGAATTAATAATTTCATTTTAACCATTAAAAACTCTCTTCAATCCAATTGACCTCGTTCTGGAAATAGCGATTGGTTCACGTAATAAAGCTAAAGCTTTGAAGGTTGCTTTAATAACATTATGAGGGTTGGCTGAACCTAATGATTTAGCTAATACATCCGTTACTCCGGCACTTTCTAAAACGGCACGCATAGAACCCCCGGCAATAACACCCGTACCATGTGCGGCAGGTTTAATCAATACTTTGGCTGCACCTTCCTTAGCCCATTGGTCGTGGGGACTGGTACCATGCATTACCGGCACCTTGATCAGGTTTTTCTTGGCATCTTCTATTCCTTTGGTAATAGCTTCCTGCACTTCCTTGGCTTTTCCCAATCCATGACCTACAACACCATTGCCGTTGCCCACAACTACCAATGCCGAGAAACTGAATGCTCGGCCACCCTTAGTTGTTTTAACAACACGGTTTATTGAAACCACCTTATCCTTCAGTTCCAGGTCTCCGGCTTTAACTCTGCTTAGATTTATTTTAGACATTATTTCAATTTGAAAATTTTAAAATATTTCTCCGGGCCATTAAAATAAAAGACCGCCCTCTCTGGCTCCGTCGGCTACAGATTTAACACGTCCATGATATAAATAACCACCACGATCAAAGGTTACCGTTTTAATTCCCAGCTCCGCAGCCTTAGTAGCAATGGCAGCACCTACCATCTTACTCTTTTCTACTTTTGTGGTCTTTTGCGCAGCAATGGATTTATCTTTCGATGATACGGCTGCCAGAGTTTGGCCATTAATATCATCTATGAGCTGTACATAAATTTCCGTATTACTTCTGAATACAGATAAACGAGGTTTTTGCTCTGTTCCTTCGCCTATCTTTCTGCGAATGCGATAGCGGATATTTTGTCTTCTGCCTGATTTACCTTTTGTGTTCATCTCTTTCTATTTTACTTCCCTGCCAGCAGGGAATGAATTTGAATATTAACCTGGTCCTGGTAATAATTTTAGGAATTACTTTTATAAAATTATTTACCTGCTGCTTTACCAGCTTTCTTCCTTACTACCTCACCAACATAGCGAACCCCTTTTCCTTTATATGGTTCAGGCTTACGCAGGCTACGCAATTTAGCAGCCACCTGGCCGATCAATTGTTTATCTATTCCTTCAAGGGTAATTATAGGATTCTGACCTTTCAACTGCTCTGTACCTACTTTCAATTCTTTTGGAACTTCAAATATTATATTGTGCGAATAACCTAAAGCAAGGTCAAGAACATTGCCCTGGCTTGCCGCCTTGAAACCTACCCCTATCAATTCCAGTTTTCTTGTGTACCCATCAGTTACTCCCTTCACCTGGTTAGAGATCAAGGACCTGTACAAACCATGTAAAGCACGATGACGTATCTGGTCAGTGGGACGAACTACCGTTGCCTGGCCGTCTTTCACTTCAACCTTTATATCACGATCAATGGATTGTTTCAATTCCCCTTTTGGTCCTTTTACCGTAACAACATTGTCGTTGCCAACAGTAATGGTTACACCAGCCGGTACTTTTATTATTTGTTTACCTATACGAGACATGGTTAATTAGTTTGTCTTTATTGATTATTATTTATTTCTTTCCGACCGGTCAGCCTGTATAGGATACGGCTTAATGTATCAGAAAGACTTTGCTTCTACTATTAATATATATAACAAAGAACCTCACCGCCTACATTCTGCACTTTTGCTTCCTTATCAGTCATCACACCTTTTGATGTAGAGACGATAGCAACACCCAGCCCGTTCTTTACCCGACGAATTTCAGCAGGCTTTGAATATTGACGCAATCCCGGACGGCTTACCCTTTCAAGGCTTTGAATAGCCGGCTGTTTTGTTTGCGCATCATATTTCAATGCGATTTTTATAATACCCTGCTTACTATCATCTTCAAATTTATACTTCAGAATATAACCCTGGTTGTACAATATTTCAGTCATACGCTTCTTTAAATTAGAAGCGGGTATATCAACTACACGGTGACCAGCCATTTGTGCGTTACGTATTCTGGTCAGGAAATCTGCTATAGGATCTGTTACCATAATTATCTTAATTAATCAGTTCACAATTTAATTGATACCGGATGCTTACTTCCGGCAACCAGCATTGCGGATCATTTTTTTTACCAACTTGCTTTTTTCAACCCAGGTATCTTACCGTTCAGAGCCATATCACGCAAGGCTATTCTGGAGATACCAAAGTATCTAATATAGCCTTTTGGACGACCGGTAATCTGGCACCTGTTTTTCAAACGAACCTTAGACGAGTTGGCAGGAAGTTCATCCAATGCTTTCCAATCACCAGCTTTCTTCAGCTCTTCACGCTTGGCGGCAAATTTAATTACCATTTTTTCTCTTTTACGCTGCCTGGCCTTTATCGATGTCTTCGCCATAATTATATTCCCTTTTTTTTTGAATTATTTTTTTGCGTTTTTGAAAGGCATTCCCAATTCCTTCAATAACTCGTAAGCTTCTTCATCTGTATTAGCTGTAGTGACAAAAGTGATATCGAGACCTGTGATCTTATTTACCTTGTCTATATCTACTTCCGGGAAAATGATCTGCTCCGTTACACCCATTGTATAATTACCACGGCCATCAAATGCTTTTTCGTTTACTCCTTTAAAGTCACGAACCCTTGGCAAAGCCACAGCAATCAACCTGTCCAGGAATTCATACATCTTTACACCACGCAAAGTTACCCTTGCACCAATGGGCATATTTTTACGCAATTTAAAATTCGAAATGTCTTTTTTAGACATTGTTGCTACAGCTTTCTGGCCGGAAATAGTAGATAATTCTTCAATAGCAATGTCTACCAATTTTTTATCCGTAACAGCGCCGTTAACTCCACGGTTCAGGCAAATTTTTTCCAGCCTGGGAGCCTGCATTACTGAATCGTAACTAAACTTTTTAACCAATGCAGGAACCACTTCCTTCTTGTATTTGTCAGCCAGCCTGGGGCTATATGTTTTTGTAGTCATATAAAACGTTTTTTACCTGGGTTATCAGATTAAATCTTTTCCCCTGATTTTTTTGATACACGAACTGTTTTTCCATCTTCTCCCCTTTCTCTTTTTACTTTGGATGGAGCTTTTTCTTTCGCATCCCAAAGCATCACATTACTGATGTGTATTGGCGCTTCCATTTTTACAATGCCACCCTTTGTATTTTGAGCTGAAGGCTTGCTGTGCTTTGTCACAATATTCACGCCTTCCACTAAAACTTTTGCCTTATCAATCAATACTTCTTTTACAACACGAGGTTTGTATTCCAATTTCCCATTATCATCTTTCTTGGTCTTTGACGCACCAGAAATAACAATGACCAGGTCTCCTTTTTTGATGTTGTACTTTGGTTTGAATCTTGTTTTCATCTTTTTATCATTAATGGGATCAACCCTTTTAATCAATTATAATACTTCCGGAGCCAGCGATACAATTTTCATATAACCCTTGTCACGAAGTTCACGGGCAACTGGTCCGAAAATGCGTGTGCCCCTTGGCTCGTCGGCCTGGTTTAATAATACTACAGCGTTATCGTCAAACCGGATATAAGATCCGTCCTTCCGGCGAAGCTTATTGGTAGTCCGAACGATGACAGCTTTTGCAACCGTACCTTTCTTTATACCTCCTGCAGGTATTGCATCTTTTATAGTAACAACGATCTTGTCACCGATCCTTGCATAACGTTGTCCGCTATTGCCCAAAACACGAATACATAATACCTCTTTGGCACCACTGTTATCCGCTACATTTAACCGGCTTTCTTGCTGAATCATTTTCTTAAGCTTTTAGCAATTAATACTATTCTGTTTCTTTTCTTTTATCCCGGGCCAACCTCATTCCTGGCTTAAGGATTATTTCACCTTCTCCACCACTTCCACCAATCTCCACCTCTTTGTTTTACTAAGCGGCCGGGTTTCCATGATCTTTACGATATCACCTATGCTACATTCATTCTTATCATCATGCGCATGAAATTTGGTAGTCTTATTCACAAACTTACCATACATCGGGTGCTTGACTTTTCTTTCAATGGCAACGGTGATGGTTTTCTCCATCTTATTGCTGGTTACCACACCCGTTCTTGTTTTCCTTAAATTTCTTTCTTCCATCTTTTAAGCTTTAGACTATCAGCTTCCGGTTAAAACCCCGGACCTATAGCAATGAAACTTTCTTTTTTATAATGCGGCCGATTCCTTTTCGGAAGAAGCCAGTTACTTTATGCCTTTTGTTCCTGCGATTTCAATTCTGTATGTAGCCTGGCTATATCCTTACGCACAGCACGAATTGTCATCGGGTTTTCTAACGGAGATATAGCATGAGCAAATTTCAGCTTTTTTAACCTTAGCTTTTCCTCTTCCAGGCGGGCTTTTAAATCGCTTTCATTTAAACCATGAATGCTTTTCCCAAAATCTGTTTTCTTTGACATCTTTATTAATTTTCAAATTATGCAGTAACCAAATCTCTCCTTACAAGAAACTTTGTCTTAATAGGAAGCTTTCCGGCAGCAAGCGCAAGAGATTCGCGGGCAACTTGTTCGCTTACACCATCCACTTCAAAAATGATACGACCGGGTTGAACTACAGCCGCCCAAAATTCCAGGTTTCCTTTACCCTTACCCATTCTGACCTCAGCCGGTTTTCTTGTGATCGGTTTATCAGGGAAAATGCGGATCCACACATTACCTTCTCTTTTCATCTGGCGGGTTAAAGCCTGGCGGGCTGCTTCAATCTGCCTGTCTGTGATCCAATGGCTATCCAATGCTTTCAATGCAAAAGAACCAAAAGAAATAGTAGTACCTCTTTTCGAATCGCCTTTCATGCGACCCTTCTGCATTTTCCTATGTTTTGATCTTTTTGGTTGTAACATTTCAATACTATTTGAACATTGTGAATTTGAAATTGAAAAATAATTCCTCGTTTACCGGAGCCTCATTTTCAAAATTTCAAATTAAAAATTTAGTTTCTTCTTCCTCCGCCTCTTCTGTCTCCACCTCCGCCACCGCGGCGGTCATCCCGGCGATCATGCCGGTCATCTCTCCTTTCTCTTCTTTCACCACCTGCAGGACCATCATTCTTTCCACCTGCAATGAAATTTGGATTCAAATCTCTTTTAGTCAAAACTTCACCTTTACAAATCCAAACTTTAATACCTATTTTACCATAAACGGTTTGCGCAAAAACATTGGCATAGTCAATATCCATCCTGAACGTATGCAATGGAACCCGGCCCTGCTTGAACTCTTCACTACGGGCAATCTCCGCACCATTCAGCCTTCCGCTTAATTTGATTTTAATTCCTTCAGCACCCATTCTCAGGGATGAAGCAATTGCCATCTTGGTAGCTCTTTTGAAATTGATACGATTCTCGATCTGGCGGGCAATAGTATCACCAACAATCATTGCATCCAACTCCGGGCGACGTATCTCCAGGATGTTTATCTGCACATCATCCTTTCCGGTCAGTTTTTTCAATTCTTCTTTTATCCGGTCTACCTCACCACCGCCTTTACCTATGATGATACCAGGCTTGGAAGTATGAATGGTAATGATCAATTTCCCAAGTGTTCTTTCAATTACAATTTTTGAAATACCACCTTTATTGATACGAGCATTCAGGTAGGTTCTGATCTTATGATCTTCAATTAACCTGTTAGCATAATTCTTTTTATCAGCGTACCAGTTGGACTCCCATCCCCTGATGATGCCTAACCTGTTACCAATCGGATTTGCTTTTTGACCCATATTATTGGTTTATTAATTCGTTTAGTTTTTGTTTTCTTTTGTATCCACAATTACAGTAACGTGATTGCTGCGCTTACGAACACGATAACCACGACCCTGTGGTGCCGGACGCATACGCTTTAAAGTTCTGGCGCCATCAACAAAAATTGTCTTAACTACCAGTTGGCTTTCATCACCCTCTTCATTTTTTTGTTTCCAGTTGTTGATAGCACTCAACACCAACTTACGAAGCGGAACTGCCGGGTGCTTGGGGTTATGCTCCAACTCAGCCAATACTTTTTCCACTTTTTGACCGCGAATCAAATCAGCCAATAAACGCATTTTGCGTGGCGATGTCGGATAATTTCTAAGTTTTGCTACTGCTTCCATTATAATGCTTTTGAAGTTTGAGGTTAAAGCGCAAGATCATTTCATTCGTTGCTCTTTTAACTCAAACAAGTTAGTCGCCTTTCTTACTTGAGTGTCCTTTAAACTGACGGGTGGGTGCAAATTCTCCCAATTTATGACCCACCATAAATTCCGTAACATACACCGGAATAAATTTGTGGCCATTATGTACTGCAAATGTGTGACCGACAAAATCAGGTGTAATGGTGGACCGGCGGCTCCATGTCTTAATAACACCCTTCTTGTTTTTGCCTTCATTTATTGCTACCACCTTTTCTTCAAGATGTGTTGCCACATAAGGACCTTTTTTTATCGAACGTGCCATAGTATTTAAAATTCCAAGAGTTATAAATTCTAAATTCCAATTTGCTTTCCCATTCAGGTTTTGGAATTTGTATTTGCTATTTTTTACTTAGCCAGTTTGTTTCCGTTCTTACGCTGAATGATCAACTTATCACTTCCCTTTCCCCGGGTTCTTGTTTTCAAACCTCTGGAATATTGACCATTCCTTGAACGAGGCTGACCACCAGAAGCTTTTCCTTCGCCACCACCCATTGGGTGATCTACAGGGTTCATAGCAACACCGCGTGTCCTTGGCTTAATTCCCTTCCATCTGTTTCGACCCGCCTTACCCATGCTTTGTAAGCTATGATCACTGTTGCTGACAACACCAACCGTTGCGTAACAATTTATCAAAACCTTTCTCAACTCACCGGAAGGCATTTTTAATACCGCATACCGGTCTTCCTTATTGGTTAACTGGGCTGAAGATCCGGCGCTCCGGGCTAATTTACCACCCTGACCCGGTTGCATCTCAATATTGTGAACATTGGTACCTAATGGCATATTTTTCATCTGCAACGCATTACCAACCTCCGGAGCTACTGCGTCACCACTTTCTACAGTTGCGCCTGCTTGCAATCCCTGGGGAGCTATTATATATCGCTTTTCATTATCAGTATAATTTAATAAAGCGATAAAAGCAGTCCTGTTTGGATCGTATTCAATGGAAACAACTGTTGCCGTTCCTTGTTTATTACGTTTGAAGTCAATAACACGATACTTTTTCTTATGACCACCGCCGCGGTAGCGCATAGACAAGTGTCCGGAGGAGTTACGTCCACCCGTTCTTGGTTTTGCTTCTACCAGGCTCTTTTCCGGTACATTAGTAGTAACCTCTGCATAAGCATTTCCGATTCTCCATCTTGTGCCGGCTGTTACTGGTTTAAATTTTCTTAATGCCATTTTTAAAATTTCTCTTTTTAAATTTCCAACACTTCTCGGCAGTTGATTGCCATTATTATTTTGTGTGAGGTGAATTTTTAAATAGTCTTTATATATTAGAATAAAGATCTATCGTCTCACCTTCGCCTACAGTAACATAAGCTTTTTTGTAAGAAGGCTTGCGGCCGGATAAAACACCCGCTTTTGTGAACCGGCTTTTATTCTTACCAGGAGATACAGATGTATTAACATCAGTAACACTTACACCATAAAAGCTTTCTATCGCTTTTTTGATCTCCAGCTTATTTGCTTTTCTCGCCACTTTGAAAGCATAACGACGCAGTTTTTCCTGCTGCGCATTTGCCTTTTCTGTCAAAATGGGTTTTAATAATACTTCAGAAAGTTTCATCTTTCTATAATTTGAAAATTTGTGAATTTGAAAATTTGAAAACTTACTATCAAATTTTCTTCAATTTTATTTTAGAACTATTCCTGGTACCTCCGAAATCAAGCTCCTGCCTTTTCTTCTTCCTCTGAAAAAATCTTCGCCGCACTTTCCGTTAATACCAATACTTCAGAGTTTATAATATCATAAGTATTAATATCGCTCAATAGCACTCCCAATACCGAAGGAACATTACGGATTGACAAATGAAGACTCTCATTATACTCAGGAGTAATAAACATTGCTTTTTTATCCGCAATCTTCAAACTACCCAAAATATCCATAAAATTTTTTGTCTTGGGGGTATCAATTGAAATATCTTCAATTACAACGATCGCTTTTTCTTTCGCTTTGGCTGACAGCGCAGAAATTTTAGCGAGGTCTTTAACTTTACGATTCAATTTAATATCGTAGCCATGCGGTTTAGGTCCGAAAATAGTACCACCGCCTTTATATAACGGATTACGAATATTACCCTTACGGCTTCCTCCAGTTCCTTTTTGACGGTGAAGTTTACGGCTTGCACCCTGCACTTCTGCACGGGTTTTCACCTTATGTGTACCTTGCCGCTGAGCTGCCAGGTATTGTTTTACTGCAAGGTAAACTACATGGCTGTTAGGCTCAATGCCAAAGATATCTTCAGGTAGATCTATTGATCTGCCTGTTTTCTTTCCCTTAATATCTAATACATCTAATTGCATTTCTTTCTATTTTATTAGAGACAAGGCAAGCCCTGTCCTTAGCATTATTTCTGAATCAAAACTATAGAACCGTTATGTCCAGGAACTGAACCGCTAACCAGGATATAGTTCTTATCTGCAAATACTTTTACCACTTTAAGACCTTTCAGTTTAACCCGATCACTTCCCATACGGCCTGCCATTTTCATCCCCTTCATAACCCGCGCGGCATCAGATGAGTTACCCAAAGAACCCGGTGCTCTCTGGCGATCATGCTGACCGTGAGATTGCTGGCCTACACCATGGAAACCATGACGTTTAACCACACCCTGGAATCCTTTCCCTTTTGTAGTGCCAATTACTTCCACTTTATCGCCTTCAGCGAAAATGTCAACTGTTATCGTGTCACCAATGTTTTTTTCGAGGGAAGAATTGCGGAACTCTTTTGAGAAACTTTTAGCCGGAGTACTGGCTTTAGCGAAGTGATTTTTTTCTGATTTGATTACCCGGCTTTCTTTTTTATCGCCGAAGGAAACCTGGAGGGCATTATATCCATCGGATTCCAAAGTTTTTACCTGAGTAACCACGCAAGGACCTGCTTCAATAACTGTGCAGGCGGTTTGTTTGCCTGAAGGATCGAAAATGCTGGTCATCCCAATCTTTTTACCAATAATTCCTTTCATTGTTTGTACTGTTTGTAGCCTGCAGGATTATTGGGACAACCTTGTACGTCTTTCAAGAAATGAAAGAGGTTTCAATCCCCGTTTGCCACCGACCTTTTCCTTTATGGGGAAGTACCGGCAGTAAACAAACCCTGAACGGCTTGTTTTATGTGAAGCCTCATAAACTTTTTGCTAGTTGCAAAAAACCAAGAGACCAATTTTATTCCAGAGCTCTTTTTTCAAACAAAAATTTGCCTGATTGAGAGGTAGACGTTATGCTATTTGTAAGAACTGTTACTTTTTTCTCATCGCCTTGTCTAAAAGACTAAGCCTCCCAGACTTTTATGCCTTTATTTCTACTTCCACACCGCTTGGCAAATCTAGTTTGCTCAGGGCATCAACCGTACGGCTTGAAGACGTGTAAATATCCAGTAAACGCTTGTGTGTGGCCAGCTGGAATTGTTCACGACTTTTTTTGTTTACGTGTGGCGAACGCAACACAGTAAAGATTTTTGTACGGGTAGGCAAAGGAATGGGACCGGTTACAACAGCACCTGTGCTGCGAACTGTTTTTACGATCTTCTCAGCAGATTTATCTACCAGATTATGATCGTAGGACTGTAATTTGATTCTGATTCGCTGAGACATTGTGTAAAACCCAAATTTTCTTTTGGGAGTGCAAAGGTAGGGGGGTGAGCTATATCCGCCAAATAGTTGAGGATTATTTTTTCAGGTTAATTCTTACTATCATTTAATTAGATATTTATGCCCCTACTCTTCTACGAAATATTGCTTACAGAAGTAATAAGACATCTTACTCTGCCGCCTGGAAAAAATTGCCAATAAACCATCTAAACTTGAATCCTCGTGAAAAAAAAGCAATAATGATCAAATTATATAAAAGATAAAGGACCCAAAAATGAGTCCTTAACCTTTTTACATTTTGCTTTTCATAAAATGGCTATGATAGCCTTAATAATAGAATTTTAAAACGGAGTGAATTCCAAGAAGATAGCTAGCAAAGAAAATGCCACGGTTAATATTATCCCTTGATTAAGATTAAGTATTACGTTATAAAAAAGAAAACCCCCATTTTTCAATGAGGGTGTTTAATCTATTTAACTAAAATGATCAGGCATTGACTTTACCTTTAACTTTTGCGATCACTTCCTCAGCAATATTACTTGGAGCTGGATTATAATGTGAGAACTCCATGGTGGAGGATGCACGACCTGATGATAAAGAACGAAGTTGAGTTACATAACCAAACATTTCGCTAAGTGGCACTTTTGCTTTAATTACCTCAGCACCAGCACGGGTATCCATACCTTCCAACATACCCCTACGACGATTTAAATCCCCGGTAACGTCGCCCATGTATTGTGCCGGAGTTATAACTTCAACACGCATAATAGGCTCAAGCAATACCGGTTTAGCTTTTCTTGCTGCCTCGCGGAAGCCTTGCTTGGCACACAGTTCAAAAGACATAGAATCAGAGTCAACGGCGTGAAAACTACCATCAAACACCCGGATCTTCATATTATCGACAGGGTAATTTGCTAATACTCCTGAAGTCATTGATTGTTCAAAACCCTTCTGAATAGCCGGAACAAATTCACGGGGAATTGATCCACCAAAAAGGTCATTGACAAACTGGTAATGCTTATCGGGATTTTCTGCTTTCCACTCCGCATCTATAGGACCTAAGCTAAATTGAATATCGGCAAATTTACCCCGACCACCCGTTTGCTTTTTTAAAGTTTCACGATGTTCAATCGTGATATTAAATGCTTCTTTGTAGGCAACCTGTGGAGCACCCTGGTTTACTTCCACTTTAAACTCCCGGCGCATGCGGTCTATAATGATCTCCAGATGAAGTTCGCCCATGCCTCTCAGGATGGTCTGTCCCGTTTCCTCATCAGTATTTACTCTAAGTGTGGGATCTTCTTCCACCAGCTTTGCTATTGCCATACCCATCTTATCAACGTCTACCTGTGTTTTGGGCTCTATCGCAATTGCAATAACAGGTTCAGGGATAAACATGTTTTCCAAAGCAATTGGAAAATCTTCGTGACATAATGTATCTCCTGTTTTTATTTCCTTAAAGCCTACAGCAGCTCCAATATCCCCAGCCTCAATAAAATCAATTGGGTTTTGCTTATTGGCAAACATTTTCATAATACGGCTTATCCGTTCTTTTTTACCACTTCTTACATTTAATACATAAGATCCTGCATCCAGGTGGCCGGAATAACAACGGAAAAATGCAAGGCGACCCACGAAAGGATCCGTCATAATTTTGAAGGCTAGAGCAGCAAAAGGAGCTTTAGGATCTGCTTTACGTGTTTCCTGTTCACCCGTATCAGGATTGATACCTACCGTATCAGGTATATCAATCGGCGACGGAAGGTAGCGACAAACAGCATCCAGTGCGGTTTGAACCCCCTTATTTTTAAAAGAAGAACCGCACATCATAGGCACAATGCTCAGGTCCACGGTCGCTTTCCGAATGGCTTCATGCATTTCTTCCTCGGTAATTGTATTAGGATCATCGAAGAATTTTTCCATCAGCTTATCATCATATTCTGCAACGGCTTCAACCAGGCTGGCCCGCCATTCTTTGGCTTCTTCCAGCATATCTGCAGGAACTTCTATTTCATCAAAGGTCATACCTTCTGTTTCCATATGCCAGATGATACCTTTCATCTTTATAAGGTCAACGACACCCTTGAAATCATCTTCCGCCCCAATCGGCAATTGAAGGGGAACGGCCTTGGAACCAAGCATTTCTTTTACTTGCTTTACAACCATAAGAAAGTCTGCCCCGGCCCGATCCATTTTATTTACAAAGCCAATACGCGGTACACCATACCGGTTGGCCTGGCGCCAAACAGTTTCAGACTGAGGTTCCACTCCATCCACTGCTGAAAAAAGTGCGATCAATCCATCCAAAACTCTCATTGATCTTTCTACCTCAACGGTAAAATCAACGTGGCCAGGTGTATCGATTATATTAAAAGAATACTTTTTAGTATCAGCAAACTCCTTACCCTTGTTAGTCGGAAAATTCCAATGGCAACTAACGGCTGCAGAAGTAATTGTTATCCCTCTCTCTTTCTCCTGTTCCATCCAATCAGTGGTAGCGGCTCCATCATGCACTTCCCCTATCCTATGAATCATACCTGTATAGCGAAGTATTCGCTCAGTGGTGGTGGTTTTTCCGGCATCAATATGCGCTGCGATACCAAAGTTTCTTTGAAATTTTAAGTCTGCCATTTTTATGATTGTATTATATTTTAATGTCCTTCAAGGATCTTTTTGATTTTTACCTTGTAACTCGTTTTAAGTCAGGCATCTTTTCTGCTGATTTCCTTCTGGAAAATACACAGCTCACAGAAATTTAGGGCGCAAAGGTAGGGGGAATTTGTCAATTTGCAGAGCTTATGTAAAGGGTAATCTTCCCAGCTTTTAATACATCCCTATTTGTTTTTTAGAAATAAAAATTACAAACAACTTAATTTCATTTTCCAGGTTTTCTTTCTTTGTGTATTTCTACGCTGAATAGTTAACTGGGGGTTATTTTTAAACAAGCTTCCGGATAAGAAATGCTTTCTGTGCGATTAAAAAATTAAAAACGTAGAATACCAGAAGAACACCCTCCTGTTCAAAAAAAATAGAAAAGGTTTAAAAAAATTTTAATTAATTTAAAATTCAAAAGCGAATCATTGTAACTTCAAGTCTCTTAAATCAATTTCTAATTTTTCATTAACTCCAAAATCTTGTAGTATGCCCTCTAAAAAGAAAGCGAAGGCCAAATCAACTCCGCGAAAAAAAGCAGCAAAAAAAGCACCAGCGAA
Organism: Chitinophagaceae bacterium; assembly: GCA_041743125.1. Taxonomy (GTDB): domain Bacteria; phylum Bacteroidota; class Bacteroidia; order Chitinophagales; family Chitinophagaceae; genus Terrimonas_B. The sequence goes on from JBGTNK010000260.1 coordinate 15,043, forward strand.
GAAAAAATCTGCTTTTAAGAAAGCAGCAAAAAAATCTGTTGTAAAAAAGAAAGCTGCGAAGAAGGCTGCACCAAAGAGACCGGCTAAAAAGGCTGCACCAAAAAAGTCATTAAGAAGATCCGCCCCTAAAAAAATTGCGAAAAAAGCTGCACCAAAGAAATCAGTTAAAAAGGCCGCCGCAAAAAAGGCAGCACCCAAAAAATCTGCTGCTAAAAAATCTTCCTCTCCTAAAAGAGCAAGACCAAGAGCAATAAAACCGCCTGTTACCTCACCAGCGCCGAAACAAACTCCCATTGAAGAACCTAAGCCAGTGCAAGCTGAAATTAGCGATATGCCGTCAGGGAATTCTTCTAACGGAAACGGAACAGAACAATAATTATTTTCTTATTTCATCATATCATTTGAACCGCCCATTTCCGGGGCGGTTTTTTTTAATAAGATTCATTAAATAAAATCAAAAAGCCATCCCATTAATATGAGATGGCCTTAAAGATAAATGTGCTTGTATCTTTTACACCCTGAAGTGAGCAAAAGCTTTATTTGCTTCAGCCATCCGGTGTGTATCTTCTTTTTTCTTAAATGCAGCGCCTTCCCCTTTACTTGCAGCCACTATTTCTCCAGCTAATTTGTCAGCCATACTACGGCCATTTCTCTCACGACTATAACGAATAAGCCACTTAATGCTTAAAGAAACTTTCCTGTCCTGGCGAACCTCGGATGGTATCTGGAAGGTAGCTCCTCCTATACGGCGGCTTCGAACTTCAACCCCTGGAGTAACATTAGCCAGAGCTTTTTTCCAAACCTCGTAACCGTCATCATTGGTTTGTTTAGCCACCTTATCTAATGCATCATAGAAAATACTATAAGCTCCACTTTTTTTTCCTTCCCACATCAGGTTGTTTACAAATCGGGTCACGAGTTTGTCGTTAAACTTGGGATCTGGTGCTAATGGGAGTTTTTTTGCTTGTGCTTTGCGCATATCTGAAAATTGTAATTCCTTTTATCTTAAAAATTTAGAACCAGTTTATTTTTTAGCTTTCTCCTTCTTGGTTCCATATTTAGAACGGCTTTGCTTCCGGTCTTTTACTCCCGCTGTATCCAGGGATCCCCGAACGATGTGGTAACGAACACCCGGCAAATCCTTAACACGACCACCGCGGATCAAAACAATTGAGTGCTCCTGCAGGTTATGCCCTTCACCGGGTATATAAGCAATAACCTCAATTTTATTCGTTAAGCGAACCTTGGCAACTTTCCGAAGTGCTGAATTCGGCTTTTTCGGGGTGGTAGTATACACACGGGTACATACGCCACGACGCTGCGGACACTGGTCAAGGGCTCTTGATTTACTTTTGGCCCTGATGATTTCTCTTCCTTTTCTTACTAATTGTTGAATAGTAGGCATTATGAACCTTTATTTTTGGGAGGGCAAAGGTAAAGGCATGAAGATTAAATACCAAAAAATCATTGTTTTATTTATAAAGCGAATTAATGAATTAGTTGTTAAACCTCATATCTCAACTAATACCTTACATGTTAATACCTTATACTTTCCACATCCAACCATATTTATCCTTAGTTCTACCTTCCCTTATATCAGACAACCATTTTTTTACTGCCCCGGATACATTATAATTACCAACATCGAAATTCATAGCAAAACCTTTATAATTTAATTCCTTTATTGGTGCGATCACGGCCGCCGTGCCTGTTCCAAATACTTCTGTAATGGCTCCATCTTTATATGATTCAAGAATTTCATCAATACTTATTTTTCTCTCTTCAACCTTTACTCCCAAATCATTTAAAACCTGGATGACACTATTCCTGGTTACGCCTTCAAGTATAGTTCCTTCCTCCAGTGAAGGAGTAATAGCTGTATTCCTAATAATAAAAAATACATTCATCATTCCCACTTCCTGCAACCATTTGTGCTCAACGGAATCGGTCCACAATACCTGATCAAATCCTTTTTTCTTTGCTAATGTTGCAGCAAGCATGCTGCCACCATAATTTCCGGCATTCTTGGAAAAACCAACTCCTCCCAGAGCTGCCCGGGTATATTTTTCTTCTACTGAAATTTTCATAGGGGCGGCATAATAAGGGCCTGTTGGACTTAATATAATTAAGAATTTATAAGTTTCCGATGGCCTTACTCCCAGCATAGCATCAGTTGAAAACATAAAAGGCCGAATGTATAAGGAATGTTCTTCCTTAGCAGGAATCCAATTTTTGTCGATAGAGATTAGCTGACGCATACCTTCCAAAAATATTTCTTCAGAAATAGCAGGCATGTTCATTCGTTCGGCAGACTTGTTAAACCTTTTAAAGTTATCCATTGGACGAAATATATAAGCTTCATCATTTTTATCCTTATAAGCTTTTATTCCCTCAAAAATTGCTTGCCCATAATGGAGAGCTGCCATAGAAGGATCTAATAAAAGTGGCTGATATGGCTTTATTTCTATGCGGGTCCATTCCCCTTTTTCGTAATCCGCTTCCAGCATATGATCGGTAAAAAATTTTCCGAAGGGTACATTTTCCAGATTAACCTCTTGCAACTTGCTTCTTTCTGATTTTTGAATTGAAATATCGGCGACCTCTGTCATATTAGTTTATTTTTGAACCATCAAAGAAACGAAAAAAAGCTAACACTCATTTGTAATACATAGCTCTTTATGTGTCTTAATAATATAAAATTACCCCCTTCACTGGTGGCTTCCCTTTATTCAAATGTCTTAATTGATCCAACGATAATCGAAGACCCTTCGGAAGTATTTCCTGGTAAACAAGCAGGTTCCGAAAAAATTACGGACCCGGAATTAAAACAAGAACCTGATTGGAAATGGCTTGGCAGTAATCAAAAAGGCATCCTGGCCATTGTAAATCATAATACTGCTACTCATTTACCAGATGAAGAGCTTGATTTTTTAACCAATTTACTCTCAGCATGCAGGCTTAGCATTGGAGATGTGGCAATTATAAACAAAGAAAATATCATCGAAACAAATTATAAAAACATTCTTGCACAATTTAATAGCAGGGTGGTGCTTTTATTTGGCGTTGATCCAATTAAATTCGGATTACCTGTGGGTTTCCCATTTTTTCAGATTCAGAATGTAGCGGGTTGTACTTTTTTATATTCACCTGCACTTGAAGAAATTCAGAACGATAGCCTGTTAAAAAGTAAATTGTGGGTGAGCCTTCGTACTATTTTTAAAATATAATGCTCCTTCTAAAATCCTGTAAAGCCTGCTGCAATCAAAAACCTTAAAAAGTCTCCTTATCTTGTCACGATGAAACTCATTTTTGCCACCAATAATCATAATAAGATAGAAGAAATAAAACAATTTATTGGTGACTCATTTCAATTGATTACATTAAGGGAAGCCGGAATATTTACGGATATACCTGAGCCACATAATTCCTTAGAGAAAAATGCTTCTGAAAAATCTTCTGCTATATACAGAATGACAAATACCAGTTGTTTTGGTGAAGACACTGGTCTTGAAGTAACAACACTGAACGGCGAGCCAGGAGCAAAAAGTGCAAGATATGCCGGGGACGAAAGGTCTTTTGAGAAGAATATGGACAAATTATTAGACCAGTTAAAAAATACATCAGACAGAACAGCACAATTTAAAACTGTGATATCATTAATTCTTGAAGGAAAAGAATTCCTGTTTACCGGAATATGCAAAGGAAAGATAACCCGGGAAAAAAAAGGACCTAATGGTTTTGGATACGACCCAATCTTTGTTCCTGATGGAAGCGAAAAAACTTTCGGGGAGATGACGCTTAAAGAAAAAGGAGAATTTAGTCATCGGACAAAGGCGACAATGAAACTGGTAGCATTTTTGACGAATAATTAGCATATTAAACATACCCCAGAATCAAAATATTAAAATTGAACCAGCAAAGCAACCTAAACATTTCTGAAAGCGACTTAATCAAAGGGTGCATAGAAAACGACCGGCGTATGCAGGAGGAATTATATCGCCGATTTTCCCCCCGTATGTATGCAGTTTGTCTCCGCTATGCAGGAAATGCCGAAGAAGCAGAAGATATTTTACAGGACGGTTTTATTAAAATATTTAATAAACTAAGCAGTTTTCGGAAAGAAGGGTCGTTTGAGGGTTGGATCAGGAGGGTGTTTGTCAATACAGCGATAGAGCACTTCAGGAGAAAACGATACCTGCAGCCTGTAACGGAAAAAGAGGAAAATACACTTGAAGGGAATTACCTCTCCGTATTGGATGACCTTGCTGAAAGAGACATCTTAGAATTGGTTCAGCAATTATCGCCCGGTTACAGAACAGTATTTAACATGTATGTAGTAGAAGGATACACTCACAAGGAAATAGGTGAAATGCTGGGGATAAGCGAAGGAACAAGCAAATCCCAACTATCCCGGGCCAAGGTTATATTACAACAAATGGTAAAAAAATTTATTGAAGAAAAAGAAATGGAAGACAGATCATGAACAGCCTTCAAAATAGATTGTATAACCAGGAAGTAACTCCACCCGAGAATACTTGGAAGAATATTGCCGCTGCTCTGGATAATCCTGAATCCCAAAATGAATTTCCGGTACTTCTATATGATATTGAAGTCAATCCACCTGAGCATACCTGGGAAAAAATTATGACCAGGCTGGATGAAAGCCCTGTTAAAAATGAATATCAATTACGGCTACACAATATGGAAATGGTACCCCCGGAGCCAGTTTGGGAAAAGGTCGCATCACTATTAGATTCGAAAAACGTTTTTGCACAAACTCCAGGGTGGAAGATCAGACCGTTTTTACGCTATGCCGCAGCAGCCATTTTTCTCGGCGCGGTTGCTTTTGGCATTTCTAAAATAACAGAAGATAAAGAACGACCTCCAACAGTATTCAGTACAAATATTAACAATGATTCCAGTGTATCGGAAAATAACAAAACTGACAATTCATTAGAGACACAAATACCTGAAGTAAACTCCCGCCAGGAATATTCCTCAACAGCTTCCAGAAACAGACCCGTTTATGCCAGTATAACCCGTCCTGAGAAAAGAATCTTGCGGGCTATTCAATCCTCAATGGTTACGAATATGAATGAAATTGTTGGAGATAATGATTTTTCCCAGTCTTTGTATGCGTATGAAGATCATATTCCCAATATAGCAGACAGGTATGTTATGCTTATGACGCCAGATGGAAACATTATCAGGATGTCAAAAAAATGGAGCGATTTGCTTTGCTGTGTTTCCGGGATAGAACAAGATGCCGATTGCAAGAATCAATTAAAAGAATGGCAGGAGAAAATAGCAACCTCCACCCTTGCTCCTTCACCAGGAAACTTTATGGATATCCTTGGCCTTGTTAATTCCTTAAATGAAAACAACGAGCTTTAACAGGCTACTTTCTTTAATTTTATTGCAAAACTTTTTCAATGGCCAGGATAAAGATAGAATTGCCTGATTCCTTTTCCTTTTCAATTTATATTCCTATACGCATTACTGACATAAACTATGGTAACCATGTTGGTAACGATGCTATATTAGCGCTTATTCATGAAGCAAGAATGCAATTCCTCAGGCATTTTGGATTTACAGAGTTGGAATTTGCTGGTGTTGGATTAATTATGGCCGACGCAGGTATAGAATTCAAAAATGAATTGTTTTATGGAGAAACAGTAACCATTTCTGTTTCATGCACAGGTTTCAGTAAAGTAAGTTTTGACTTATATTATAAACTGGAAAAAACTATCCCGCTTGGTGACGGCCCGCAGGCTGAGCAACAAATGAATGAAAAAAAAATATTGGTAGCTGCGGCAAAAACCGGAATGGTATGCTATGACTATAAAAGAAAAAAAATTGTCCCCATTCCAAATGAAGCAACTGTTATATTACAGGAATTTTAAGGTGATTAGATTTTGCATACAAATCTTAACACCCTCCTAAACTACTCATTCCAGATTTTCCAGCTCTCTTCGGCCTGCAAAACAAGCATCTCGTAACCATTTTTGATAGCAGCACCTTGCTCCTCCCCTTTCTGCAGAAATAAGGTCTTGGCGGGATTATATATCAAATCAAACAGATAATGCCTGGGGGTCAATGCCTGATAAGGAATTTGCGGTGCCTCAATAATATTAGGATGCATCCCCAGTGGCGATGTATTAATAATCAGGAGATATTCCTTCATTACTTCTTCCGTTAGTTGCTCATAAGAATAACTTTTTGCTGAGGGTTTACGGGATACATATTTATATAAAATACCCAAATGCCTTAATGAATACTCTACAGCCTTAGCTGCTCCCCCAGTACCCAATATCAATGCCTTTTTATGATGAGATTGCAACTTTTCTTTCAAAGAAAATTCAAAAGCAGGTGCGTCGGTATTATACCCAATGAGTTTTCCGTTCTTTATACTTATACAATTACACGCTTTAATTTTTTTTACCAATTCAGTCTTTTCATCCAGAAAAGTAATGACTAATTCTTTATAGGGAATAGTCACATTTAATCCCCTTAGTTCAGGATTGCCTTTAATAATATTACCCAGTTCATCAACCGTTGGAATTGAAAACGAATCATACCTGCATTCCGCTAGGTTTTCTTTCTCAAATTTTTGAGTAAAATAATTCTTTGAAAAAGAATGTGTCAAAGGATATCCAATTAATCCATATTGTTTCATCAGGCTTCTTTTTTGTCCAAAAAAAGATCAAAGGTATCACCCCGAAGACCGATACGCATAGCCTCAAGAGGAATTACCTCTGTTGGAGCTATATTGCCCAGGTTTACGTTGCAACCCAATAATTCAATAAAATATAACTGTTGTGCTTTTTGAGGAGCTTCCCAAATAATTTTCTCTCCTGGAATTTGGGTCAAAATTTCCTGTACCAGTCCTTCCCTTACTTCTCCCGAGCCGCGATAAATGCCCACATTGCCTGCTTCTCTGGCTTCCGCAATTACATAAGTAGATCCGGCATTTAATTCAGCCTTCATTAATTCTATCCACTTATATGGGGGAATAATATGGGCTGCATCTTTGCTGCCTACTTCACTAAGGACTATGCCATGCTTAGTTAGTTTTTCTATATAACCGCACTTTTCAGCATGCGGAATTGTAATGGATCCATCACTTACTTCCATATAATTGATCCCAAAATCTTTGCAAACCGATATATATTCATCAAATTGATTTCGGATCAGGAATGCTTCAAACAAAGTGCCCCCAAAATATATCGGGAGTTCATAGGATCTGTATAACTCAAGCTTCTCCCGCAAATTGGGAGTAACGTAAGATGTGCCAAATCCCAATTTTATAATATCTATATGGGGATAAGAAACGCTTAGAAAATTTTGTGCTTCATTCAAACTAAGGCCTTTATCCATAATCATAGTGATGCCTGAAATCCTGGGCCTGCTGTTACGATCGGGCATTTGAGAAAGATGAAAATTCATGTTTTTGAAATTTTATTTCAATTCTTTTTATACGTTCTTCAGGTAATAAATTTTTCGGGTTTTCTCTCATGTACCTTTTTAAAATCCCGTCCCTATAAAATATAATATAATTCCCTTAAGGCTCGCTATATTCTTCAGGCGGGCAAAAATAGGAAAGAATAAGAAGAGAATCGCTGATACTTAGTATATGAAAGCATTGTAAGTTAAATAGCCTTGTTTCGTTTAAATCTGGCAATAACATCTACAATCAGTTGATTTTGCAAACTTGCGGGATGAAGGTCAATGAATTTCTTGAGAAGTTTAGGTGCTTGGGTCATGGCTTTTTCAAGTTGTAAAACAGCCTCTTTACTTTTGCCCATAGCCAGTAATATTGAAGCCTTGTAAAAAAGAAAGATGGGTTTTGAGTTGGTAATCTGAATTGCGGCTTCCACCTGCTCTAAAGCCTCATCCATAAATTGTGCTTTATACAGGCACCTGATCAATGCTTCCCATCCTGAAATATTCCTTGGGCGAATTCGAACTGCATCAGAAAAATATTTTACCGCCTCCTTATATAGACCCAGTTCCATCTTACATTCTCCCATTAACAGGTTATACTCTGGTTGTGGCCTGTGAATTTTAATGGCATGTTCAAGTTGTTTTATACAACTCTCCCATTGACTCTCGTTGTAATAAGTACACGCAATCTTATAAAAAATCTTGCTATCTTCCTGGTTCAGGTGCGAAGCCTTCCGGTAGTAAAATCGGGATTGCGCATAATTCTTTAACCGATCATAGCAATGCCCGATAGCTTCATAAATGACGACTTCGGGCTTGGAAAGTTCTGTCACCTTTTCCAGGGCTTCAATGGCTTTTTTATATTTCCTTATTCGGATATAGGCATCTCCCATGTTCCGGTAGGCGTAATCAAATTTCTCTTCAATGGCAATAGCATACTGGTAGGCGTCAATTGCTTTTTCATATAATTTCAATCCCTGGTATGCTGCGGCCAGGTTGAACCAGGCTAATTCATTATAAGGAAAATTATCAATGATTACCTGGTGAAGACGGATGCTTTCTTCATTTCTCCCGGTAAAATCGGTCCAGAAACAAATTTTATATAAAGCCTCTTCATTATTGGGGTCCTGCTCCAATATCATTTTGAGACAGTCGAAAACCTTTTCAAAATCTTCATAATCGTCATAAACATCAGATAATTCAAATAATAATTCAAGCCTTTCTTCTCCATCAAATTTGGTAAGGGCTTCTTCTAATATCTCAACGGCATTTTCCTGCTCATCTAGAGCCATATAGGCATCTGTTCTTAAAATATAGAGATTGATATCATTATCCCCCAATAAAGTGGCGCGGTCCAATATTTCCAGGGCTTCCCTGTATTGGCGCACATCAAGTAGAATATCAGCCTTTCGAATGAGTAAAAGAGAGGAATAGGGATACTGTTCTATAGCGATGTTGGCCGCCTCAATGGCTTTTGACAATTCTTCTTTTTCTTCAAAAAAATTTATGATCCTCTCAAATGATTCCTCCTCAATAAAAGAATTTTTTCGACCATGCTTCAGATTTTCAAATTGAAGAAGTAACTCCTTCATATGCTCTTTGTCTTCCTGGTATGGGTTTTCTTTCATCTATTCCTGAATTAAAAGTAAATAAACCAAACTTTATCAATCACTAATTATAAGCAGTTAACCCGTTGCTATCAACAAGTTATAAAAAATATTTGAGATCCTGAATTCCTTCATTTTCCACATATGTGGAGAAAGGAGACTTTTTTTTGAGTAGAATGTAACATTTTAGCTTCTCGGGCGTTAAATAAGTATTAAAATTCGTGATAAGCGGTTTCACATTATGTTATAATATGTGTTAATTTTGTTTGAAATTGAAAAATAATACTTACATATCATCCCACGCACTTAAGAAAATAGCCATTTTATTATTATTGGGTGCTTGCGCTTTCGGAGCTTTCGCAACTCTGGGAACACCCGGTAGAAATAAGAAATCATCCAGAGGGACTTCGTTGCTTTCTAATAAAACCGTAAATATTACCGGTTCATTTTCTTTACGTTCTGGATTTAATTTTAGAGGAAACCAGGTAATTACACGAGAAAATAAATATATTGATCTTAATACGGTTGTATCGTATAAAGATGGGCACACCACATATTTAATGCCTTTAAAGAAGAAAGTTGCCTTAAACGGGAAGATTACCTTCAATCCTAATTCAGCAACACGCTGAAATTAATTAGTTCCTCCTTGTGTTTCTGCGTACGTCATTACCCTGTAACCAGATTTGGGCAGATCAAATTTGGCTGCCGGAACCAAGTTAAAACTAATGTTAGAAACAGTGTAAGTTACCTTTTGCTTTCCCAAAACAGCTTCATACTGCATAGCAAGACCCGGAAGATCTTTATTTAAATATTGAAAATCTTTATTTACAGGTACCAGGTCTTTTGTAAAATAAACGGTGAATGTAGTACCATCCAATAATTTTCCAGTTGCTTTTTGGGAATTATAGCCGGCAATGGTTTTATATTCATTTTCATAGGTGAATGTACTTCCCTCATATTTTTTATTGGAAATTTTCCAATCGGCCGGGGTCATTTTTATCATGTATTTCTGCTCACCATAATCCTTTAACACAGTAACATTTCCGGTTTTACCGTCTACAATAGTAGATTGAGTTCCTAGTGAACTGATCATTTCTGACCGGCTTGAATTCCCCTTTAAATATATAATATTGACGGCCCCGTCCAAAAGATCAGCAACCTGCGGGGTTGTATTGTTAGTGTTGATGATGATGTCGTAAGAGATTGTAGCTTCCGTTAATTTCTTTTGCGCAAACAACGCATGACTAGAAATTATCAGGAAAAAAAATAGAGCTTTTGCTATAATTAATTTTTTCATTTAAATGTTGTTTATACCCAAAGAAGACGAAACAACTAATATTAAGTTGCAGGTTTGCCTGCCATTGATGGTTTTAACAAAATCATCCTAAAAATGGAGTTAAATAAACTAAAAAAAAGAAACCGAGGATTACAATTGTGTTTTTACCTTCTTAGGATAAACTTAACTAAAACTTACTACTTCCTGTTTTTTTGTTGCATTTCCTTCATTCGTTTTTGTTGTTCCTGCATTTGCTCCATTCGCTCCGCCCATTTTGACTTCGGTTTAGGCTTTTTCCGGTTATCAGCTATTTGAACAACAATTTTATCGTGATCTATAATATAGTTTTGAATAACAAACTGAAGAATCAACGTAATAATATTGGATACTGTATAATACCATGTTAATGCTGATGGCAATTTATTAAATATGAATAACAAAAACACGGGGAATATGTATGGCATATACTTCATTACCGGGTTACTTTGATCCGGAGACATGCTCATGCTATATATGGAAATAAGTAAGCTTGTTATAACAGCCGTTATTGTAAATAAACTCAAATGACTTCCCAGCAAGGGAATATTCACTCCAAACTTAATTACGTCATCAAAGGCGGAAAGATCTTTTGCCCACAAAAAATCCGCACCACGTAAATCTACACTTGAACTAAAAAAACTATACAAAGAAAAGAAAATAGGTATCTGTAATAAAGCAGGAATACAGCCACCTAAAGGATTAACACCAGCCTCCCTAAAGAGTTTCATTTGTTCCATACTGATAGCTTGTTGATCAGTACCAAATTTCTCCTTCAATTTTGCAATTTCAGGACGCAGTGCTTTCATTTTAGCACCGCTCAAATAACTTTTATATGAAAGGGGTGAAATTATTAAACGTAAAACAAGCGTAAGAAAGGCAATTACCCATCCAAAGTTGTTAATAAAGCTTTTTATAAAATCCCAAACCGGAAGGACTACATACTTGTTTAATGGTCTTACAAATGAATAAACACCCTGGCCGAGATTTATCAATTTACCCATCTGCAGATCATAATTTTTCAATAAATGATAATCGGCCGGGCCATAATAAATATTGAATTTAACATCCGCTGAAGATGCTACGGGAACCTGTACCCTCATATCAGAAGTAGCCTGGGCAATAATATGATTTTCCGAATTGGGCACTTCCCAATTCATTTTTCCGGATTCAAAGTCATTTTTTGCAACCAACACGGTATTAAAAAAACGTTGCCTTACCCCGATCCATTTAACAGGCTTGGAAAAATTGATACTGCTCCTGTTGCCAATAGTAAAATAATCAAACTCGCCGTCCTCCACAAAACCAATCTGGGTATTTTGTTTTTCAAATTCAATGTCAGATTCCTGCTGGTTGGCGGTGTATTGCCAGTTTAAATTCATCACTCCCTGAGATAGCAATTTGTCTGCTCCGCTGAGTTGCACATCAAAATCGATCATGTAATCCGTTGGCCTTACCACATATTGATGAACGATTGATGAAGAACCGGAAGAGTCAGATGATTGAAGCTTGAATGAAACAGTGGTGCTTCCATTGGAATTTTTAACAACACTGGCCGGTTGAAAGAATAAATCGCTTGTTAAGGCAATTCTTTTATCCCCTGAATTTCTTCCCGTATTTATTGTATAACCTATCCTGTCAAATTCAGAAGCGGACAATTTTACATGGCCGCTATCCATATTTTTAAACTTATTAAGTTCAACCCATTTTGGCTGCCCGCCCTTATTGGAAAAAACAATCTTAAAAAGTTCCGTATTTACCTCTGTTAATTGCTCAGTTCCGATAGCTGCGTTTTGGAAATCACCTGCATTGTTGATTCTGTTGATTGTATCGGCCCGGGCTGAATCTATTTTCTGAGCTAATGTATCGGGCCTGGATTTCGTCGCATTGGCGATAGAATCTAATCTTGCCTGTTCTTTTCTATAGGTTGCTTGCTCCTGGTTAGTATAAAAAAAATATCCAAAAAAAAGTGCAGCCAGTATCACAAATCCAATGACTGTATTACGATCAAAATTCATCAGCTTTTTAAATTTAAAGAGCGCAAAGATAGGGTAATACCAGAAGCATAGGCAGAACAGAATTACCGAATCTTAGAAGCTTGCTCAATCAAAGTTTAGAAGTGGAACTCCACCTTCTTATATAGCGATTGAATAGCTGATATTTCGCTTATCCTGTAACTCTCAGATACTTTAGATCATTTCTTTTTGTAATGAGGGGCTTTTTAGATTCATTGCTTTTTCTGCATAATCCTTTGCAGCTTTTACAAAATGAACAAAAATTGGTTGGGGATTTTCTACTGTGCTTTTTAATTCAGGGTGGTATTGAACACCTATAAAGAAAGGATGGTCAGGAAGTTCAATAATTTCTACCAGGCCCGTACCGGGATTTCTTCCGCTGGCAATCATTCCCGCTTTTTCAAACTGATCAAGGTATTTATTATTAAACTCCCAACGATGCCGGTGCCTTTCGCTGACAGAATTAACACCGTATATAGTATGTGCAAGGGAATTCTCCTTTAGATCGCACGGATAAGCTCCCAAGCGCATGGTACCTCCTTTCGCGGTAATTTCCTTTTGTTCTTCCATGAGGTCAATTACTGGGTCTTTACCCTGGGGATCCATTTCGGTAGAGTTGGCATCATTCAATCCCAAAACATTTCTTGCAAATTCAATCACGGCCATCTGCATTCCCAGGCATATTCCAAAAAATGGAAGTCCTTTTTCCCTGGCATATTTTACAGCGGTGATCTTACCTTCAACCCCTCTTTGTCCAAAACCCGGGGCCACTAACAATCCATCAAGGCCAGCCAGCTTCTCAGCTACATTATGATCCGTAATATATTCGCTATGAACATTCACAATCTGCACCTGGCATTCATTCATTGCTCCTGCATGAACAAATGATTCCAAAATGGATTTATATGCATCCTGCAATTCAAGGTATTTCCCGATCAACCCAATGGTTACTTTACTTTTTGGATATTTTAGTTTATCAAGAAACTCTTTCCATTTTGTAAGTACCGGTTCATGATAGTTGGATATATTTAGTTTTTTCAGGCAAATCAGATCAAGTTTCTCCCGCATCATTGTTAGTGGAACTTCATAAATAGTGGAAGCATCCACTGCTTCAATAACAGCCTCAGGTTTTACATTACAAAACAAGGCGATTTTACGGCGCAGATCAACCGACAAAGATCTTTCCATCCGGCATACGATAATATCAGGATGTACACCTTCCTGGCTCAGCATTTTTACACTGTGCTGGGTTGGTTTTGTTTTCAGCTCTTTAGCTGCCTTTAAATAAGGAATAAGGGTAAGATGAATAACGACAGTATCTTCCTCAGGCAATTCCCATTGCAGCTGTCGAACAGCTTCAATAAATGGCAGACTTTCAATATCTCCCACTGTTCCACCAATCTCTGTTATCACAATATCATACTTGTCTCCCTGCCCCAAAACCATCATTCTACGCTTTATTTCGTCTGTAATATGTGGTACCACCTGCACTGTTTTTCCCAGGTAAGCTCCTTCCCTTTCTTTATTAATAACGGTTTGATAAATACGGCCGGTAGTTACATTATTTGCTTGCGAAGTATATATGTTCAGGAACCTTTCATAATGTCCCAGGTCAAGATCAGTTTCAGCTCCATCCTCAGTTACAAAACATTCCCCGTGCTCATATGGATTAAGCGTACCCGGATCAACGTTGATATAAGGATCCAATTTTTGAATAGTAACCTTTAATCCCCTTGCCTGCAAAAGCTTGGCAAGAGATGCAGCTATAATACCTTTTCCTAACGAAGAGGAAACACCGCCGGTTACAAAAATATACTTTGCCATAATTGGTCAGTTTTTAAGTACCAAGAATAAGGATCAGACAATAGATCTTTGATCAAACAGTTGTTCTACGTCAATACCAGTTCTACAAAAATATTTGAAAACTCAGCCCGCCTATATGACCAACGGATACTTCGAAAAACAGAGAGTAAATTGAAGATAAAACCCAGAGGTCAGGTAAAGGTAAGGCTATTTTTGAAGCTGCTAAAATCAGAAATTGTTGATGTGGAAAAACAAGGGATTTTTAGCTGAAAGTTTAGTGTTTATCCGAGTTTTATTATCAGAAAATTGGATGTAGATTCTTGAATGATCGGGTACATGTGAAGAAATTTAATTTTGACTTGCATTTTTACTCTGGATAAAGTAAGCAAGATTTTTTCGTGCATTTTTTTGTATTCCTCTTTTCATAAATCCTGTCCAGCCAAACAAAGCTCCTTTCCATCCAAACGCCTGGGCTGCCCAGGAGCTTAACCTGAAGCCATCGCTATGTTCAATGATCTTTCCGTCCCTTAACCGCATAAAGGCTTTTATATTGTTAACTACTTTCCTACCTGTTTTGGAAAAAATATATGTTGCTGTCCAGCTGCAGGTGGCGTATTCGTCATCGATTAGCTCAATATCAGAATAACCAAGTGAAAAATTTCTGGCATTCCGGCAAAGCATTTCCCACATAGCCCCCACCTCCTCCCCTTTTAACACCAGAAAAACAGGATCGCTGAAAATAATATCATCACTATAGCATTCCTGCATGGCTTTAAAATCCAGATGTTGAAATGCTGTATAAAATTTTTCTATGATCTGTTTATTATCTGTCATAAACGGTTTGATATGGAAAACTTATTCCCTAAATATATAACATCCGGAATTTATTATAAACATTAACTTCCAAAAAATTCAGGCTCGTTTTTCATCTTGCGACCTCATGCACAAACGATTCCGCAAATAAAATGCAGGAAATAGCCTCCCTGCTACTATCCTTTTAATATCTTCGGCATTCTGAAAAAACCGAAACCAACCCGTTATGGCAAAAAAAATATCTCCCATTGATCTGACTGATAGCTTTGAAAAGATCCCCGTTAAAATATACCCGGATATCAAAAGTGGTTCGCAGGCCGTGGCAAGGGAAATTGCCAGCCTTATCCGTGATAAACAAAGTAAAAAACTACCCTGCGTATTAGGTCTGGCAACCGGATCTACTCCCAAAACCTTGTATGCAGAATTGGTCAGGCTGCATAAGGAAGAAAAACTAAGTTTTAAAAATGTAGTAACCTTCAATTTAGATGAGTATTATCCTATAGATAACTATGCCCTGCAAAGCTATAACCGCTTTATGCGGATTAACCTGTTCGATCATGTTGATATTAAGCCACAGAATATTCATATTCCCAACGGAGAAATAACAAAGGAGGATATTAAATCACATTGCAGCCAATATGAGAAAATGATTGAGGAAGCCGGCGGCATTGATCTCCAGATTTTAGGTATTGGAAATAATGGCCATATCGGTTTTAACGAACCTGGCTCAGGAATTTATTCCCGAACAAGGATCATAACACTTGACAATAGCACACGAATTGCAAATGCATATGAGTTTGCTAATATTTCCCAGGTACCCAGGCTTGCCATCACAATGGGAATAAGTACCATCCTTAAATCTAAAAAGATCATTCTTATGGCTTGGGGACCCGGGAAGGCTCCTGTCATTAAGAATGCTGTTGAAGAAGAAGTAACGGAACAGGTACCTGCCTCTCTTTTACAAAATCATGATGATGTAACCTTTGTAATGGATGAAACGGCAGCCGCTGAGCTTACAAGGAAAAAATCTCCTTGGCTAACCGGGGATTGCGAATGGGGTCCAAAGATGGTAAAGAAGGCTGTTGTAAATATGGCATTGAGGTTAAAAAAACCCATCCTCAGCCTTACCAACAGTGATTATAATGAGTATGGCCTGAGTGATCTCCTTGTTGAAAAGGGAGACGCATATGAAATAAACCTGGAGGTTTATTATATGTTGAGGGATACGATTACCGGATGGCCGGGGGGTAAACCGGATGCAGTAATACCCAAACATCCTGAAAGATCTGTTCCTTATCCAAAAAAGGTAATCATCTTTTCTCCCCATCCGGATGATGATATCATAAGCATGGGTGGCACGTTCCTGAGATTACATGACCAGGGACATGATGTTCATGTAGGATACCAAGCCTCCGGAAATATTGCTGTAACGGATGAATTTGTTACCCGCTTTCTCGACTTTGCTGTAGGATTTGAAGAAATAGCCGGAATTGATACGGAAAAGTCAGGGAAAATATTGAAAGCCGCCAGTAAATTTATTGCCAACAAAAAATCAAACCAGGTTGACACTCCTGCTATTCGTTCCATAAAAGGTCTTATACGCAGATGTGAAGCAAGGGCCACTTGCCGGTATGTGGGCATTCCTGATGAAAATATACATTTCATGAATCTTCCGTTTTATGAAACGGGCACCATAGAAAAAAAACCCATGGGCGAAAAGGATATTAAGATCACCATGGAACTGCTAAGGCAAATAAAACCTGAACAAATATATTGTGCAGGTGATTTTGCAGATCCCCATGGTACCCATCTCGTATGTTTTAATATCGTACTTGAATCATTAAAGCGTATTAAAGCCGCCGGCGATGAATGGATCAACGACTGCTGGTTGTGGCTATACAAGGGTGCCTGGCAAGAGTGGAATATAGAAGAAATCGAAATGGCTATCCCCATGAGTCCTGACCAGGTAATGAAAAAACGTTTTGGAATTTTTATACATCAATCTCAAAAGGATTCCGTTCCCTTCCAGGGAAGCGATGCCCGGGAATTTTGGCAAAGGGCAGAAGAACGAAATTCAGCCACAGCAAATCTATATGCAGACTTAGGCTTAACTCATTATGCGGCCATGGAAGCTTTTGTCAGATGGCATTATTAAAATAAAAAGTTTCCGGCAGTTTGTTTAGATAGAGTATATGTCAGGATCGGGAAACTATAGAGAAAAATTTCAATGCATATAAGGATGATCACATATGATCAATTCGTCTTGCAATCCGGGCATTTTTACATCCGTCTGTAATATCTTGTTATTAACGAGTACCCGCTTTAAAATCACAAAGCTTTTTTATACATTTAGAAAAAAATTTTATATGGCAATTTTTAAATCCGGAAATCCAACATTAAAACAAACCGCATTTGAAGGAACTATCATGCAAGGCATTTCTACCGGCGAAGAAATGACGTTGCGGGGTACTATGAATAAATTTGGCTTCCTGTTTTTGATGATGATGGGAACATGTTTTGTAGCGTGGGGTCAGTTTTACAAAGGAAGTAATCCGATGCCTTTACTGTTAACGGGAGTAATAGGCGGTTTATTACTCGCCATTGTTATGGCTTTTAAGAAACAATGGTCACCTTACCTTGCTCCTGCATTTGCGTTATTTGAAGGTTTGTTCGTAGGTTCTGTTTCTGCTTTTTATGATTACGCTTTCAGAACAAGTTATCCCGGCATTGTGATGCAGGCTGTAGGCTTAACGCTTATTGTTGCTATGGTAATGTTTGTACTTTATCAAACCCGCATTATCAGGGTAACCAATAAATTCCGGTCCGTTATAACTATAGCAACCATCAGCCTCGCTGCCTTCTACCTCATTCAATGGGTAGCTTCCCTGGCATTTGGATTTACAATTGGCGCTTTTACAAATGCAAGCACACCACTGGGTATCGGGTTTTCTGTAGTAGTAGTTTGCCTTGCCGCCCTTAACCTGCTCCTTGATTTTGACATGATTGAAAAAGGAGTAGAAGCTAATGCCCCGAAATACATGGAATGGTATGGTGCTTTTGGATTGCTGGTAACGCTGGTCTGGCTTTACCTGGAAATTCTCCGCCTTCTTTCCAAACTTAAGGACAGGTAAACCAATTTCATTTTATAATATATTTACTCCATCCGGTTTAATCCGGATGGATTTTTTTTTATTAATATTCGTCTTTACGTCTGATTAAGGTAGCTTTTTAAAACAATTGTAGAAAATGGTTTTCTCCCAGCAACACATCGTTGATCTTAGCCGAACTCATCACGGTATAGAAGTTATAGCCCAGGCAATTAACGGGTATGATGAGTTGAATTTTTTATTGACAGAAAAATCCGGTAAAAAATATATTCTTAAAATTGCCACAGAGGAACATGGATATCATTTTCTTGATGCACAGGTTAAGATCATAAATCATTTGTCAACATGTAAAGTCAGTGATAAATTTCAACAATACCTACTTAATAAACAGGGCGAGGAAATAACAACAATCCAAAGTGAAGAAAAAAAATATTTCATTCGCATTCTCACATATCTTCCCGGCACATTTTGGGTTGACCAGGCTGCTCACCCCGAAAGCCTTTTAAGAGACCTGGGATCTTTTCTTGGTGAAATGGATTGCAGTCTGCAAAATTTTTTTCACCCGGCCATGTGCAGAAATTATGGCTGGGATATAAAAAATGCATTAGATGCCAGAGACCTCCTGCCACACATCACATCGCATGAAAGACGAAGGATAGCTGCTTACTTTTTGCTGCAGTTTGAAACCGAGGTATTGCCGCACCTGCATTCCCTCCGAATGGCTTCAATTCATAATGATGCCAACGATTATAATGTACTGGTAGTGGATAATAAGGTCGCCGGTTTAATCGATTTCGGCGACATGGTGTATTCTCAATTGATCAATAACCTTGCGGTTGCCTGTACCTATGCCATGTTTGGTACTGAAGATCCTCTATATTCTGCTTCTTTGGTAGTGCAGAAATATCATAGGAAGTTGCCGCTAACGGAAATCGAAGTTTCGCTATTATACTATTTGATTGCCGCCAGGTTATGTATCAGTGTTTGCAAATCCGCTCTGAGCGCCTCGGAAAATAGCGACAACGAACATCATTTTATTACCGAACGACCGGCCTGGAAACTATTGTACCATATGATAAAGATCAACCCGGTAAAAGCTAATAATACATTCCGCCTGGCTTGTGGTTTTACACCAGTAATACATGAAGATGATGAATACAGCATCCTGAAAGAAGAACGTAATAAATTTATCGGCCGCAATCTCAGCATCAGCTATAAAAAAAATCTAAAGATCACTCGGGGTGCTTTACAGTATCTCTATGATGATAAAGGCAAAACGTATATAGACTGCGTTAACAATGTAAGCCATGTAGGGCATTGCCACCCATCAGTAGTAAAAGCAATGCAAAAACAATTAGCTTCCCTGAATACAAATACCCGCTACCTGCATGATATAATAGTTGAATATTCAAAAATGCTTGCATCAACTTTGCCTGGAGAACTCAGTGTATGTTATTTTACTAATTCAGGAAGCGAAGCCAATGACCTTGCCATCCGCATCAGCCGTCATTTCACCAACCAGAAAGATGTTATTGTATTGGACCATGCATATCATGGGACCTCCACAACCGCAATCGAATTAAGTCCCTACAAGTTTGATGGCAAAGGAGGCTTTGGCAAAATGCCGTATATACATAAAGCAAAGAATCCGGACCAATACCGCGGTGAATTCAGGTATAATGATCAAGAGGCCGGTAAAAAATATTCAGAGGATGTCAAACGGATTATTGCAAAATTGAAAATGGAAAACAAATCCCCAGCCGCATTTATTTGTGAGACTTTATTAGGTGTAGGAGGTCAAATTCCATTACCACCAGGCTACCTGGAAAAAGTCTATCAATTTATCAGGTCATCTGGTGGCCTTTGCATTGCAGATGAAGTACAAGTAGGTTTTGGCCGCGTGGGGGAATGCTTTTGGGGATTTCAATTGCAACAGGTGGTTCCCGATATAGTGGTGTTGGGCAAACCCATGGGCAATGGCCATCCACTAGCCGCTGTTATTACAACTCCGGCTATTGCCGATGCCTTTAATAATGGAATGGAATATTTTAACACCTTTGGCGGCAACCCCGTTTCCATGACGTGCGGATTGGCAGTTTTGAACACCATCAGGGACGAGGAAATGCAGCAACATGCACTAACAACAGGAAATCACTTAATCCGGGGGTTGAAAAATTTAATGGCGATACATTCCATTATTGGTGATGTAAGAGGCCATGGATTATTTATTGGAGCCGAACTGGTGAAAGACAGGTTTTCACTTGAACCAGCCGTACCCGAAATAGATGTGGTGGTGGAAAAGATGAAAGACCGTGGATTTCTCATCAGTACGGATGGTCCGCTGCACAATGTTTTAAAAATAAAACCACCCCTGGTATTTACAAAGGATAATGCTAATGAACTTATAAAGAACCTGGATGAAGTGTTGAGGGAACTATAAAAATTATTTTTTGTGCTCAGCTTCCAGCTTGCTTTCTTCTACAGTAGGTGTTTCCGAAATGAGTGGTGGATTTTCAATAAACTCATTCATATAGATCTTGAACAACACAATAATATAATTGACAAGTAATGGCCCGAAAATAAGCCCTATAAAACCAAAAAGACCTAATCCGACAATGACACCCAGGATGGTGATCACCGGATGAACATCCCCCATTTTTTTCAACAGGGTGATCCGCGAAATATAATCTACATTACCGGTAACAATTACACTGTATAATAATAACCCGGTAGCCTGCCAGGTGTCCCCGACCGCATAAGTATAGACGACAAGCGGAACCCAAATTATCATAGTTCCAACTACAGGAAAAAACGCAAATATTCCCGTAAGAAATCCCCATAAGGCCCACTCCTGCACACCGAAAATAAAATAACCTAATAAAGCCGTAAGACCCTGGATTATGGAAATAAGGGGTATACCTAAAGCATTTGCCCTGACCAGTTTTTTTGTTTCAGAGGCAAGCATGTTGATATTTTCCTGCTTAAGGGGTATCAGCCTGTTCAATGTTCTTTCTATTTCCAGGCCATAACAAAGCATATAATATAAAATGAAAAGCATAATAGCCAGGTTAGAAATAATCATGGCTGTGCTGTTCAAAAGAGTAGGAATAAACGCGGTGAGTTTGCTTAATGAATTGGTTAGGGTAGATTCAGAAAAAAGTTTATACCCAATTCGTTGCTGGATGGTATTAATGGAACTTTTTATGGAATTAATAATAGCTTCCGGATCGTTCAGGAAAGTATTAATCTTTGGACTGATCAGCGTAACGGCCAGGAATATGGGTAAACCAATCAGGAACAAATAATATAAAATAAAAAATCCTGCAGCCCGGCCTTTTTTCCACTTCCGGTTATAAACTAATTGAAAATAGTTGGACCGGCTTAATATGTATAAGGTAAGAGCGCCTAATAATCCGGGCAAAAAAATACTTAATTCCATTATCACCAGGATAACAAGCAAAAGGATCAATGATAAAAGCAATACTTGTTTAATCCTGTGGTTAAAACTTGCCATATTGTTATTAGTATAAAGGAATCCTGATTCAAATAATATGCTACTCTTTTTCCAACCTGCCCGGCAAGTCAATCTGAAACGCTGAACACAGTAGATTATATGCCTTGCATCATTCAAAAATAGATTTTTTCAGCACAATTCTCCTCCTGTAGAATCAATGGAACAGAAATTGTCTGGCTACAGCTATGCGAACCATTCATAGAAGAATAAAACGGGCCACGGCAACCAGGAAAGGGAAAATAATCGGACTAAGTATTTTGCTGGTATTTATGGTCGCTAGTGCCGGCGCTATCTTTTACTGGAATATTAACCGGAAACAAATCTTACGAACTACACTTGAAGATACCATCCGAACTAAAAGTGATGGCTTGTATTCTATAAAGTACGACTCATTGAATCTCGATGAAGTGGCCGGAAACCTGCGGGTTACCAACTTGCAACTGGTCTATGACAGTATGGAATACCTTGACCAGGTAGCTAAAAACAATCCTCCGCCCACTTTACTTAAAATTATTATTCCCGAAATAATAGTAACCGGGGTAAAAACACCCCGTGCCTTATTGAATAAAGAAATATTGGGGAAAAAACTTCTAATATCAAATCCGGTTATTGACATCATTTATACAAATGCCGGCAAAGATTCTGCAAGAAATATTCCTACCCGGGAAGTTTATAAACAGATTTTGGGTGATTTGAATCAAATACAAGTGGATACGGTAGAAATAAGTGGCGCACAGATATCTACGAGCAACATTAAAACGACGAAAAAAAATATAGACATCAGCAATGTATTTATCAGGTTGATCAACGTAAATATCGATGAAAAAACAGGAACAGACTCAAGCCAGTTGTTATTTGCCAGGGAACTATATTTCACCTGTGGTAAACTATTCTGGCCTTCAAAAGACAAATTATATAATTATTCAGTAGATGGTATTACGCTGAACTCTGCTACAAAAGAAATAACGGTTAAACAGCTCCGCATGGACCCTATTCTCAACGAAGAAGCTTTTGTAAAAAACCTTCCGGCCCAGGATGACCGGTTTGATATCAGCATTAGTGATATACGTATTCGTAACACAGATTTTTATAAGCTTTTTAATGAAAACATAGTCGCAGACAGTATAACTGCCGGTAATGCATCCTTTAAAATTTACCGGGACCAAACGAAAAAAAGGCTGGTTAAAAACAAGCTGGGAACCTATCCTCACCAAAAACTCGACAATATCCCGGTTTCCTTCAAGGTTAAAAAGTTAATCCTTTCAAATACTTATATAGAGTATAAAGAAAAAAGTAAGATTACTTCCATGCCAGGCAAGCTTCGTTTTCATAATACGTATGCAGTTATTTCAAACCTCACCAATAATACAGACGCTGTCCGTGCAAATAATGTTATGACAACAAGCATAAGCTCCCAATTTTTAAATAAGACTCCGATAAAAGTAGTATGGAGATTTTACCTTCAAAACCCCAAAGGCCGTTTTGATTTGAAAGGAAACCTGGGGTCAATTGCGGCAGCCGATATAAATACCATTACACAACCGCTGGGTCCTGCCAGGTTGGAAAAGGGCCGGATACATAGTTTGGATTTTGACCTGAAAGGAAGTGACTACCAGGTTGACGGCACGGTCAAATTGTTATATGAAGACCTCAAAGTATCTCTGCTTGAGCTTGAAAAAGACAGTCGGAAACTCGACAAAAAAAACCTGGAAAGCATGGCAGCCAATTTCATTATAAAGAATGAAAATCCCAAAAAAAACGAGGATCCCAGAATCGCTACTGTTCATTTTGACCGGGATGTTAACCGCTCGATATTTCACCTGGTATGGAAGTCAATATTCACAGGGATAAGAGAGACAGTAGGAATTAAAAAATAAACCAAATATTTACAAGGTTGCTCTGCTATATATGTTTTGCCGTTTGCAAAAGATTAAAATCTGAGCCCTAAAGTAAAATAGGGATACCACCCTTCCCCCCTGCCTTGGTTAGTGTCCGCACAAACCAAATTATAAAGTCTCCTTTTCTGTTCATGAATACACGAAGCGGGTCTATCGGGGTTTAATTACTTTTCTGCAGAAGACACGGTACTACAAAAAGACTTTATCTACACCGCCAGCATAGTTTGTTAACACATCAGGACTCTACACGAAAGGATACTTTGCAAATGACTCCGTAAGAAAAGAGTTTGTCATCTTTTACATGAACTTTAAAATCCTTAACATAGATAGAATCAATGTGATGTATTGTTTTTGATACTTCCGCAAGACAATTTTTTATAGCGTCATCAAAACTCGTGTCTGAAGAGGCGATAACCTCTATAACTTTTACTATTGGCATAAATTTATTTTTTACTATGAAGACAAATTTTTTATTTCCCGAACCCCTTTATCATATCCAAAAGGTTGCCATTGTTTTGCTGCTGCTGTTGTGCGCCACCAGCAAGACTTTTCACAATGTCCATCATGCCGCCACCACTGTTTGCACCATCACCAAATTGTTTTAGCAATTCGCTAATACTGACACCGGAATTTTGATCAATGTTATCACTGTTTTTTCCTGTAATAGACCCTAATAATTTCGCTAAACTAAAACCCGAATCAGCAGGGTCATTGGTTTTGTTTATCAGGCCGCCCAACACATTTGGAATAAGACTACCGGATAAATTATTTGCCTGGTTATTATTCAATCCGAATTTATTCATAAGTTTTCCCGCAAAGTGACCCATCATCATTGATACAATCGGATTGCTAAGCAAACTTTTTTTATTTGAGTGACCACTGCCAAATAAATTTATCAGGCTTTGTACGCCTCCACCGGCCACTATATTTCGAAAGCCTGAAGCAACAGTGTTGGTTGCTTCTGCCACAACTGCATCATTATGGTCATTAGGAACATCTGGATTATTGATTACAGGATCTAGAGAATGTCCTTTTACAAGATCGAATAATTCTTTTAGCATGATATATATTTTATTTTAACTATGAAATAAGAAAAATTGAAATGTTGGTAACTAACCGGCAATTATTGATCCAGTAAAAAAATGTGGCTTAGTAGTTGTCGCATTATTAAACAAATTAAAATCAATAAAATAAATAAGATGAAAATTACAAAGATTATATTTTCGATGTTACTAATGTCTTCAATGTTCTTTATTGGCTGCAGCCCAAAAGATACTGAGATAAAAGCATCGGTAGAAGAAAAATTAAAAACAAATACGGATATGACAAGCCCCATGACAGTGAATGTGACCGATGGGGTGGTAACTATTGCAGGCGAATGTGTGGATGATGCCTGCAGGGCTAGATGCGAAGACCTTGCCAAGAGTGTAAAGGGTGTAAAATCAGTAATAAACAATTGTGTTGTTGCAAAAACAACAGAACCTGTACAGGTTTCAACAGATGATGCATTAACCAAGGGGGTAATGGATGCTACTAAAGATCATCCTACAGTGAAGGCTACGGTAACTAATGGTGTAGTTACTTTAACCGGTGAAATAAAAAGGGACCAATTGCAAAAACTGATGCAGACATTAAACACATTGAACCCGGTAAAAATTGAAAATAACTTAACCATTAAATAAAAATTATCAATATGGCATTGCAGAAAAAATACAAACAATTAACAGATGCTGCTGTTTCAGAAGGCATAAGCAATCTACAGGTGAGGGAGTTGGGAAATGTACTTCATATTGATGGCGAAGCACCAACAGGCGCAGTTAAGGACAAACTTTGGAATATTTATAACCAAATAGATCCTGATTATAAAGCTGGTGATCTGGTGATGAATATTGATGTTGCTGCAGGTTCTGGAACAAAATTAAAAGTAACAACAGACAGCAGCAACCTTAATATTCGCAAAGGTCCCGGAACCGATCAACCCATAGTTGGAAAAGCGGCTCATAACTCAACAGTAACTTTACTTAGCAAAACAAATGACCAATGGTGGCTTGTAAAAACTGAAAAAGGTGAAGAGGGTTATGCCTATGCAGAGTATTTAAGTCCTGAATGAGAATATTTCCAATAAAAAACTGCTTCCAGAAGCGGTATTTTTTCTGCTGATCACAAAAAATTTCGGCATAGTTTATGTTCGAAAATTTTTTTTCGAAATACCGAATTTTGTCCTGGTTAGTCTTCCCCAGCCGAGCCGTTGTTTGGTCTTATGACCAACAACCGAAGCCAGGAAACAATATAGCCATTCCCAAAATTTCTCCCCCCTTGTTGGTCTTCCGCACTCGTTAGTCTTCCATTGCCGAGCGCCACGAGCCGTTGTTGGTATTTTGCCTTGGTTAGTCTATTTCAGCCGAGCTGTTGTTTGGTTTTGTAACCAACAACTGAAACCGGGCAACAATAGAGCTGTGCCATTAGTTTTGTATTTTCATTTATGCCTTCAATAAATTTTGAGGACCTTTCCTATTACAATAATTTAAAATCGAAGTCCCAGCGTAAAATAGGGATACCACCCTTCCCTGGAATATCCCAATACAAAGTTGAAAGCCACAATTGAAGCCGGGGCGAAATAAATGCCAGCGCCTGTCCCATTGTGCCATTCGTCCGAATTTTCATTTCTTTCCCATACTCTGCCAACATCCCAAAAACCAATGATCCCGAACTGACCGGGAATAATATAACTTGCTACATCAGCAAGTTTGATGCGCAATTCCAGGTTATTATAAATACTATGCTGGCCAGCAAACCGATACTGCCGGTAACCATATAAATTTTCATGGCCGCCGATAAACGCTGACTGATAAAAGGCAGTATGACCCAAACCAACTGTTCCTCCCACCCGTTCTGCAAGAACAATGGTTGATTGTTTTGACAAACTTTTAAAAAATGATATTTCAGGAATGAATTGCGCAAATGATTTTGTGTATTGCCCTATCCCCTTGTAAACTTTCAGCTGAATATTAAAGCGACTTCCCCATTGCGTTACGACCTTATTGTTTCTTGTATCTCTCGCATAAGAAAATGTGGCTCCCAGATGCCATTTATCCTTATCTATAATACTGCTGTCATAAGACCCAATCAGGGAAATATTATTAATAAATCTCCCTTCATTTTCATCCTTTGAAAAAGAATAATAATATAATGAGGGCCCTGCGCTGAAAGCAGAATTTTTATTCACTCTTACCCTTAATACGGGGTCCAGCTGGTAGGTACTGAATCGGGTTCGGTTATAAGTCTTATCGTCATCAGCTTTTATAAAATCTGTTTCATTACCGCGACCAAAAAAATTAATAGTATTATTAGGAGCATTCGCCACGGCATGTAATACAAAATCTGTCTTTCCAACAGTTCGAATCCATTCACCGGTATACCTGATACGATATGCGCCGGACGAAAAAGAATATCCTGCCAATAATTGCTGAGAACTAACAAATGGATATTTGCGAAAGCCTTCCTGTTTGATAAACTTAAATCCTGTTCCAAAAATAAATCCATCATCCACATTAAGCCCTATTACCGTAAGGGGTATCCAGATGTTGTATAAATTAACAGGAACGAACACTGTATTTAAACTGTCATCAGAAATATGTCTCCTGATGCCGGAAGTATCACCAGAATATTCAGACCCGTTTCGTTTATCATAAATATTCAATTGGCCATTTGAATGTAAAACCCGGTAAGACTTTTTATCCTTTCCGCCAATGAGCCTCACCCTGATGCCCGACTGACTGTTGTTTATCACTACACTGTCGTTACCATCCCTAATGTAGATCCTGATCTCTTTTGTTAACGAGGGATCATACGTTTTGTTCATCAACAGATCCTTTGCTTCCCTTTCTTTATTTATTTTGGAAATACGGATATTCATTCCACCTCCCGCCATACCGGTTATTTGTACCCATTCATTTTTATCGCTTGTCTGGATATCAACAATTTTTTGAGTGAACCGGTAATACTTATCCATAGCAGCGGGAATCTTGTTGCGACGTGATGATAATTTCTTAATTAATTCTTCATGCCGCAATTGATACGCTGTTAAAGGCAATTGCTTTAAAGCCGATTCCAGTACAGAATCTGTGATAATTTGTTTGAAGTGTTGAGCCTGTTTATCCCATTCTTCCCGGGTAATTTGAAACTCCGGATAACTATTAACAAATCTCGTTTTAAAAAGTATCCATTTTGCCTCTTCAATTTCATAATCAAAATTTCTCAGGGTAGGCAAAATATAATCACGTGAAGCAAATTTTGGTATGAGGCCTTGCGTAACATGGAAAACCTGGTCACGATCCCGCGGAATACCCATGTACGTTTTATTTTTTCCTTTAGCCAGATCTTTCCAGCGCCATTGATCCTCATGCCGGTCCCAATCGCCCAGCAACATGTCCAGCATGCGGGCATTTAGAAATTCTTTTGCCAGTATACTATTATCATTATCCTGCTGCAGGTTTTTTTTCATTTTTGGCGTATTATCCGATTCCCCCAAAGGCTCCCTTTCTTCCATCAGTACAACCATGCCGGCAAAAGTTCTTTGGTGTATACCCAGGTTTTTATCCGGAGCCACAACGCCTATCACAGGATTTGCATGAGGCAACTTAATAGCATTAGCGATCACCGGAACTACTAATGCGGAAAAAGGATGCTGAGCACTGGTGGCATCATCCAGCCAATCCCTGGCAAAGGTTTGCCGGAAGCCATCTGGCAACAATGCATCAGGACTTTTCTCCACGCTTCTTATTATCCATTCTTTACCCTCTTTATCGGCCAGTCGTAAGGATTTGGATTGCATGCCACCCCCACGTTTTAAAGGAGTTAAACCTCCATGCATCCGGGATAAGCGAATGACAGGAAGGCGGGTTAGTGTAGCCCATTCCTTACGATAATTTTCACCAAAAAAAATACGATGAAGTTTTCCGGGTTTATTGTATGAGGGATGCACTTTCACCATAATACTATCTCCAAAAACTTCTGCCTCGCTTATTGTGTCCATTTCATCTACTCTTAAAAAAGGAACATTATATGAATATGCCTCCTCCGTCTTATCCTCATAGTTGTACAATTCAACATGCATATTATTATCCTGAAGCAAATCTATAACTGCATACCCTGGATGGGTATCGGCAAACAAGGTTTGTTTGCCTTTTCTTGCACGGACATGCCTGGCACCGGGACCAATTAGTAACTGCACCTGTTTATCTTTCATCAAATGAAGTCCGTATTCTTCACCCGCAACATAAATCAGGTTGGGTACACTATCAAAAACTGCACGAACCCTTCCCGCCATATCCTTATATAAGGGATGCTTTGCATTATCTTGCTTCGCAAAAGCAGAATGGAAAAAACGGTAAAGAGTACCCGCTCCGGGCAAAGGAATATAAAGAGCTTTGTTAAGTGCCGTTAAGGGAAAAATATGATCTTTTAACCTGGCCTTACTGCTGCGGTTACCGAAGCTTTGAAGAGGATGAAGTGATGCCAGTAATATAAATTTATCCTGGTTCTTATACCGGAGCTCATCAAGGCGGTCCAGTACATCTAATTTTGTTTTACAATCACATTCCCCTTCGATGTTTTCATTTTCGGCAGGATATAACCACCATTGGCTGTTAAAAACAATCATGACAAGGCTGTCGGATAAATTTATCTCAAGAGGATCGGGGCATGCATTATGGGAAACCATCCAAAATAAAGAATCCAGTTCAGCTTCCCGGTAGGACCTGATTATAGCTTTTTTTCCCGGATCAACAATTCCGGTTTTACTCCGATCGTAATTACCTGAGATAAAAAAAACACCGGCTCCTCTTTTTCTCATGGGCTCATATTGTAACCGCAACCGGGATTGCCAATCATAGGTCTTCCTGGCGGCAGCATCATTATCTCCTTGTGGGTATTTATTTTTATTCAGGTAAACAACGGTCGTTTTATTTTGGAGAATATGGGTGGCGGCATGTTCAGAAATTACTTGTTGTGCTTCCTCTTTTTTTCCGGCATCACCAATCCATATTGTACGATAACGAATGCTATCCTGGGCAAAAACCGATAGCGTCAGAATTGAGAAGAATACAAGGTTTAAAAAACATTTCATGGAATGAAAAAATTTATCATCCTATTTTATACGCATGAACCTGAGGATATTTCCCTGTGAAAAGTCATCTCCTTCGTTGGATATATATAAGTTGCCATTCGTATCAAAAGCAATTCCCTCAGGCTGGTTAAAGATGTTCCCATTTAGAAAAATCGCTTCTTTGATCACAAAGTTGTTGTCGGTTACTACAAGCAGTTTGTTTACTGCCGAAACAATAAACCATTCTGTAGTAATTGGATTTCTGGCTAGTGCTGATGGCCGGAAACCTCTTTTTACTTTTCCGGTCAAAGATTTGATCTCTTTTACATTCACCTGGAAAGTACCTGTTTGGCGGAGCGAATCCCCAATTTGTAAAATATATCCAGTGACCAGTTCCTTCGAATCGTCATCGGGGCAATTCTTACAAATGATATAAATATTACCAGTGGCTTCATCCCCATACATTCCTTCATATTCACCCTTAGGAAGAACATGTTTCCATTCTCTTGCACTGTCGGTTTCCTCGTAAACTGTCTCGGCAAGCGGAATTGATATTAATGAACCATTACTCTTTAAGATCAGAGCCTGGTCATTTAAAATGGCAACGTCTTCATAGTCGCCATGCTTCCCAAACTTTGTATTTAATTGTTTTTTTACACCCCAGGTAAGCCGGAATAAGCGTCCCTGTTCATCCTGTATTGCAAATATGGTATCGCTGTTCCCCTTATTAAAAGAGATCCCGGAAATTTCCATCAGGCTTTCAGGCATAAGAAATTTATCAGGCTTACCCAAATCGTACCCCTTTACTGTTTGTTCTTCTTTAGCAGAACTTTTGCAGCTAAAAATCAGCATGGAAAGCAGGATGACTGCAACTGCTTGGTTACCAAAATAATTCATACTATTTATTTTTCTTCCTTTACCAGAAGTTAGGCAAGCAGGTTATACTCTATTTACTATCTGAAGAAAACCGCGGCGATTATGAATGCTACTACTGAGGAAACGATACCAAACATGAAGACATTATAACCTTTCCTGAGTAACAAATATTTTCTCCCTAATACAATACCCTGTGAATATAAGTCCCTTGTCAGACTTCCGTATAAAAATTCGCGGTCTTCCATCATTTGCTTCATACCTACGTTATAATCATCAAAGCTCATCCGGTAATAATTACCAAAGAACAGCAGATTCACTTTCCTGTTATCAATTTCCTGTTTTGTAAATGTTCCCGGTGGCAAGGTTGGCCTTGTTGCCAGGATAGAAAACACCATGGTGACAACGCAAACGACCAGCAGCAACATGGTGGGAATAATTAACTGCGGATTATCCTCCAGTTTACGAAGTAATACGGTGAGTAACACCGATATTATAATTGAAGTAGTCGTAATCATGATATGCGCTTTGTTATCGGCCATATCGCTGAGGCGCTGGTGATTGGTAGAACTGATACGGAACATGGTTTCAATTCCTCTTTCAGGCCGGTTGCTTTTCTGCTTTTTAGAATTACCGGTTTCGGCCTTATGGCCATTAGATGGTTGTACCAGCTCGGGAACTACAGTTTTTATTTCTTCTATTAAAGTATCTTTTTGCCTGAGTGCTTTGAGGTTTTGCTCTTTTTTATCCTTTAATATTTGCCTGCAATAGTCGGTCTTAAACTCATGACCTTCCATAAAAACAGCCGTACTTTTTCTCCAATCGCTTTTTGAAATTTTTTTTCCCAGGCGCTTCCCGGCTTCTTTGCGCATCAGTTTGTTCCAGTCCCAAAAATCATCCGTTCCAAAATGGAAAAGATCAGCGTCACAAAGAATTTGACCGGAAAGATTCTTTGGGCTTTGCGGCATCCGGGTTGCATTGATAGTGTCCTGTGTGGCTTGAATCGTATCCGCATCAATATTCTTTCCTTTTAAAAATGTAGCCGCTATTTCTGCTCCACGCATTTCATGCCCTACCGGATCTCCACTGAAATAACCAGCATCATGAAACCAGGCTGCAGCCAAAACAATAAACAGATCTTTTTCTTCCAGGTGATAATGAGCGGCAATCTTTGCAGAATTGGAAACGACATTTTCTGTGTGAGCCAGGTTATGGTAGCTAAAATTTTGGTCTCCGTTTGCTTTAAAAAATTGAATAACGTATTGCTTTACCTGTTCAATTATTCTGGAATAATTCATAAAAACAATTTTGACCTTATTATTTTAACGTTAGCCGTCCTTATATAATCCTTGCTAAAGTTGGTTTATTTAACATTAAAGACCAAACGGGTGTTTGCTGCTTGTTATTGAAGGATTCGTAGTTAGGGCTGTATCATCCTTCTATTTAAAACCTTCGTCTTCTTCTATCCTGATGAATATAACCAACCAGAATTAAACTAATGGCAGTTAGTTTACCGGTATCAATCTTTATATAAATGTATTAATGATTAAATAAAAACCAATTAAAAGGAAATTGTTTGCCTAATTTTCAGGAATTTTGCACTTCAATTTTCAAATATTAAAATGAACAATTCTTCCAGTACATTATTTGATAAGGTTTGGGATACCCATGTGATCAAAAAGATCGAAGATGGCCCAGATGTATTTTTTATTGATCGCCATTTTATACATGAAGTAACAAGTCCTGTAGCATTTTTAGGTTTGGAAAACCGGGGGCTTAAGGTAATTTTCCCGGAAAAGACTTTTGCAACGGCGGATCATAATACTCCCACCATCAATCAACACCTACCTGTCCAGGATCCATTGTCGGCCATTCAATTAAAAGCATTGGAGAATAATTCTTCAAAATATGGCATTTCCCATTGGGGACTGGGCAACCCAAAAAATGGAATTGTTCACGTGGTGGGCCCTGAGAATGGGATTACATTACCCGGAATGACCATTGTATGCGGCGACTCACACACCTCCACCCATGGTGCGTTTGGAGCTATTGCTTTCGGCATTGGAACTTCTGAAGTGGAAATGGTTCTTTCTTCACAATGCATTATGCAACCCAAACCAAAGAAAATGCGCATCAGCGTAAATGGAAAATTGGGAAAAGCAGTAACACCAAAAGATGTTGTTCTGTATATAATATCGCAGCTGTCTGCCGCCGGCGCCACAGGATATTTTGTAGAATTTGCGGGCGATGTATTTGAGAACATGAGTATGGAAGGAAGGATGACCGTATGTAATATGAGTATAGAAATGGGAGCCCGGGGCGGCATGATAGCCCCGGATGAAACTACTTTTACATATATAAAAGGGAAAGACAAAGCTCCAAAAGGAGAAGCCTGGGAAAAAGCGTTGACATATTGGAAAACTTTAAAGACAGACGCCGGTTCCGTTTTTGATATAGAATATGAGTATAACGCAGCAGACATTGAACCCATGATCACCTATGGTACCAACCCCGGCATGGGCATAGGAATTAGCCAGCATATCCCCGTTTCCATGGAGACAGGAAGCGGAAAATCAAGCTATGAAAAATCATTGGAGTACATGGGTTTCCAGGAAGATGAAGTGATGATGGGTAAAAAGGTGGACTATGTATTTATTGGCAGTTGTACCAATGGCCGCATCGAAGACTTCAGGGCATTCGCATCAATTATAAAAGGCCGGAAAAAAGCTGACCATGTTACGGCATGGATCGTTCCCGGATCACACATAGTGGAGCAGCAAATTAAGGAAGAAGGAATATTGGATATTTTAACGGAAGCCGGCTTCCAATTGCGCCAGCCCGGATGTTCCGCCTGTCTTGCCATGAACGATGATAAAATACCGGCTGGTAAATATGCAGTGAGTACCAGCAACAGAAACTTTGAAGGCAGACAAGGCCCCGGAGCAAGGACCATGCTCGCCAGCCCGTTGGTGGCAGCAGCAGCAGCGGTTACAGGGGTGGTAACTGACCCCAGGGATTTAATACCCGATTGATTTGACAACTGTTTGCAGAAGACTTTAACTATAAACAATAAAATTCCAAATGGCTTACGATAAATTTACGGTGCTCACCAGTACAGCGGTTCCTATGCCGATTGAAAATGTAGACACAGATCAGATCATTCCCGCCAGGTTTTTAAAAGCAACAGAGCGCAAGAATTTTGGAGACAATCTTTTTCGTGACTGGCGATATAATGCTGACGATACACCTAAAAAGGATTTTGTACTTAACAACCCGATCTATTCAGGTAAAATATTGGTGGGTGGTAAAAATTTCGGGAGCGGAAGCAGCCGGGAACATGCAGCCTGGGCCATTTATGATTACGGGTTCCGGTGCGTGGTATCTAGTTTTTTTGCCGACATCTTTAAAAATAATTCCTTAAATATCGGCTTGCTGCCGGTTCAGGTAAGTGCTGAATTTTTAGATAAGATTTTCAAGGCCGTTGAGCTGAACCCAAAAACCCAAATAGAAGTAAATCTTCCGGAGCAAACCATTAAAATACTTTCAACGGGTGATCAGGAATCATTTTCTATTACCGGTTATAAGAAGAATAACATGATCAATGGATATGACGATATCGACTTTATGCAAACACTAAAAGATGATATCCGGGAACACGCTGATAAAAGCCTTTATTAATTAACCATAATACTGGTAAATCATATTTACATCCATATCCATTCAATTATCACCAGAAATACATACAACAAAAGTAAATAGCCCGGGGCTGCATGCTTCATATCAAAATGCCAACTTTACCACGTTATATTGAAATAATGGATACCACGCTCCGGGATGGGGAACAAAC
>JBGTNK010000261.1:0-46537 GCA_041743125.1 Chitinophagaceae bacterium
ATTGAAAAATTTGGCGCCGATGCTACCCGGTGGTATCTTATTACCAATGCTTCGCCATGGGACAATATGAAGTTTGATTTGGATGGAATCAAAGAAGTGCAAAGAAAATTTTTTGGCACCTTGTACAACACCTACCAATTCTTCTCACTTTATGCCAATGTCGATGGCTTTTCCTTTAAAGAAGAATATGTTCCATTGGCCCAACGACCGGAAATTGACCGGTGGATATTATCAAGCCTGCATACATTGGTAAAAAAGGTAAATGAATTCATGGACGATTATGAGCCTACGCAGGCCGGTCGCCTGGTGGAGGATTTTGTTGATGAACATTTAAGCAATTGGTATGTACGGCTTTGCCGCCGTAGGTTTTGGAAAGGCGAATATGAGCAGGATAAGATCTGTGCATACCAGACATTATATGAATGCCTGGAAACAATTGCTAGGCTAATTGCCCCGATTTCACCTTTTTTCTGTGACACTATTTTTAAAAATCTGAATGCAATTACGGGTCGTTTTTCAGAAGAATCAGTGCACCACATTACTTTTCCAAAAGCTGATATCAAAATTATTGACCCCTTGCTGGAAGAAAGAATGCAGCTGGCACAAGATGCCTCCTCTCTTGTATTGTCGCTCCGGAAAAAAGTAAATATTAAGGTCAGGCAGCCATTGCAAAAAATACTGATCCCGGTTTTGAACCAATCTATGAAATCGCAGCTGCAGAAAGTGGAAGATCTTGTAAAAGCAGAAGTTAATGTTAAAGAAATAGAATACCTGGATGCCAATAATACTTTTATCCGCAAAAAGATCAAACCGGATTTTGTGGCATTAGGTAAAAAGCTTGGACCAAAAATGAAATCTGTGTCTGCCGCACTTTTAAAGTTCAGTCAGGATGATATTGCCCGATTCGAAAAAGAAGGTCAATTTCTTTTGTTAATCGAAAATGAACCTTTGTCATTGCAGATCAATGAAGTGGATATAAGCAGTGAGGATATTCCAGGGTGGACGGTGGCCAATAAAGGGCCTTTAACGGTGGCACTGGATATAACTATAACCTCAGAATTGCAGGCTGAAGGTAATGCAAGGGAATTTGTAAATCGTATTCAGAAGATCAGGAAAGACAGTGGTTATGAACTTACTGACCGTATAAATGTTATAGTTGCTGCACCAAATGGAATGAAAGATTCTTTGACAACGTTTAATGCCTATATTTGCGCCGAAATTCTGGCAGATACGCTGGAAATAGTACCTGAAATACAAGGAGGTACGACGATTGAACTAAACGATGTTTCGCTAAATGTGATTGTTTCAAAAAAAGGCTAATTGATATGTCTAGTAAGAAACCAGCCCCGCATAAAGGTGGAAAAACGGCACCAAAAAAGGCAGCTCCCAAAAAGGCAGCGAAGCCTGTAGCCAAAGCAGCTCACAAAGCTGCCAAACCTGCTGCTAAAAAGCCTGTTGTAAAAAAACCTGCCCCTGCTCCAAAGAAAGTGGCAAAAGCACCTGTGGCTAAGAAAGCGGCAAAGGCTGATGTAAAGCCGGTGCCTAAGAAAGCTCAAATAATGAATAAAAAACCTGAAGCACCCAAGCCGGCAACTCATGCTGCACCAAAGGCCGAAGCTAAGCCTGCAGTTAAAGAGCCAGTAAAACCAGCAGAAACACCGGTCAAAAAAACGGGTGCTCATGATCCAAAGTCTTTAGTTTCCATAAAACCGGTTGCAAAGCCCGTAATAAAGAAGGAACCACCAAAAGCGGGAAAGGTCGTTATTCCAAAAACCACGACCAAAAGCGCTGTAAAATATGAACCCGATTTTACCAAATCTGTATTAGATACCTCCCCTATGTACGAAAACAACGGACCCTCAATGAGATATTCTGATAATGATCTTATTGAATTCAGAGAGATCATCAACAAGAAGTTAGATGCTGCAAAAAAGGAATTAGCTTATCTGCAGGGGCTTATTACACGCCGCGATGAAGGTGGAGATATGGATGAAGCCCGTTACATGACGATGGAAGATGGAAGTGTAAGCATGGAAAGAGAGCAATTGAGCCAGATGGCCAGCAGACAGATCACTTTTATTGATCACCTGGAAAAAGCCACTATGCGCATAGAGAACAAGACATATGGCGTATGTCGTGTTACCGGCAAGCTGATTGATAAAGCCCGGCTCAGGGCGGTACCACATGCTACGTTGAGCATTGAGGCCAAGCAAATGATGAACAAATAAATTTTCACAATAAGATAAACGCCTTCTGCAAATGCGGAAGGCGTTTTTTTATGCGGGGCTTATTTAAATCGCCGGATTTCAAAACTTGTTATGCTCCTACTATTTTTTTTATTCTTGTTGTGGGTAATTCAATTTTTGAAATACACGGAAAAAATTATCGTACTTCCTGCATATCAACCAATTTTTTATAAAATCCTTTTTGTTCAATGAGTTGATCATGTGTGCCTCTTTCAACAATTTTTCCTTTTTGCAACACGATAATCTCATGAGCATGGCGGATGGTTGATAGCCGGTGAGCAATCACTATGCTTGTTCGGTTTTGCATCATATTGTTAATAGCATCCTGCACTAATCTTTCGCTTTCTGTATCAAGGGAGGAGGTAGCTTCATCCAAAATAAGTATAGGTGGATTTTTTACCAATGCTCTTGCAATTGTCAAACGCTGACGTTCACCGCCGCTGAGTTTACTGCCGCGATCACCGATATTGGAAGGATATCCGTTTTCTTTTTGCATGATAAAATCGTGGGCATTGGCCACCCTGGCAGCTTCTATTATTTCTTCCTCGCTGGCGTCTTCTTTTCCCAACCTTATATTATTGGCTATACTATCATTAAACAAAATGGGTTCCTGGGTTACTATACTCATCATGCTGCGGACAGAATGCAAAGAATAGTCTTTAATATTTATACCATCAATTAATACTTCTCCGCTTGTTACGTCATGAAAACGCGGAACCAAGTCTGCCAGTGTTGATTTTCCAGCACCGGATGAACCGACTAAGGCAATCGTTTTTCCTTTTTCTACAACCAGGTTAACGTTATCTAATATGACTGCATCATTGTAGGCAAAACTTACATTTCTGAATTCTATCTTTTCTTCAAAAGACTTTAATTGTTTGCCATTAATATTTTCATCTACTACAACGGGAGCTTTTAATACTTCTTCTACTCTTATCAATGCAGCGGCCCCCCTTTGAATGTTGAAGAAGGCTGAAGAAATATTTTTTGCCGGGTTTATAAGCATCGCAAAAGAAGCGATATAGGCTATGAGTTCTTTGGCTTCTAACCCTCCATCTTCCAATACCAATCTTCCGCCAAAATATAAAATGGTACATAATACCATCACACCCAAAACCTCGGTAAGTGGACCGGCCAGGTCTCTTCTGGCTCCCATTTTTTTTCTAACATGGTATAGTTCCGTATTTATTTTATGAAATTTTGTGCTTAACAGTTTTTCAACCAGGAAAGCTTTTATTACACGAAGTCCACTTAGTGTTTCGTCCAGGATAGAAAGACCTTCTCCTAACTTAATAGCTGCATCCTGTGATTGTCGTTTTAGTTTACGGCTTACACGGCCTATCAGAATACCGGTAACTGGTAAAAGGATTAACAGAAACAATGAAAGTTGTGGTGAAATGATAACAAGAAAAATGAGATAACCTAAAACAGTGAGCGGGTCCTTGATCATCCCGTCAAATGTGCTTATTACTGATCCTTCAATTTCACTGATATCATTTGTCATTCGTGAAATGATATCACCTTTTCTTTTTTCTGTAAAATAGCCGATGGGAAGACGTAGAATTTTGTCATATAAATCACCCCGGAGTTGAGTTATAATTAAACTTCTGAGAGGTACTGAAATGCGGTTGGACAGATAAAGGAATGAATTTTTTAATACAGTTGCTATAATGATTAATACACATATGGCCGTCAGGGCGGCTACCTTTCCTTTTTCTTTTATTAACTGAACCAGGTTATCAGTTATATAGGAGCCCAATACATTGGTTTTTATCATATCTCCCCCGGATGACTGGCCAGTGTCGAAAATAAGTCCGAAAAAAGGGATCAGCATACCAATGGATATGATCCCAAAAAATGTAGCCAGAACGGTGCAAACAAAATAAAGAGCAATTTTGCCGGAATGTTGCTTTAAATAACCGAAAATCCTTGAGTATTTTTTCATTACGCTGTATAAATCTCTTAACCGCGGCAAAGTAACTAATTTTACAGTGAACATAATTTAAACAACATGGAAGAAGGAAAAAGACAAAAACAGATCGCGGGTTTGTTGCACGAAGAAATCAGTACAATTTTTCAAAGATTGGGTTTGAATATGATAGATGGGGGCATGGTCTCCATTTCCTCAGTTAAAGTAACCCCTGATTTGCTTGAAGCAAGATTTTACCTGAGTCTTTTCCAGGTAAAAGATGTAAAGGGAGCGTTGAAAAAAATTGATGACCGTCATCATGAAATAAAAAAAGAACTGGCTGCTAAAGTGAGACACCAGTTGCGAAGTATTCCTGTGCTTCGTTTTTTCCAGGATGATACTTTGGATCATGTATTTAAGATGGAAGAACTTTTTAAAAAAATTAATCCTTCTGCACCACCCGCAGAGGAAGAATAAGTCTGCCGGCACATTCAACTTAACTTATAAACTGTCAAAATTTTGAATTTCCTTTTTGCCTGGAGATATTTCAAAGCAAAAAAATCCATTAATGCTATCAATATCATTGCCAGGATAAGTATTGCAGCAATTGTTATTGGCACGGCTGCACTGATATTGGTACTGAGCGTTTTTAATGGATTTGAAGGGCTGGTTAAGTCGCTCTATTCCTCCTTTTATACTGATCTGAAAATATCGCCGGTAACAGGAAAAAGTATGGAGGTCAATGCAATTCAATTAGAACAATTGAAAAGAATAAACGGGATAAAAAATTATTCGCTGGTGGTTGAAGAGAAAGCATTGATACAAAATGGCGATTACCAGTCGGTGCTGTACCTGAAAGGTGTTGATGAAAATTACCGCTATGTAACAGGTGTTGCCAGTCATATTGTAAAAGGTGAATATGACCTGGGAACAGAGGATGCCCCTAAACTTATACTTGGAGCGGGAGTGGAAGGAGCTTTGGGCATACAAGCCGACAAGAATATTTTTATACTAAAGGTTTACCTGCCGCGGAAAAATAACACGGAACAAATTGACCCCTTAAACGACATCAGCAGCGATTCTATCCGAACATCATCTGCATTCATGATCCAGCAGGATTTTGATAATAAATATGGCATTACCAACATTGGATTTGTAAAAAGTGCATTAAAAATGGGTGCCAATGATTTCAGCGGGTTAGAAATTAGTTTAATAAATCCGGCAGACGCTGACAATATAAAAAAAGAGGTAGAAAGGGTGTTCGGCAACAAATATCTTGTTCAAACTCTTTACCAGCAGAACCAGGGTCTTTATAGTGTGATGAATATGGAACGATGGATCATTTATGGAGTACTCTCCCTGATATTGGTGGTGGCAGCATTCAACATGATTGGTGCATTGACCATGCTGGTGCTTGAGAAACAAAAAGATATAAGCGTATTACATGCTCTGGGTGCCAATAAAAATTTTATACAGAAAATATTTTTAAGTGAAGGGTTATTATTGGCGCTGATAGGCACTGTTACCGGGATGTTTCTTGCATTGGTAATAGCTTTATTACAAATAAATTTTCACCTGATACCTTTACAGGGCGGTTCCTTCCTCATAAATTATTTCCCCGTAAAACTAAGAGTTACAGATTTCCTGCTGGTCACTGTCACTGTCTTTGTAATCGCTACGCTGGCCTCCTGGCTGCCGTCAAGAAAAGCGGCCAATCAATTATTTTCATTGAGAAGTGAATAACTGGGAGGTGAGGTATAAAGCCGGAGGGAAAATCCAATAAGTATTAAGGCCTAATTAAAAAAGATAAAATAACAATTAATAATCTCCCAGGGTTTCTGGCAATTGTGCCAGGGCTTTTGCCAGTTGCTCATCATTAGGAGCAATTCCATGCCATTCATGCGATCCTTCCATAAAATCAACCCCTTTACCCATTTCCGTATGCATCATAATGCCAATTGGTTTGTCCTGCCCCAACATGGATTTAGCCTTTTCCAAGGTGGCCACCGTATCATCCATGTCATTTCCGTTCATTTCGAGTGTTGTCCATCCAAATGCATCAAATTTCTGACGGATATTACCCAGGTTCATTACTTTATCCGTTGGGCCGTCTATTTGCTGCCCGTTCCAGTCTATAGTCGATATCAGGTTATCTATTTTATGATGAGCAGCAAACATTACAGCTTCCCAAATCTGGCCTTCATCCAGCTCTCCATCCCCATGAAGCGAAAAAACGGTTGTTTTTTCCCCGTTTAATTTTTTTGTTAAAGCTGCCCCAATAGCTACGCTCATGCCCTGTCCCAGGGAACCACTGGCTATCCGGATGCCGGGCAGGTGCTCATGAGTGGCCGGATGCCCTTGCAAACGGGAGTTTATTTTTCGAAAAGTGGCTAATTCTTTTATATCAAAATAACCTGACCTTGCCAGGGTAGAATAAAAAACAGGCGAAATGTGGCCATTTGAAAGGAAAAATACATCTTCATTAGTCGCATTCATGTTAAAAGCGGGGTCATGCTTCATAATTTTGAAGTAAAGCGCCGTAAAGTATTCTGTACAGCCCAGGGAACCACCCGGGTGCCCGCTGCTGCTTCCGTGCACCATTCTGACAATATCCCTGCGAATTTGTGATGCAATTGCTTTAAGTTCAGACATATTATTAGGAAGGTTTTAAACTTTTTGTATCTTGCCGCCTCAAATTATTGATAAGAGCTGCAAAAATGCGGTTTTTTATTTAGAAAATCCATCCCGTTGATATTAATCTGTTATTCAAATGATCCTGGCGGTATTGAAGATTTAATATTGACAAAATATTTAATGATTCAAACCTAATGACTATCTAAAAGGTTTAAATCTATTTTTGTACCGTAAATCCCTTGTTGATGTTAGATGTATTTTTAACTGCCTCTGTTTCGTTTATTATATCCTTCCTTGCAATTCCTGTAATAATGCAAATTGCAGAGCTCAAAAAATTGTATGATGTACCAGATGAAAGAAAAGTTCATACACATGCAGTTACTTCGCTTGGGGGAGTAGGAATTTTCGGTGGTTTCTTGCTGGCTTCTTTACTATCTATCCAGGGATATCTCAATCCTGAATTTCAATATTTCTTTGCTGCGGCCCTTGTTATATTTTTTCTTGGTTTAAAGGATGACCTGATTGTACTTTCTGCCAGTAAAAAATTCATCGGCCAGGTAATTGCCGCTTCTATAATTATCCATTTAGGTGGAATACGGCTTGACAGTATGCATGGTCTTTTTGGATTTGATCAGATGCCGGAAACATTTGCATTGGCTCTTACTTATTTAACCATTATAGTTGTCATTAATTCTTTCAACCTGATTGATGGTATTGATGGTCTGGCCGCTACCCTGGGTATTATGACCATGCTGATTTTTGGTTCTTATTTTTATTTAGTCGGCTACCAGGCATATGCGTTACTTGGTTTTTCGCTTGCTGGTAGCCTTATAGCTTTTCTTATTTTTAATCACCATCCGGCAAAAATTTTTATGGGGGATTCCGGATCGCTTATGATAGGATTAATTAGTTCTATACTTGTCATTAAGTTTATTAATGTGGCCAGTGATCCGGCTATTATAATGCCTTTTGAGTCTGCCGCCGCTATCGGTTTTTCTGTACTAATCGTTCCATTGCTTGATACACTTCGGGTTTTTGCTGTTCGTATTTCCAAAGGATGCTCACCTTTTACCCCTGATCGTAATCATATCCATCATTTATTAATTGACTGGGGATTGGGTCATTCAGCTATTACTTCTTTCTGTGTTGGCATTAATTTAAGTTTTGTTGCTTTTGCGTGGACGTTCAGATCCATCGGTCCTACCTACCTGATGCTTACCATGCTCGCCATCGCCTTTTCCGGATTTGGGATATTATATTACAAGAGACCAAGGAGAGCCACTATATCTATTGCAAGAAGAATGAATGGAACAACGGAATTGAAAACAGCATCAAAGGTGGTAACATTAACACAAGAAACTGCAGTCGCTGATCATAATTAATTTTTATAATTTCAGTAGAATGCCTGGAAAGAAATAGAATCTTTGCAGGCATTTTTTTAATAAATGAAGGCTTTCAGTAGCTTTGCCGTTTAAATTTTATATGATGGAAGAAACTTCTACAATTATAGCCGGAGCTGAAGAACTGATGAATAAGGCCATCAATCACCTGGAGGCGGAACTAATAAAAATCAGAGCAGGAAAGGCAAATCCACAAATGCTGGATAATATAATAGTGGATTATTATGGTTCGCCCATGCCGGTTAACCAGGTGGCGAATATCAGTGTAATGGATGCCCGAACATTAACTATTCAACCCTGGGAAAAGAATATGTTGCAACCAATTGAGAGGGCCATCATCAATGCAAATATTGGAGTAACTCCCCAAAACGATGGAGTCATCATTCGATTATTTCTTCCACCTCTTACTGAAGAAAGAAGAAAAGAATTGGTGAAAAAATGCCAGGCTGAAGGTGAACATTCAAAAATAGCGGTCCGTAATATCAGGCGTGATTCCATTGAGAATATTAAAAAATTGGAGAAAAATGGATTGAGCGAGGATGCCGCCAAGGATGCTGAAACAGAAGTTCAACAGGTTACTGATAAGTTTATTTCACAAGTAGATAAGCACCTGGCATCAAAAGAAAAAGAGATCATGGCGGTGTAGAGATAATAGCTTTCATTTTTGCCAATAATTTCCCGGTTGCTATAAATTCTTTTGATTGTTCAGCATTAATTATCCGTTTGGTTGGCCATAAAAACTCCCGTCAGGATAATGGCAAGGCTGAATATATCGATCCAATGCAGGATTTCTCCATCTAAGTATCCCCAGAATAAGGCAATAAAGGGAATTCCATAGGTTACCAGGGAGGCAAATAAACCAGTGGCTCTTTGAACCAAAATATAAAACAGAACAGTGCCAAGTGCACTGCTTGCAAGACCCAGCAATATGGAATTAAAGACAGCCCACTGTACCCGGTTATTAGAAAAATCAACTACTAAAAAATCATATTGCCATAACAACCAGCCTGCGGGAATGGTCATAAATGCCAATGAAATGGTTGCAATATGTAATGGTTTTACATCTTTTAAATAATGGCTTACCAGGTTTACATTCAATCCATAAGATATTGTAGCCAGCAGCACCAGTAATGAATAGCCAAAATTTTCCAGGCTTACCGTGTTTTGAGTAAAGGTTAGAATGCTCAATCCTGCCAGGCCTATTAAAACACCTATTATTTTTTTCGTTTTAATTTTATCCCTGAAAAAAAGAATTCCAAGAACTACAACACATATCGGAGTAAGTGAATTAAGAATTCCTGTAAGTGAGCTGTCAATTTTCAAAAGAGCGATAGTAAAACAAAAAGCCGGCAGCAGGTTTCCAAATAACCCTGTAAGCAACAATAAACCGATTTTTTTCCGGAGCACATTGGACATATGAAAGAAAGCGAAAGGAATAAACACAATACCTGCTGAAAAAATTCGGAGCGAAGCAATCTGGGGAGCAGAAAGACCCTGATTACTTATTTTCATTAAAATGAATGAGCTGCCCCAAATAAAACATAGCAATATAAAGATGGACCAATTGATAAGTTTATTACTCATAAAAGGGAGCGAAGGTCTTTAATCAGGAGCAAACAATACTTATTTTTTATATTGTGTAGCTAAATAAATTTTAAAATGAATGATATCAGGCTAAGCGCAATTAATACCAGGGCACCGAAAGAATTTGAAAAAAAAGTGATCAAAGACAAGACTAAGGATCTGCTGGAGGAATTAGATGAATTGCAAAACCTTCTATACGCTGAAGGCAAACATTCCATATTAATCATTATCCAGGGCATGGATGCCAGCGGAAAAGACGGAGTGATCCGGAATGTATTGGGCAATATGAACCCTCAGGGTGTTATGGTAAAATCCTTTAAGGCTCCTTCGCCTGAGGAAGCTGCTCACGATTTTTTATGGCGGATACACCATAATACACCGCAAAAGGGAATGATACAGATTTTTAACCGGTCGCATTACGAAGACATATTAATAACAAGGGTTCATAAATGGTGCGATGATGAGCTGGCAAAAAAAAGGATGAAAGCCATTAATGATTTTGAAGAAATGCTGCAGGTGCATAATGCTACCCACCTTCTCAAGTTCT
Source organism: Chitinophagaceae bacterium (assembly GCA_041743125.1). Classification (GTDB taxonomy): domain Bacteria; phylum Bacteroidota; class Bacteroidia; order Chitinophagales; family Chitinophagaceae; genus Terrimonas_B. The sequence goes on from JBGTNK010000261.1 coordinate 10,321, forward strand.
ACCTGCACATATCTCCGGAGGAACAACAGGAAAGGCTACACGAAAGAATAAAAGATCCGGGAAAAATGTGGAAATACAATGAAAAGGATTTTGAAGAAGCCAAGCTGTGGGATATTTATATGCAGATGTATGAAGATTGTTTTAATCATTGCAACAAGCCAGCCTGGACGATTGTACCTGCCGATCAAAACTGGTACAAGGAATATGTGATCGCTAAATCCCTCCGTGATTTGATGCTAAACCTGGATATGCAATACCCGGGATTAAAAAAGTAAAGTTGAAAGTGGTGGAGAACTTATGTATGGATAAGTTAGTAACAGGAAGAATAGGTTTTGGGAAAACTAATACCTTACGTATGATTTTTAAACAATAAAACAAACTTGTATGGGGATGCTAAGGGAATTCAAAGACTTTGCCATGAAAGGCAACCTGGTTGACATTGCTGTTGCCTTTGTAATGGGCGGAGCCTTCGGAAAAGTAGTAACATCATTTACAGAAGGGCTTGTATCTCCCCTGGTAGGTATGCTCACGGGCAAAGATCTGAGTAAAAATATGCTGGTTTTAAAACAGGGAGTGAGTGAGGTAAAAGATAATTCAGGAAATATTATTACTGAAGCGCAGCCGGAGGTTGCATTAAAATGGGGTGCCTTTATTACTGCTGTCATAGATTTTATCATAGTGGCCTTTGTTATGTTTCTTATTATAAAAGCTATCAATAGTATGAAGAAGAAAAAAGAGGCAGCGCCGGCGGCGACTCCGGAGGATATTGTTCTATTGAGAGAGATCAGGGATGCTTTAAAGAAATAGCATCAATCATATTTCCCTTATTTTTGACCCCTGTTTCAGAACAAAAAAACCTGGAACAGGGTTTTAATTTATTATTCATGGTAAACGCCCCCTCCTACCAGATCAGGCTTGCTCAGTTTGAAGGACCGTTTGATTTGCTTTTGTTCTTTATTGAAAGAGATGAGCTGGATATTTATAATATTCCGATTACTAAAATCACCAATGACTTCCTTGATTATATCCATAAGCAGGAGGCGATAAATATTGAGCTTTCCAGTGAGTTCATCTTGTTTATCTCTACGTTGATGCGGATCAAAGCAAAAATGCTTTTGCCCCGTAAAGAACTGGATGAGCAGGGCAATGAAATTGATCCCCGTGAGGAACTGGTCAATAAAATATTGGAGTATAAAAGGTTTAAGGAAGCATCAGCGAAATTGGCGGCAATGGAAGCACTACGGATGCTGATGGTGAAGCGGGGAAATATTCAAAAAGAATTATCAACTCTTGGCGAAGAAGCAGGAGAGGGAACAGAAATTCAGAATATAACCATATTCAAACTGATGAAGGCTTTTGAAAAAGCCATGCAGAAATATTCTGACCGGGTGAATAAACCCGTACATACCGTAGTGCAATACCGCTACACGATGGAGATCAGCCGGCAGAACATGCTTTCATTGGTACAAACTGAAAAAACGCTTGCCTTTGAAAAGATATTTGAAAGCGCTGAAAACAGGGTACACGCCATTTTCCTTTTTTTATCTTTACTTGAGTTGATACAACTGAAATTCATGAAGATCATAACCGGCGAAGGCAAGAACAATTTTATCATTGAATATAATGAACCGGAAAAACGACTGGCTGAGCTGGATGAGGAAATGGAAAAATAAGAAGAGCAATTTGGTATGTCAGATACGGCAAATGATAATTTCTAAAAACAGTAAACTTTAAACACTTAAAATTTTTATTTATGAAACGTTACGCTACCGCAAATTGGAAAGGAAATGGAAAAGAAGGAACCGGAACAAATTCTACACAATCAGGTGTTATAAAGGATGCGCAGTATTCATACAAAAGCCGGTTTGAAGGAGGCATTGGCACTAATCCGGAAGAACTGGTGGCTGCGGCGCATGCCGGTTGTTTTTCAATGAAACTGAGTTTTATTTTACAGGCTGCCGGTTTTACCGCTGAAAATATAGATACAAAATGTACTATTACACTGGGAGAGGGAGTAATTACAGAAAGTCACCTCGAAGTAAAAGCCAAAGTACCCGGGATAGATGCTGCAAAATTTGAAGAATGCGCTGCAGAAGCAAAAGCTTCTTGTCCCATCAGCAAATCACTGAATCCGAGTATAACTATTAGTATGGAAGCAAGCCTTGCTTAAAAAACCCGGGCCAGGCGAATGGCCTCAATGCAATTCGTCAGGCTCCATGTTATAGCTGAAACACAACAAGAGCCTTGTTTTTGACAAGGCTCTTGAACATTCAATTTGGCAAATTTATTTTTGACTAAATAATTGATGCCTCTCCTTATAACTGCCATTTACAATTTCAATAATATAAGTTCCGGTTGACAATCCCGATGTGTTGATACTTGCAGTTTTTACTTTGTTGAATGGTTGATATTTTTAAAGTGTTCCTTCCAAGTCATAAATTCTCACTTCATCAAAAGTTTTATTCACTTTGCCATCTCCAACGTTAGAAACTACAACTACGGTTTCGCCACATCCAAAAGACACATTGGCTAGAATGAGAAAAAGTAAAAAAGTGAATAAAAATTTTTTCATGATTTTTCGGGTTTAGATTAATTTATAAATGTGAAATATTAAGTTCTATTAAAAAGGTGGAAAAGAATAAAACCCGCCAATTTGAAATACGCGGTTTCCAGCTAACCTTTCCACAACACGAACACCAGCGGCATCCGTTCTATAAATGTTTTTTAATCCATAGTTATAACGAATTTCAACCCCAAGTTTATTCAGAATCTTATAACCAAGCCCTATGTCCAAACCTAAATCAAATTTTACGGGATAATTTTTTGAAAAATTAAATTTTTCTTTATTAGGGAATAACGAGTAAGCAGAAAACAAATACCCAATTTCAGGACCGAATAAAAGTGATGTCTTTTTATCAATTTTATAACCCATTAGAAGGGGTGCCGCCAGATAATTTAATGTTAACGCAGTTTTAAAGGTTTCATTAAGATTGCCAATATATCTATATCCCTTAGCTGAAAAAAGCAACTCAGGTTGCAAAAATATTTTTTATGTATTGGGATTTTAGCAAACGCACGTGCATACCATCCTACCCTGTTTTTTGGGTAGGCAATGAGATCTTTAGTAGTAGCAATATTAATTCCCGATTTAACTCCAAAACTTACCTGGCTGTAACAACCATAGCCCATTAATGAAAAACAAATGCTGAATATTATTTTTTTAATTAATTGGAGCGGGATAGTTTGAAAATTGATCTTCATCTTAGTTGATGGGGTTACTATTGAAATGTTATACAATGATAATACTTTGAGTCAATTTTAAAATTTTTTAAAAAATCAACAGAATAAATGTCCCTCTACAAAGGTTTAGGAAACTTGAAGCTGGGTTTTAAAATGTAACAACTAACGTATTGATATTCTCAATATGTATCAATGAATGGGAAACAAGTTTGTAAGTATTTCAATAAAACAAATGAGGCAGATTGATTTACTGAAGGTATAATCACAAGTGGATTTACCTGGGGCAACATATTTAGTGTTCCCTCTTTATAAAATTAAAAATTTTATAGCCTCAAATATTTTTTATTAGATGGTAACTATTGATAATATTTTGTAAGAGTAAATACTTAAGAATTGTATCAGAAGTTTGATGCACATTTTTTTATCCACTTTTTTACTCATAAACCCAAAACAGTACCGGTTTTTTTGATTCATTCAGGACTGGCTGGAGATATTGAAGAAATCCCGCAGATACAGTGGGGCAGCCATCACTCTGGCAAATTTCATCTCTTACCTCAGCTTCAGGTACACATTCATGCGAGTGAAGGACAATAAATCTTTCGAATGCTTTATCGTTGGTTTTTTCCAGTCCATGAAGTTTCCATGCAAGACCAAATCTTCCATAATAGGAATTTCCTACTTTATATTTTCCTAAAGAAGTACAGCCACTCCCAACTTTATTTCCATATTTCCTGCCTTCCAGCCAATATTGATTGCAACGCCCGTGCGTAACAAGACCTGAATTCCTGGTAGTGTCTTTTTTAAGATCGTAAATAAAAAATCTGTTTTGACCGGAAGGTAAACTCATATCCGCCAGCAAACAGATTGCATCATTATATCCATTTCGCATTACAAATAATTTTGCTTCGCCAGCCTTTCGCTCAATTTTTTTAAGTGTTTGATTGGCTGTTATGCCAGGATAAAGTATGCCTGTAATGCGCTTGGTTTTTGTTCTATTCCATAAGCCTGAAGAAAATAACCAGGTAAATGATAAGACAAGAAGAAAGATCAGCAGCAGAATTCGTGGCTTCGGCATACAAAAAGGTTAAGCAATACTTGAGATGCTTAACCAACGAAAATCCACAGGCGGTATGTATATAAAAGAAGTTAAAAGATCATATAGTTATTATTAGGTCAGGTACTCAATCTTTATACTGATCACGGGATTTAATTTTCAACGGCAAACGTAAATAGCGTGATGGATCCATCCATATTGGCTCCCATACTCATAAAGTTCATAGAGGTAAACGCATATTCCCCTTTTGGTAATTTTTTATCAATCACCAGTTCCCAATAGCCTTCCCTGATTTTTCTTACGCTGAATGTGAATTTATCGCTTGATTGATTTTTCTTACCTCCAAATGCACCGCCTGCTTTTTGCATCAGGATCTTTCTTTTCCCTTTGCTTTCATCGGCCTTGTATAATGCAATTGTATTGGCCGGATCATCCATTCCTCCCATCATGCCTGCCATCATGGAAGGATCCATACCATTTGCCATCATCATCGAATCTGATCCGTGTGAAGAAGATCCTGTGAGTGCGCCGGAAGAAAAAACAAATGACAATCCATTTCCTGATGGCAGCCGAACCGATGATTTTTCGCCTTCAATGGTATAACCATTTTCATATCCACCCATGCCACCCATTTTGGTTTTGCCTTCCATTTTTGAAGTTTCTTTTTCCAATCGCAAAACAGAGTTTACGCTATCCTTTTTTAAAAAATAGACTTCTTTGCTGAATTCAGGTTCAGGATATTTTATCTTATCAGGCTGAGCCCACAACAAAGAAACCATACCTAAAAAAACTGATGAAAGAATTATTTTCCTTTTCATAGTTTTTATTCTTTTTCTTTCTTTTTTGAGGATGGTTGTTTGCCAAAGCGCCAGCCAACAGAAACCTGGATCACATTGTTTTTTGCATCCTCGCTGGTAAAAGAAGGTTTTTGAAAACCCTGGATGTCTTTATATACTTTAGCTAAACTGACATTGTACCGTGTACTGATTATTAATCCGGCAATGGGATGAATTTCTGCGCCAATGGCATAACCATAATCGATGCGGTTGTACAGATCCATGATCTTATTTTCTGTACTATTTCCGGTATTGTTACTGCTGTCAACCTGCGCACTTACCAGGTAGGAAGTTTGGGCGCCAAACATTAGGGAGAAATATTTGGTGATATTTACCGACATCAACTGACCCATTTGTATATAATCCATGTTTACGTTGCCGGTATTTACACCGTTCTTATAATCATAGCCCTGGCGTGAAAAAAGTAATTCAGTCCGGGAGCTTAGGATTTTTTTAGAAGGAGGTGCCAGGAACACACCTGCATGGAAACCAGAACGGGTGCTGCTGTTTATATCGGAGGCTTTAGAAACTTTTGCAAAATTCAAGCCTCCCTTCAGGCCGATCTGGGCATTCAGTACGGCGGGTGTAACCAGCAGCATGTAAAAAATTAATTTTTTCATTTTAGGTTCATTTTAATTTTTAAATTTTTTCGTTGGATGTTCATCCTGCGTCCTTGAGCAGTTTATGGAAAGACAATTTTAATCCTTTATAAAATTTCAATTATTCTTTCTGTATCAATTAGAACTTTTCCAATCTATTCCAAAAGCAAAAACAGTAAATTCTTTCAGCTCCATATTTTTTACCCAAACAAAACCATATTCCCCGGCTTCTAATTGTTCAGGCAATTGAATTACATAATTGTCAGGGGCAATCATTTTTACACTAAAGTTGATCAGCTTCCCTTTGCTTTCTTCTTTTGAATTCAACACCCCTTCCTTTGAGTTGACGGTCACTTCTCTTTTTTCATCTGCAGGAATAAATTTGTAGAGTTTGATGTAAGAGGTAAGGTCAATTACATCACCGCTGGTTTTGATCATAAAGTCAATATTATTTTTTGAAGTAAACCTGGCTTTGGATGAGGGATCGTGCATGGTCAGCATTTTTTTTGCACCCTGCAATCCCATGCTTTTCTTTTTTGTTATAAGCAGGGCATTTGCATTTTCCAGTTTAATGAGCCTGTTTCCTTCTTTGTCAAAATAATAAGGTTGATTAATAAATTCGGGGGTGGGTAAAATTATTTCCTTTACAACGACGGGTGTCGCTACGGGTTTAGCAACCGGTTTTTTTGCGACTTTGGGTTGATGCTTTACAATTATGGTATCATGTGTTTTACCTTTTTTTATTACCTTACTCTGTGCTTGAAGGCAAAGGGAAATGAGTAAAAACATAGTCACCAGGATGAAATTTGCTTGCATCAGCCTATATTTAAAAAATAAACTTACCTGAATTGCAACTTCAAAACAATAGAACAAAAGTTAGTTTTCAACCGGGGAATCTTGTAAACTAAAAGCAGCGTATCGGTTATTCGTACCTCCCCAAACAGTTGATTTTACCGGAACCTTATAAAATCACCTGAAATAGCCCACCCGAATAGTCGCGGGTGTGTTAATTCACTTTTCTTTTATTTTTTTCACCCATATTTTATAATAAATCTCCTTGACTCCTTTTGGACTTTCCAGAATAATTTGTTCTTCATCATTAGCAATAAACTTTATGTACTGCGGGAAAGCAGGTTTGCCCATAAACATCAACATAGCCATACTTGACAAATCTATAGTGGCTGTAACAGTTTCCTTAACTCCAGGTGGTGGCGGGCAGGTTTCCTTATATCTTGTAAGTTCTATCGGGTATTCTACAAACCAGATTTCCACAATCGGATAGGGCTGGCCAGGCGGGTTCGCGGGGGTTAATTTAATCTGCCTTGGGCCGGCTACATGTAATATCCCGGTGCAGGAGTTTGGATTTAATATAGTCTTTGCATAGCAGTTATTTGTAAATACCTCAAGATGGTTTTTAATGTTTATAACGGCCGGCTTGTTCTTTTCTAATGATACAATAAAACTGCCCTCATCCCTATAGGTTATAACACCTGTCCATGCTTTTGGAGAACCACCGGTTATGGCAGCCACCATTTTAACTTCGTAGGCATCATCATAAATAGTGATGTTGCTCACTAATTTTGATACACCATATCTTTTTAGAAATGAAGTTGAAAACTGCTGTTCAGCAGTAACGGCCACAGGATTTTGTGCAGGAATTTGGGCCGGTGCCTGAAAAATAGCAGAGCCGCTTTTCGAAGCAGAGATTATACCAATAGAACTATTGCCATTGGGAATTCCGTTTACGCTCCATTTCATGTCAGGATACTCTATTAATAAGGGTACTAACTCCGCATCTTCATTCGTATCGTCTATAAACGCACCAACTATTTGTAACCTTCTGCTTCCATTTACTTTTACTCTTGCAGAAGCTGGGTCAATTTTAGCTCTCGAAAAATTTATATAAGAACTAAAGTGGCGGATTTCCGCTTTAAGCGTTTTAGCAACTGTGTCTGCTACCGCTTTATTCAGTGAGGACCAAAGCCCTTTATCATCCTGCATGGCAATGCCCAGCAGCTGAGGTGAATTGCCTTCTGTTTCATTTTCGGTATAATTAAAAATAATTTGTACGGGCCGCTGAAAATTAATACCGGATGGCTCCATCTTGTAGGCTTTGCCATTTCCATTAGGAGCAAGATTAGTAGAAGGTTGTATGCTTATTGTTGTTTTTTTTGACAGGGCACCTTCGGGGAATATCAAACTTACTTTCCCATCTGATGAGGTAATGCCTCCACCCTCTTTACCGATTTTAATTTCTGTTTTTTCTCCATCAGGTTTTCCAATTGCTGTAATGGCGGGTTTAGCAGTGGTATCATTATCAGATATGTCCTGTGCTGATGCAGACAGTGCAACAAACAAAAAGGTAAAAGCAATTATTTTTTTCATACAATTTTTTAAAATTAGTGACGTATCATCAAGTCCTTCCTCAAGCTTTATTTGGATGGTAACCGGGCTTATTTACATTTTTCATGGTCTGCTTTTAGGAAAGCAGCAAATATTTTCTTCCATCAGGTAAAGTGTTTGGGCTTTATTTTTAATCGGCAGGCAAACATTATTGCCAGGAAGAATATGTGTCCGCCAATAAAAGTTGAATTGCCTTATTTGATAAGCACTGTGTGTGGTATGATTTTTAAAAGCGATGTGACTGATTAAACTGATAACCTCAATTTTAATTTTCAAACTCAACCTATCATTTAAAGAGCAATTTACCAATAGAACAAAAGTTATAATTGATAAGTGTTGTGGAAAAGCGAGGTAAAAAAAATTGAAAATACCGGGTATAGACAGTCTAATACCTATTTTTTCCCGTAGGCTTTATTGATGGCCTCTGTCCTGTTTTGCACATGCAATTTTTCGTATATTTTATGAATATGCTGGCGTACCGTGTTGGTAGCTATGAAAAGCTGGTCCGCAATTTCTTTATATAACAGGCCTTTGGAGAGAAGTAGAAGAATTTCATTCTCCCGGTTAGACAAAGCTTCTACAGGGACATTGTTTCTTTCCTGGTCCCGGAAAACAGAAACCAATTTTCGGGCAATGTTGGAACTCATGGGGCTGCCGCCGTTGTGTAATTCTTTTAATGATTCGATCAATTGGACCAGGCCTGTATTTTTTAAAAGATAACCAGAGGCGCCGGCCTTCAATGCATCAAATACTTTTTCATCATTTTCATATACAGTAAACATCATAAACTGGGTAAGGGGAACTCTATTTTTTACCTGCCGGATACATTCTATGCCGTTCATTCCCGGGAGGTTGATATCCATTATTACTATATCCGGTTTAAGTTTTGGAATATCATGCAGCGCTTCCTCTGCCGTGTTAAATGTGTCCAGTACTTTAAAGCCATCGCTCAGCGAAAGAAAACTTTTTAACCCGTTGCGTACTTCATCCAGGTCCTCAACAATGGCAATAGTTATACTCATATAGTTTACCCAATATAATGGAACTATTAATTAACTTCAATAGAACGAAAGTTTACATACTAATCCAGGGGGGCCGTAAGTAACACGGCTGTTCCGGTTGAATTGGTAATCTTAAGAGAACCTTTTATATCATTCATCCGTTTTTCCATATTTCCAATACCATTACTAAAAGGTCTGACATTGTTTTTGTCAAACCCGATGCCGTCGTCCTTAATTAAGATATTCAATTGCCTGTTGGCCGTGATATTTATTTGTACATTTTCTGCCCGGGCATGTTTTATAATATTGTGAAGTGCTTCCTTAACAGATAAAAAAATGTTGCGACGAAATTCTCCACTTACAAACAGATCAGGAACCGGATCCTGCAGGTTTATTTTGCAATTCATTGCATTTTGTGAAACGTAATCTGCAGCATAGGAACGGGTATAAGACAACAGATCGCTAAGCGTATCATTTTTTTCATTCAGGGCCCATACGATCTCACCCATTTTATCGATCATGTCATGTGAATATTCCCTGATTTTTGAAATTTCTTCTTCAATAGGCTGTTGCTGTTGCTTTTTAAGGCCTATCGTTTCACTTAAAAAATTTATTCTTGATAATCCGGCTCCCAGGTCATCGTGCATGTCTGTAGCAATTCGTGTTCTTTCTTTTTCAATGGCCTGTTGTTTTCCAAATTCCAACCGGTGTATCCTGATTTTTCTATGCCAATACCATTTTACCAACAGCCATGTCATTACAAGTATTACTAATACTCCTGTTATTATGAAAAGGTTGGTTTGCCAGAAGGCTTTGCTTATTTCAATTTTTAAATTCTTTTGGTACGGACTTATATTCCCGTTTGGATCGATCGCACGAAGCCGAAAGTCATATTGGCCAGGAGGAATCTTGCTATACCGGGTAGACCTGGAATTCCCTCCCCTGATCCACTGAGGATCGTATCCATGTAAAATATATTCGAATGTACATTCATCTGCATTTTGAAATACGATGGGTGCAAATTCAAATGTAAAAGTATTTTGTCGATGAGATAAGCTAATTGAATTTTGTTCTCCTGAATAGGAATAGTATCCTTTTACCGTATCATTAATATAAATATTAGTGATACTGGCAATCGGGGAATAAATTTTATCCTGAAGCTTTTCGGGATAAAATGATACCAAACCATTAGTAGTGCCTGCCATACAGAGACCATCATTAAAGAAGAGGGCTGACAAATTAAATTCATTGGCTGGCAAACCATCTTCTGTTGTAAAAGTTCTGGCTTTGTTTTTCTTTTCCTCGTAACAAAAAAGACCTTTTTCTCCAAATAACCAGATTTTATCATCTGTTCTTATTATGCTACTGATGCTTAAAAAAGGAGGAGGCATTTTAAAAGTTACTTTTTTTATATGGTGATCATTCCGATTGAGGCTGTATAAGCCGAAATTAGTTGCAAGCAAAATGGAATTGGTTGCAGTATCATTATAAAACTGCGTAACCTGCGGCAAAAAATGAAAAGTATGGGTAAGACGGTAGTCAGATTGACTGTTTGGTTTCTTTAAAACATATAATTGATCTCCTCCGTCTTTTACATAAATGGATCCCTGTTCATCCTGGTGAAGGGAAGCAAAACTTATGAAGGATTTTTTGTTGAGTTCTGAAAAAGGTTGAATTTCATATGGCCCTTGTGTAAATGTGATCCGGTACAGACCACTGAATGTAGAAAAAAGAAAGGACTGATCTGCTAAGCGTATGATATCCTGCACCCAATTGCTGCCAAAGAGATCTGTTGAAAAAAAGGGATAGTTCATTTTACGCATGCGGTTGCTGGCCAGGTTGTATTGAAATAATCCTTGTTGTCCAATACAAAGTGCATGCTGATTTCCATCAAATAAAAGCTTATCAAATCTGCCGGTAAATTGTTTTCCATTTTCAAGAAGAGGTACCCTGTGTACTGGCAAATGTCCTTCTGTATTTAATTTCCAAAAGCCACTTTCATTATTGATTATGCACCATAAATTATTTTTATTGTCGTAGCCAATCCATTTAACATTGTTATTACCTCCCCATTTTTCCAATTCATTTCGGGACAGGCCTTTTAAAAAATAATTCTTTTCAACACTGGTATAACTTACACCATCACCGTAGCTACCACACCATATATTGCCAACCTTGTCAAAATAGAGGGAAATAATATTATTGCTGCAAACGCTAAAAGGGTCGAGCCGGTAATTTCTAAAATTATCGCTGAATTCACCTGTTATTGGATTGAAGGTGTAAATACCATTATTTCCAGTTGCAACCCATAATACTCCGGAAGGGGAAAAGGCCGTATATCTTATTTCTTTTATTAGTTGGGCATTATCATTACCATATCTCACATACTTTTTGGTATGCGCATTCAGCTTATATAATCCATCTGTAGAGGAAAGCCAGGTAACAGAATCATTCTTTGGCAATACATGCACTACATGGAGAATAGGTTCCTTATTTTTATTTTCGGAAAAAAAGGTCTCTTTTTTTATAAGGCTATTGTTTTTAAAAATGTAATGGATAGTACCGGTACTGAGATATGTCCAAACATGATGCGTATGAGAAATTGAATCGTACCATAAAGTGCCGTCAACAGCGGATGTTTCTGTAAGTACGGAAATAGCCAGGGTTTGGGTATTAAATATCTTGATTGTTTTTGATTTGGTTTCCAATAACCACAGATCGTTGCCCTCGCCAAAACCCAGCGGCACACAAAACGCAGCCCCTTTCCTTTCCTTTGCAGGAGATAAATTAAAGTTTGAAAAACTATTATCATTCTTATTATATCGGCTGATTCCAACGTCAGTTCCTATCCATACCTGGTTTTGCCGGTCCTCCAAAATGCGGGTGATAAAATTTCCGGCTATTGACTTTTCATTTGGATCATCGTTAAGAAAATTAATGGTTCGGGTTCCGTCAAAAAGACTCAGACCATTCCGGGTTCCCAACCACATATATCCCCTGGTATCATGTAAAAAATGGTAAACTATATTTTGGGCTAAACCTGATTGTACATTCAGATGCTTGAAATTGTAACGGGGGTTTTGTGTTTGCGCAGGCAGAGATTTATTCAAAACCGAAAACATTAATAACAATATGATATAAGCAGGTTTCGGGTTCATAATAAATTTGCCTTTCTAAATTTAAGCAATTGGAGGAGGAAACCCGTATTGGTTGTAATATAGACTTTGAGACTAAGTTGTCTGGCCTGTTTTCAAATTAACCATGCCTATCTGGTCCCAAATATTATTAAACCAGATTTCATTGCTTAATTGTTGAAACCCCATGATATAGGTGCCTGGTTTTGTACCTTCATTCTCTTTTACCAGGTTAAAATTTTTAAAGCCCGAATTCAATGGTATCATTTTATTTACTCCGGCACCCACCGTGCCGATCCACATAAAATGATTTTTATCTTCGCTGATCACATTTATTTCGTTGTGACTAAGAATATGATCGCCACTGCTACCTGACGAATAATATTCAGTTTTTAAGGTTAGCGGGTTTAATCTGAAAAGTCCGTTGGAACTACCGCCAAGATATAATTCCTGCTATCCTCCGTTACTATATCAAAACGAGGTGTATCATTTTTTAATGGCGATGGTAAGGTTATTGTAATTTCTTTTTTTGAAATAGGATCGAACCGCACAAGTCCTTTTTTGTTGGTGGCTAACTAGTAATAACCATTGCTATCATGGAGAACGTTGAAAATTTCATATTGATTGAAAGATTTAAAATCAGGACTATCGGTGGTTTTCCTTTTACAGGCTTTTGCAACAGTGTCGTAGAAGAAAATGCCTGTTCTGCTCATAATCATATAATTTCCTTTCCTGTCAACTGCTGTATTTTCAACACGAGAAATGTTCACCTTTATATTATTGTCATCATAAACAGGTATTTCTGTAAAGGTTTTATTTCGTGTATTGAACAATAATACTTCGTATTCGCAGGCTAGCAACATTTCTTGCTGATTAATAAAGACACCATCAGCAAACTCCAATTGTTTTTTGGCATAGCGATACCGGGTATTCATGAATGTTTCTGGATCAAATTCATTCAGACAGGACCTACCACCTATCCAGAATTTGCCGGAGGTGCTGTCTTCCTTCAGGAAAAAAAAGCATTATCACCCAGCGATATAGAATTGAAAGGAACGTATTGAAACAGGCGAAAGCCTTAACCATCGTAGCGATTAAGACCTCCATGAGTTCCTACCCAAATAAATCCTTTTTTATCCTGGTGAATAACATAAACATTTCCTTCCGACAGTCCTTCTGAAACGCCCAGCCTGTCTATGCGCCCTGCAGATTGTGAATGAATTGTACTGTTAATAAAGAGAATAGCTGTTAATATGATTGGCCCTGGTTGCACCGTTTGCCATATAGCGGGTAAATTACTGAATTCATTTGTAATTAAAGGATTGATAAGGATAAACGAATCCGCTTATTATTGTATAAAAGTTATCCGTTATAAAAATGTATCCTGTAAATATTTCATTAGAAATTATTAGGGAAATTGCCGGCCAATTGGATATGGGTATGAAACGTTTTTACCATTTTCCCGCTGGTAAGCTGGACTCCTTTCCTGATGAACTGAAAGGGAATGCTGGTTTGGATGAGGAATGGTGGGAATATCCCATTAAAAAAGTGAAAAAAATTTTCGGGAAATGGAATCCATTTCAAAATTTCAAACAATTATTGCTGAGCTTCCCCGATCTTCAGCAGCAATGGGTTGGTTACAAATACCAATGTTTTTTAATTTGAAATTGATCAGGTGGAAGTATATAACTTATCCGGTTATACACAAAAAAATCTACCACATAAATAACTACATACACTAATCAGTTTTATTGTGATCACAATCATACTCTGGCTGGGAATAATGAGCATTTTAATTCCCAGATTCATTCTTTGATTCAGCCGTTATTGTGCCATCCGGATATTTTCATAGCCAAACTTTCATCCATCAGGTATAAATGAAGAAGATGACAATGCAAAAACACGGATATCGCATTTTAAAAGGAATTTTCATTGATGCCTTCTTCATTTTTGCTGTTGATCTGCCGGAAAACTTATCATCCAGTTAATACCAAATTTATCGGTAAACATTCCAAAATAATCACCCCAGAACACATTGGCCATAGGCATGGTTACCTTGCCCCCGGCAGATAGTCCGGCGAACAAACGGTCTGCCTCTTCGGTGGAGGAAGCAGTAATAGATATAGCAAAATTATTTCCCTGCTGGTAGCCGGATGCCCATTCGCCACCCGTATCACTGCCCATGATCATGGTTTCTTTGCTAACAGGTAGTGACACATGCATGATTCGTTCCCCCATGGCTGCATCCATTGCCTTGCCGTCGGGAGAAGGAGGCATGTCTTTAAAGCGTCCGATATACGGAAACTCTCCTCCAAAAACTGTTTTGTAAAAATTGAAGGCTTCTTCGCAATTACCATTAAAGGTGAGGTAAACATTTACTGTTGCCATTCTTTTAAATTTAAATGGTGAAAAATAAACCGCGGTGCGTACTTTATTATTTAATTTTCTTTTTTGTAGCTTTTGGTTTTAGTGTATTTGCATAGGTATAACTGACTCTGAACCATTTCATCAATTCCTTCGTATTTTTCAATAATTCTTCCGGTACATGTACATATTCTTTCAGTATTGCACTATGTGTTTCAAATAGGGCGGTTTTATATTTTAGGCAAAAATCCGATCTTTCTTTTTCAGGTAGGCGAATACCACAGCTTCCACTTTTATCTAAAAAAGAAAACATATTTCCGTTAAGAGATGTGTAAGGCATCGATGCTCCCTTTCGTTCAATGGCCGGAATGCCTGCAATCAACTTATCATATAAATCTATTTTTTCCCGGGGCGGAAGAACGGGAGAATTTTTTTTAGTAGCCATATTCGCTCCATTAAGATTTAAAGAGCTCTCATCCTGTTATTCCTGGGATTGTGTTCTACCTCTGCCAGTCCCAAGGCTTCCATTAATGGGGGAATATACATTCCAAATCTTCCGCGAAAACCTTTTTTTAATCCATACCATCCGCCAACCGGATTTTTTGGTGAACGGCCCCATGCTTCTACTGTACCTTCTTTAACAGGCTTTTGTTCATCAGCGCTACCCAGTTCCATCCAATCTCCATGTTTTTTTAGCATTGCCTGCAAATCATTCAGGCTCCGGGCATCATAATGCAAAATCGTTTTGCCAACGGTGCATACCAAAATTTCTTTACCTTCTTTTGTATCCTTGTGCATGGTAAATTCAGAGGTGCCGGGAGGAGTCTTTAATTGCCAGGGGTTTTCTTTGGAACCGTTTCCTTTTACTTTTTGAGCAGCCATGGATATTAATTTAATTGTAAAATAAATTTCCTCAATTAAAATTATCATATAAAAGCGGAACCCGACTATGTTTAATTATTTTAAAAACCTGTAAAATTAAAAATCCCGCTCAGGGCGGGATTATCGGTTCTAAAGATATTTTATTGTAATACCTGGATATTCACTTTATCCTTCATCATATCTCTTACTGCCTCGGCAATTGCCGGCGCATCAAATCCACACTGGCGATGAAGTTCCTTAGGAGTACCATGTTCAACAATCATATCAGGAATTCCTAACCTTCTCACTTCATTTTTATATTGATGCTGTGACATAAATTCAAGGACAGCGCTTCCAAATCCTCCTTCAATACATCCATCCTCCACTGTTATTATTTTTTCAAACCCCGATAAAGCTTCATGCAGTAATTCTTCATCCAATGGTTTGGCAAACCGCATATCATAGAGCGCAGGGCTTATGCCATCATTTTTTAATTCGCGGATGGCTGCGGCGGCAAAATTACCGGGGTGACCCAGGGAAAGTATTGCTATGTCTTTTCCGGCTTTGATTTTCCTTCCTTTTCCAATTTCAATTTCTTTCATTTCTGTACGCCATCCTCCTTTTTCCGAAGGCAGATCAGGCATCACGCCTTCACCTCTTGGATATCGGATCACAAAAGGTTGTTGTGTAGATTCCAGTTGGGCCGTAAACATAAGGTTGCGAAGTTCAGACTCATTCATGGGCGCACTCACAATCATATTGGGGATACATCGCATATAAGCAATATCATAAGCCCCATGATGGGTGGGGCCATCATCCCCCACCAAACCTGCCCGGTCTAAACAAAATATTACAGGTAAATTTTGAATAGCAACATCATGCACCACCTGGTCAAATGCTCTTTGCATAAAAGATGAATAGATATTGCAAAAAACTTTCATGCCCTGCGTAGCCATTCCCGCACTCACCGTAACTGCATGTTGTTCGGCAATACCAACATCAAATGCCCTGTGTGGCATTTTTTCCATCATGTACTTCAATGAAGAGCCCGAAGGCATGGCCGGAGTTATTCCGAAAATTTTTTCATTTTTTTCTGCCAGTTCTATTATGGTAAACCCAAAAACATCCTGGTATTTTGGAGGTTGGGGCAAATCAAATTTTTTCTTTTGTATTTCCCCCGTTATTTTATCAAATAAACCTGGAGCATGCCATTTCGTTTGGTCTTTTTCTGCCAGAGCATATCCTTTTCCTTTTACAGTAACGATATGCAAAATTTTGGGTCCGGGAATGCCGCGGAGATCGGTCAGGGTGTCTACCAGCTTAGCTACATTATGCCCGTCAATAGGACCAAAATATCGCAACTTTAACGCCTCAAATAAATTTGCGCTGCTACTCAGCATTCCTTTCAATCCTTCAGCTAATTTATGACCCATTGCCCTGCTGAAATTTTTACCAACAGGCAGTTTACCCAGCAATTGCCATACATCATCTTTTACTTTGTTATAAGTTGGTGATGTAGTAATGTCTGTCAAATATTCTTTCAGGGCCCCCACATTAGGATCAATGCCCATATTATTATCATTCAAAATAATGAGCATATCTGTATCCGCAACCCCGGCATGGTTCATTCCTTCAAAAGCAAGCCCGGCAGTCATAGCGCCATCGCCAATTATGGCCACACATTTTCTGTCCGCTTCTCCTTTGTACCTGGCCGCCATAGCCATACCTAATGCTGCTGAAATAGAAGTTGAGGAGTGCCCGACTCCAAAAGTATCGTATTCACTTTCGCTTCGGCGGGGAAAACCGCTAAGGCCATTAAATTTTCTGTTGGAGGCAAAATTATCCCGCCGGCCCGTTAAAATCTTATGTCCATATGCCTGGTGACCAACATCCCATACCAATTGGTCGTATGGTGCATTGTAAACATAATGCAAGGCTGTAGTTAATTCTACTACACCAAGACTGGCACCAAAATGACCCCCATGCACACTCACCACATCAATGATATATTGTCGTAATTCATCACAAACCTGGTGCAATTTTTCCCGTGGAAGTTTTTTGAGGTCGGCAGGGGAATCAATGGTTTTTAATAATGGTCCGGGTGTTATCTCCATTCGGTGGTTTTTGAAGGGTGTAAAAGTAATATTTTATTTCCAGCCCCTGTTTATTAGACCTTAACAAATAATAACAGTTTCTATAGCCTTATGTTTATTTTTTTTAATGGATATAGGAAAGGCTAACCTTCAGTTTTTCGGGCACTCTAAGTCCTAAACTTAATACCGCATAAAATCCCTTCTGTAAAACTTATTTTCCACTGGTATATTTACTGGGACTGCTGTGAAGGCAAAATGGTTAGATTTGTCGTTTATGCGGATTGGTAACTCCAGATACTGGGTATTTCAATTGATTGGTTGGGGATCGTTTGCCCTGATCAACACTTTTTTCGCTTTTTCTTTTGACAAGCTTACGCCCGATTTTTTTAAACGACTGGGCGTCTTTTTGTTATTGGGCATTTTTTTCTCTCACCTGATGCGGAATGTGATCATCCGGTTTGGATTGTTGCAAAAAAATTTGAATACACAAATTCTTCAATTCTTCCTGATCACGTTTTTTCTCGCTTTGCTGGTTTCCTATATCAGCGTGGAAGCTTTGATCGGTTTTGATCTTATAAAACAGGACGAAGTTGCCTTGCTAGAAAGACCCGGGGTAAGTTATTGGGTCAGTAAGTTGTTGCTTGTATTGAGCAGTGCTTTTTCATACTTCATCCTTTTCTTTATCTGGAGCCTGATATATTTTGTTTATCATTATGTAGCCAAAAGCCGAAAGCAGCAAATGGATACTTTGCAATTGGAGTCCCTTGTAAAAGAGCTGGAATTAAAAACAATTAAAGCGCATATTAATCCTCATTTTATTTTTAATTCGTTGAACAGTATCAGGGCTCTTGTTGATGAAAATCCTGAAAGGGCAAGAAAGGCTATTACGGAATTAAGCAATATTCTTCGTAGCAGTATGCAAGCTGATAAATCTGAAGCGGTGGCTTTTGAAAAAGAATTATTCATCGTAAAAGATTACCTGGCATTGGAAAACATGCGATTTGAGGACAGGTTGAAAATAGAGTATTGCATAGATGAAAATACATTGGCTTTGCCTGTACCTCCAATGATGTTGCAAACCCTGGTAGAAAATGCTATAAAACATGGTATCAATAAGCAAATATTGGGTGGCGTAGTAAGAATCATTTCAACGTTAAAAAATAATTTCCACGAACTTTCGGTGCAGAACACGGGCTATCTGAACGGGCATTTAACCAAAGAGAGTGTTGCTTCGCATTCCGTTACTGAAGACAATGAATTTCGTACATATGATTCTGCAGGCCAGGGATTTGGTAGGGGATTTGGCCTCTCAAGTACTACAGACAGACTCAGCCTTTTATACGGAAATAAAGCTAAATTTGAAATAAGGCAGGCATCACCAACTCTGGTAGAAGCAAAAGTGCTGATACCTGTTGATACACTTTAAATTAACTTGTTTTAGGGTTTACGTTTGCCATACAGCAGCTCCGGCATTTTTTTATTATGCCATTTGTTCATGGTAGCCTTAATTATTTTTAGCACAGAAATTTTAAAAATAAACACATGAGAGCGATTATTATTGATGACGAACGCCTGGCCAGGGCTGAATTAAGAAAACTATTGCAGGATTTTCCTGAAATAGAAATCATAGATGAAGCGGCCAATGCTGAGGAAGGCGTAACAAAAATTGAAAGCCAGCAACCTGATCTTATTTTCCTGGATATTCAAATGCCCGGCAAAACCGGTTTTGATATGCTCACCGAACTGGAACGATCACCATTAGTGGTTTTCACGACGGCTTACGACGAGTTTGCATTAAAGGCCTTTGAGGTAAATGCATTGGATTATTTATTAAAACCGATTGAGCCCAAACGGCTGGCGGATGCTATTCATAAATTACAGCATGCTGAAAACAGGGAAATAAAACCCTCTGACCAGTATACCAACAACAGTATTTTGAGTGAGCATGACCAGGTATTTGTAAAGGACGGGGAACGTTGCTGGTTTGTAAAATTGAGTGATATCCGGTTATTTGAAAGTGTTGGCAACTATGCCAAAGTCTTCTTTGGTACAAATAAGCCACTGATATTAAAGTCACTTAACGCACTTGAAGAAAGACTGGATGAAAAATTTTTCTTTAGGGCCAACCGGAAACATATCATTAATCTCCGCATGATCGAAAAAATAGAACCCTATTTTAATGGCGGTTTATTATTGGAATTAAAAGGAGGCGAAAAAATAGAAGTGAGCCGCAGGCAAACCGTTAAATTTAAAGAGATGATGAGTCTGTAATGGTTTATGAATTGAAAAGAAGAGTATTCACAAAATTTTATTTAGTACCATGAAGAAAGTTTTAGTTGCGTGGTTATTGTTTTCAATAACCTCTTTTTTATTTGCGCAGGAAAAAAAACTGGTTATCCATTCAGCGGAAGCTAGTCGCATCATTAAGGTGCTGGCGTCTGATGATATGAAGGGCCGAAAAATATTCAGCCCGGAAATAGATCAGGCAGCAGATTTTATTGCCACCGAATTTAAAAGTGCAGGATTAAAAACATGGAATAACAGCACCCGGTTTCAACAGGAATTTACTATGGTCAGCCCCAAACAAACCAGCCTTGTTGCGGTCTTTGATAAAAAAGCGGTCGACCCGGCGAAAGTGGTTTTTATCACCAGTAAACCGGAGTTAACTATCACGCAAAACTCTGGCTACGAAGTTGTAAAAATAAAAGCGGGGGATAATATTTTTCAGCAGGCAATGAACTATGCCGGTTCAGATAAAAATTACCTGGTATGGGTAGATACAAGTTTTCGTAAAAATTTCTCCCGGCTAATTTTCTTAAAACAGGGCATTTTTAAAACAGACAGGAGCCTGGTATTTATTCTGGAGAAAGATCCACCAACAGTATTTAGCATAACGGCTAAGCATGAAATAAAGGAACAAAAATTGGCCAATGTTGCGGGAGTTTTACCGGGAAAAAGTAAAAAAGACGAGTATGTGATCTTTTCGGGACATTATGATCATATTGGTGTGGGCAAGGCCATTAATGGGGATTCTATTTTTAATGGAGCCAATGATGATGCTTCAGGTATTACTGCCGTAATCCTGCTGGCAAAAAATTTTGCCGCATTAAATAATAATGAGAGAACGCTGGTATTTGTTGCTTTTACCGCTGAAGAATCGGGTGGCTTTGGGTCTCAATATTTTTCAAAACAAATAGAAGCAAATAAAGTAAAAGCAATGTTTAACATTGAGATGATAGGAACCGAAAGCAAGTGGGGAAAAAGTACAGCCTATATCACGGGGTATGAAAAAACGGATATGGGTTCTATTTTACAAAAGAATCTGAAAGGCACCGCTTTTAGTTTTCATCCTGATCCCTATCCTGACCAGGATTTATTTTACCGGTCCGATAATGCAACCCTGGCGAAACTTGGTGTTCCTGCACACACCATTTCTACCTCTAAAATGGATAATGAACCCAACTATCATAAAGTGAGCGACCAGGTAGAAACTTTGGATTTGGAAAATATGGCAATGATAATCCGATCCATTGCGTTGAGTGCAAAATCAATTGTTGAAGGAAAAGAAACACCAACCCGGGTAAGAAAGGAAGATTTGAAATAAGCTTTATCTTTCCTTTAAAATTGGAGATTACCTGAAGATTAAACAACTACATTAAGCAGATGGGAGTATATAAAATCTGGTACCTGGTTTTAACTTATACTTTGACCGCTACCGAATGCACCGCATCACTCATTTCTTTAATTAATGTCGCATCTTTTTCAATGGCATTACCCACTACAATTACATCAGCCCCGGCCTTGCAGTTCAGGTAAGCTTTTTCGGCATCCCTGATGCCGCCACCAATAATAAGTGGAGTTGAAATGCTTTTCGCCACTGCCTCGATCATATTTTCTGATATTGGACGTTTAGCGCCACTGCCTGAATCCATGTAGATCAGGTTCATGCCCAGCATTTCGCCGGCCATTGCTGTGCACATAGCTATTTCGTTCTTATCTGCAGGAACGGGCAATGCATTGCTGATATAAGAAACAGTAGTGGGTGCGCCGCCGTCCACGACAATATATCCGGTTGACATGATCTCAAGACCGCTTAACCTTACAAATGGAGCAGAAACAACATGGTGGCCGATCAATAACTCCGGATTACGGCCGGATATCAACGATAAATATAAAAGCGCATCGGCGTATTTGCTGATCTGGCTAGGGCTGCCGGGGAAAAGGATAACCGGAATAGTGCAGTTTTGCTTTATATGTTGCACACATTCATCCAGGTGGTTGGAGATAACCAGGCTGCCGCCTACCAGCAGATAATCAACTTTGGCTGAAACAGATAAATCAATTAATTCGTCCAGCATCGATTTGTTAACCTTATCGGGGTCAATGAGTACGGCAAAAGATTTTTTCCCCTGCTTTTTCTTTTCTATCAATGATTGGTAAATAACTGACTTCATCCGGTACCGGTTAGTGAACTGCAAAAATGCAAAAAGTTTTTGGCTTTTAATGAGTTAATTTCCAAAGCATTTACGCTATATAAATGGGTTCAGATTGAAAAGGAGTAAAAAATGAAATGGTAAATAGGGATATACGCTTACAACCTTAAGTAGGCACCCAGCTGCCATACATGATTTTTTGTAAAAACCTTATTCCTTCCAGCGATATATTGATTCAGGTACCCCGTCTCCAAATCAAATGATTTATTTACCCGGTATCCTACAGCCAGGAAAGCCCTGTTTTGATCAAAGATTTTTCGGTTCACATTGGCTGTATTTCCAATATTGAGAAACACTTCGTTTTGTAAAGCGACAAATGCACCCCTGGTAAATGTTTCCTGTTTCTGTAGCGGAAGTACATTTCTTATAAAATATCGGAATCGATGGGCATAAAAAGAGCCGTCATTTTTGAACTGGTTGTTGACGATCATGCTTTTTGAAATAAATCGTTGTTCCAGGCGGAAGCGATGACTGACTAAAATATTTTTTAATTTATGATTGTATACCAGTTGTTCCCAAATGCGATGTTCCGGTGAATATCCGCTAATACCGCTTATTACCCGGCGATTATGGATAAAGGCATAGCCCGCTGTGGCTGTCAATTTTTTAGAAACATGAATATTCAGGCCGCCGCGAAGTAGCAAGGTTTGTGTATGTTTCAGTTCATCAGAACTTCGCCATTGTATATCCGAATGAATGCTGGTCTTCTTTCCTGTTTTAATAGTATTGAAGGATGCCAGCCAGCCGGAAAATTGTGATTGTGCATTACTCAACAGCGAAAAGGAAAAAATGGCGAAAGCCACTACAAATATTTTTTTCATAAATGCAAAAGAATAGAAATGATCATTTCTAAAAAATTTTATTTCATTTGAAAATATCTGAGTCGCCGGATGGAACAGGGTGCGTTTTTGGTTATGGGATATTTCAAACAAAAAAAGGACATGTGCAAAAATCATCTAACCCTGCACAGGAAAGAATCCTGTCTTTACGAATATCTCTTTTCCACACAATGTGCATATTTGAATGATTGGAAATTGATATGCAAAAAATATTTTCGTAATTCCTTCCCACCTGAGGCTGAAAAAATTTCTTGAACCGTTAAAATTATAAATAATGGTTAATAAAAAACAGGCATCCGCCGGCGGTGGATTGCAATTTCGTCGTCGTTATACAAACGACAAGGTGAGTGTATTTGATTTTTTTGAATACGATTACCGCACTTCTGTAATCCGGAATCCTTCCGGTGAAACCATGTTTGAAATGAATAACGTGGAAGTGCCAAAACAATGGAGCCAGATTGCTACCGATATATTAGCACAAAAATATTTTAGAAAGGCAGGTGTTCCTCAACCCGATGGCAGCCTGGGCCGGGAGACATCAGCCAAACAGGTTGCACATCGGCTGGCCAATTGCTGGCGGGTATGGGGCGAAAAGTATGGCTATTTCGCTTCTTCAAAAGATGCACAAATTTTTTATGAAGAGTTGGTGTTTAGTATACTCAACCAGATGTGTGTTCCTAATTCGCCCCAATGGTTCAATACCGGTTTGTATGAAAGCTATGGCATCAAAGGCAAACCCCAGGGACATTATTATGTTGATCAGGCCGACGGGGAGTTAAAAAGATCTACTTCAGCCTATGAACGTCCTCAGCCGCATGCCTGTTTTATTTTAAGTGTAGAGGATGACCTGGTCAATGATGGTGGCATCATGGACTTGTGGGTGAGAGAGGCCAGGATATTCAAATATGGTTCGGGTGTGGGCACCAATTATTCAAATCTGCGTGGCGCCAATGAAAAATTAAGTGGTGGCGGTACATCCAGTGGCCTGATGAGCTTTCTTAAAATTGGCGACAGGGCTGCAGGTGCTATCAAGAGTGGTGGCACCACCAGGCGTGCCGCAAAAATGGTTTGCCTGGATCTAGATCACCCTGAAATTGTTGAATTCATTAATTGGAAAGTTGAAGAGGAAAAGAAAGTGTCGGCATTGATAGACGCGGGTTATGCATCTGACTATGAAGGCGAAGCCTATAGAACTGTAAGCGGTCAGAACTCAAACAACTCGGTTCGTATTCCCAATTCATTTTTTAATAAATTAAAAAACAATGAAGATTGGGAACTCACGGCACGTATGGACGGTAGGGTAATGAAAAAAGTGCCAGCAAAAGAATTGTGGAACCAGATAGCCTATGCAGCCTGGCGATGTGCTGATCCGGGAACGCAGTATAATACCACCATCAATGAATGGCATACCTGTCCCGAAGGCGGAGAGATCAGGGCCTCCAATCCCTGCAGCGAGTATATGTTTCTTGACAATACGGCCTGCAACCTGGCTTCCGCCAACCTCATGAAATTTTTTGATTCTGAAAAAAATATTTTCGACGTAGAGGGATATGAATACAATTGCCGCTTGTGGACAGTGGTTTTAGAATTATCTGTGTTGATGGCCCAGTTCCCTTCAAAAGAAGTAGCGCAATTAAGTTATGAGTATAGGACATTGGGATTGGGTTATGCTAATCTTGGAACGATGTTAATGGTGAGTGGTATACCGTACGACAGTGATGAGTCAAGAGCTATTGCAGGCGCCATCACCGCTATCATGACGGGTACTGCCTACAGCACATCTGCAGAGATGGCCAGGTCCCTGGGTGCTTTTCCCCGCTATGAAGAAAACAAAGATCATATGCTGCGGGTGATGCGTAATCATCGGCTTGCTGCCTATGATGCAGATGAATATGAGAACCTGAGTTTGAATCCACAGGGACTGAGTGCCCGCCACTGCCCGGATTATTTACTGAAAGCTTCATGTAAAGCCTGGGATGAGGCTGTAGAACTCGGCGAAAAATATGGTTACCGTAATGCACAGGCAACCGTGATTGCACCTACAGGTACAATTGGTTTAGTAATGGATTGCGATACGACTGGCGTGGAGCCTGATTTTGCATTGGTAAAATTTAAAAAATTATCAGGTGGTGGATATTTCAAAATAATAAACCAATCTGTACCGGCGGCCTTAAAAAATTTAGGATACAGCGAAAAAGAAACGGCGGCCATCATAAAATATGCAGTAGGTTCTGCTTCTTTTTCCGGTGCTCCTTTTATCAACCGGCAATCTTTACGTGAGAAAGGTTTTATAAGCGAGGAAATCAGCCGCCTGGAAGCAGCGCTGGCAACCGCTTTTGAAATAGGATTTGTTTTTAATAAATATACTCTTGGAGAAGACTGTTTGCAAAGACTGGGTTTTGGAGCGGAGTTGTATAATGATTTTGAATGGAGCCTGCTGGAGGCACTTGGGTTTTCTGAAGCACAAATAGAAGGGGCCAATGATTTTATTTGTGGTACCATGATGCTGGAAGAGGCACCGTTATTAAAGGATGAACATTTACCCGTCTTTGATTGTGCCAACAAATGCGGAAGGAAAGGTATCCGGTTTATACATGCACATGGCCATATTCGTATGATGGCTTCGGCTCAACCATTTATAAGTGGTGCTATTTCAAAAACGATCAATCTGCCCAATGATGCTAATGTGGGTGAAATTGCTAATGCCTATTTGTTGAGTTGGGAATTGGGTTTAAAGGCTTGTGCATTGTATCGGGACGGATCCAAACTGTCTCAACCACTCAGCACGAAATCTGATAAAAAGAAAACAGAGGTTAAAAATCAAAACGGGAAAATTGCCGAAACCATATCATCTCATGAGGAATTTTCATCCTCTGCCGAATCAAATATTGTAGACCTGAGCAAACTAACTGTGGAGGAATTGTTGGAAGAAGTTCAAAAGAGAGTGCAATCCTCACCCGATACAAAATTGAAAAGAAAACTGGCCAGCATTGTGGAGCGTCGTTCCTTACCTGCCAAGCGCCGGGGCTTTACCCAAAAAGCAAAGATCAACGGCCAGGCCATTTTTCTCAGAACCGGGGAATATGGAGATGGCACATTAGGTGAAATTTTTATTGACATGGCCAAAGAAGGCGCTACCATGCGTAGTATGATGAATTGTTTTGCTATTTCTATTTCTATCGGAATGCAGTATGGAGTGCCTTTAGAAGAGTTTGTTGACAAATTTGCTTTTACCAAATTTGATCCTTCTGGTTTTGTAGAACATCCCAACATAAAATCAACTACGTCCATTGTAGACTTTATCTTCCGTGTATTAGGTTATGAATACCTGGGCAGAACCGACCTGGTGCATGTATTGGATAAGCCGGAAGTATTAAACACCGGAGCAGATGATTGGGATGATGTTCCATCGGGATTAGAATATGAAAAAATACCGGAGCTTTCCAGTATTCGCATTACCCGTTCATCTGCACCATCTCAAAAAAGTCAAACGTCGCAAAATAAAAAAATGGACAGCGGTCTGGATGCTGTAAATGCTGCTGCAAAGAATATGCAGAGTGATGCACCGGCATGTCATGTCTGTGGGCACATTATGATGAGAAGCGGCACTTGTTATAAATGTTTGAATTGTGGCAACCAGGGAGGGTGCAGTTAAACAAACAGACTAAATACATTATTCAAAAAAAGCTGGACGGAAAAACCACCAAAAAAAGAAGTACCCACCATTCATCCCATCTCTCCAAATGAGATGGGATTTTTTTTATGGAACAATGAAAAAATTGAATTAAAAGTTGCTGCTAACAGGAACTTACGGAAATACAAGATGAGAATCAATATTACACCTTTTCATTCTCTATTTTTCTTTTGATAAAAAGCTAATTCAAGTAATTGTATAAAAGCAATTAAAAATTTCTGGTGAGCTAATCATTTTTGCAACCTGAACCTCCTGAATGAATTGTCATCAGGAGATTTAGGGTCTTTCAATACTAAAAATTATCAGTCGCCACGAAACGGAAAAACGAACTGAGTAATCCATGAAGAGGGATCACCCGGTGTACCATTTTGTATAAGATTGTTTGAATGATAAGCGGCCATGAGGTGGACCTCATATTCCGAACAAAGGCAATTCCCTATTGAACCAAAGATAGACAACGATTGGGCTTGCATCCTCGCCGAGAGGGAAGCAGTACCAGCGGAAGATGCAGTAAAAGTATTCTTGACCTCGCTATTAAGTCCCAATGCACCATTTCCGATGAGATTGGCAAAACTGTTATGAAAACCGGGCAATTTGAATGTAAGAACCCAGATCGAGTACACACCATTAGGGACCAAACCCTGGAGGTTTATAGCTATACTGGTCCCCTGGTTAATGTATGTAACATTAGCCGTGCCCGTAACCCCATTGAATTCACCGCGAGTAACCTGGTGACCGTCCGGAGCTATAATGGGTGTATGCCCCCGATTATTCCAAAGGAGAGTAGCATCTCCTTCCGGAGTCCTCATATTCTTATCTTCAATATGAAGTGCAACATGGACAAGGTCAACATTAAAAGAAACACCTGGAGTGGGAAAAGTGTTTGGATCTCTTCGGAGTATTTCAATTCTTTTATAGCAGCCGCTTAAAATGAGAATGGATAAACTGAGCAGGGGCACTAGTTTTTTGAATAGATTTTGCATGATTTTCCGGTTTAAAGGCATTAATAAATACAAACAGACAAGCTCGGCGTAGTCTTTTATTTAGTAAGCTTGATAATTTCATTCTGAGCATGTCGAAGGCTGAATGTTAGTGAAACAGAAGCCTGAAAAGGCTTCAATAAACTCAGCCTGACGAACATTTCGTTTGTATAGAGGTTTTTCGAGATGCCCCTATTGCGTTTACTATTCTTTATAAACTTTACAATACTCCGCTGTTTTTATAAATATCAAGCAGTAAAACATCCAACTAACCGGTCAACAGAAAGTGCTATAGTGTTTCTGTCAGGCTGAGCAATTTTTTATAGTTTGTAGTATTTAAAACTCTTAAATAAAAAATTTTATAGAAAATACCGTACACTCAAAAAAGTCTGGTATTGCATTTTTATAATTCATTTTCTATCGAAATTGGAAAAATCATCCCCTACGACATAGGGATAAGGAAAATCACTGCTATTATCCACATAGTATAGTCTGTCATGCTTATTATACCAGGTAGCCGATGGCCTGGATTTTCCAAATCTATTGAGCGTATCAATTTTTTTTAGTTGCCAAACATGTCGCTCCACTGCTATACTCCCATTATAAATTTTTTTATCAACGGATAGCACCAGGAAACTGCTATCACAAGACATTGCGAGGAATCCGACGAACATTAGCAGAAATATCTTTTCAAGAGATCGGTTTTTGTTTTGTGTCGTACTCTTTGCCATGTGCTTTCTTTTTGAATGTAGAAATGAAGTGAATGGCGTTCAAATATCTCATATCGCACAAGTCATATCAACAGCATAAACATGCGGCAGTAAAGAACGAATCGTGTTTTTATTACCCGGAGACCTGCATATTTATGCAGGGGCTAAATGTCCGTAATCGTTAATTTTACTTTTACCTTTAGACATTGCAATTACTTTTGATGATAGGCAACTATTCTGGGGCGAGGCGGTTTGCAAATTGGCTTAAAACCTGATCCAATTAAAACTAAAAATGAATAAGTAGAAGCAGGCGACATAAAGACAGAATGGAGGGGGAGCATCAATAACTCCGGCATTTGCACAGAGGGTACTCGAGAATAATTTAAACCAGCTATTGTGAAATTAACAGCAACTTGTTTAGTTGTTTTCTTTTCTCTCTTGCAATTTGCTTGTGAAAGGAAACAAAAGGAACAAATTAGTTTTGATACTCATGCCCCAAAAGTAGTTGAAGCCAGGGGCTATACAGTATTCCAGGACAGTATGGCTCCGCCAAAGGTTGTACCCGCTCATGGAGTAAAAACCATTGCTACTGGGAAGCCCAAAATAGTAAATCTGAAATCGAATGTTTTTCCTGTTGGTAATCCTGTAATTATAAAAGCGGGTAATCCAAAGATATGTACACCCGGCCAGGATACTTTTAAGCTCCCCAAAGTAATACCAGCTATAGCTGACAGTGGCATTTCAACTCAACTTCCGGAAGTGATCCTTGCAAAGGATCCCCAGAGTAAAGAGAATAATCCCGAAAGCTTTATGTCATTTAAGATACTGCAAGGTTTAAAAAACAATAATATCGAGTCTAATATCATCCAGGATAAAAAAGGTAATCTTTGGTTTGGTACCTGGGGTGGGGGAGTCACTAAATACGATGGGAGATCGTTTACTCATTATTCCACCCCCCAGGGCTTAAGTGATAATATTGTATTTCGCATTCTGGAGGATAAAAACGGAAATCTGTGGTTTGGCACCAGGAACGGTGATCTCAATAAATACGATGGGAAATCCTTTACACATTATTCCGTTGGCTATAGTTGGGGAAGTATCATTGAAGATAAAAGCGGTAATCTTTGGCTCGGCGCATTGGGTGGGCTCACCAAATATGATGGGAAGTTCTTTACGCAATATACTACTGCCCAGGGATTAAGTTCTGATGGGGTTTGGGTAATTCTTGAGGACAAAAGCGGTAATCTTTGGTTTGACACAGATGGGAGGGGCCTTACTAAATATGACGGGAAGTCTTTTAAACACTACACCAGTGCGCAGGGATTAAGCTCCGATAACGTATCGAGTTTTTTTGAAGATAAAAATGGTATACTTTGGATTGGAACATGGGGCGGTGGAATTAATAAATTTGATGGGAAATCTTTTACTCATTATACAACTGCACAGGGCTTAAGCTCTGATACGACCGGGATGATTCTTGAAGATAAAAATGGTAATCTTTGGATCTGTACTACTGATAGAGGAATAAATAAATATGATGGAAAATCATTTACTCACTTTGGAATTGACCAGGGATTAAGCTATAACATTAAAAGCATCTTGGAAGACAAAAGTGGTAATCTTTGGATTGGAACTTCCGAAGGAGGTCTTGCTGAATATTATGGAAAGACGTTTACACATTATTCCACTGCCCAGGGATTAAATTCCCCTGCTCGTTCTATGGCCGGTATTGGTCAGATTTTTGAAGACAAAAGAGCGAATCTTTGGTTGTGTATATCAGGTGGGGTAAGTAAATATGATGGAAAGTCTTTTACTTACTTTGGAATTGATCAGGGTTTAAGAAGGAATGTTACAAGCCTCCTTGAAGATAAAAGCGATAATCTTTGGTTTGTAACCTGGGGAGCTGGACTTTATAAATATGACGGGAAAACTTTTACAAATTATACCACGGCCCAGGGATTAAGCTCCGATTTTCTTGGCTATATTTTTCAAGATAAAAGTGGTAATCTATGGATTGGAGCCTGGTTCGGGGGAGGTGTCGTTAAATATGATGGGAAATCATTTATAAATTATGCCGCTGCGCAGGGATTAACTGGTAAGGACATTACCTGTATATCGGAAGACAAAAGCGGTAATCTTTGGTTTGGCACAAGAGGTGGGGGGGTTAGTAAATATGATGGAAGATCGTTTACAAATTATAGTATTGTCAATGGTTTAAGCGATGCAACAGTTAACTGCATCCTGGTGGATAAAAGTAATAATCTTTGGTTCGGCACAAGTAGTGGAGGTGTCAATAAATTCGATGGGAAGTTCTTTACGCAATATACAACGGCCCAAGGATTGTGCAATAATTTTGTTACTGGCATACGGGAAAATAAGGATGGCGACATTTGGTTTGGAACCCTCAATGGAATAAGCCGGATGCAATTATCAAGGCAAACCCTCGACAAAAATGGCAATATTGCCAACCATGCCGGCACCTCTTTATTTAAAAATTATTTATTTTCTGATGGTTTTTTGGGTGTGGGAACGAATTATATTATTTCTAACACGCTATGCCAGGACAGTAAAGGAAATATTTGGGTAGGCACGAATGACCGTCTTACTTGTTTCCATCCTGAAGGGGATCTGCCGGATACCATTCCACCTGATATCCAATTAACCGGCATATCGCTCTTTAACGAAAATATAAACTGGCTGAGTTTAGAAAAGATTAAGGATACCTCACAGTTACTTGGTAATGGGGTGCGGTTGCGTGATTTTAAATTTAGCGGATTATCAAAATGGTACTATATTCCTGAACAACTGGAACTGGTCTATAACAATAATTATCTTACGTTTCAATTTATTGGTATTACAACAAAAAGACCCAGGGATGTAAAATACCAATACCTCCTGGAAGGCCTGGATAAAAACTGGAGTTCCCTTACAGATAAGCCGGAAGCGTCTTACAGCAATTTGCCAAATGGCAACTATACATTCAAAGTAAAGGCAGTTAACAGCGAAGGGTACTGGAGCAATGAATTCACATATGATTTTACTATCCTTCCGCCATGGTGGAAAACCACGTGGTTTGGAATATTAAAAGGTATCGCATTAGTTTTTGCAGGAGGAATGATCTTTCTCGCAATTTATAACACCCGAAGGCAGAAGTTTCGTAACATCAGTCGCATCAGGAATAAAATTGCCAGCGATCTGCATGATGATCTTGGCGCTACGCTCAGCAGCATTTCCATCATGAGTGAATTAGTGAATCAACAAGTAAAAACCCAGGTGCCGCAAGCAAGTTCACTGCTTGAAAAAATCGGAAGCAGTTCGCGAAATATGATTGAATCAGTAAATGATATGGTATGGGCGATTAATCCACAAAATGATAGTTTTGATAATATTATCAAACGGATGCGTTCGTTCGCATCTGAAATTCTTTCCGCCAGGGATATTGCCTTTCATTTTGATTTCGATAAAAACCTGGTTCAGTCAAAATTAAAAATGGATATGCGAAGGAATTTTTATCTCATTTTTAAAGAAGCGGTGAACAACATTGCAAAGTATTCAGGAGCCGCAAATACATATGTGATGATCTGGAATCGTGAGAACAATCTTAAGATGACGATCCGCGATGACGGGAGCGGATTTGAAATGAAAACAGTAAAAGCAGGAAATGGATTGATGAACATGCGGCAACGGGCTGAAATAATGAAAGCCCGCTTCAACCTCGAATCCATCCCCGGTAAGGGAACTATTGTTGAACTTGAATTTAAAAATGAATAACCATGGATATACGTGTGGTGATCTTTGAAGATAATTTTCTGTTGCGGGAAAGCCTGTACCAGTTGATCAATGGTAGCCCGGGATTGACTTGCGCAGGTGCATTTGCAAATTGTGAAGATATTATTTTCAATATTAAAAAAACAAATCCGGATGTTGTTCTGATGGATATCCAAATGCCGGGGAAAGATGGAATTGAAGGTGTAAAGATCATTAAAAAACATTTTCCTGAAACTAAGATCATTATGCAAACCGTGGTAGAAGATGATGAAAAGATCTTTGCGTCGATTTGCAACGGTGCATCGGGCTATTTATTGAAAACCACGACTCCTGCCAGGCTATTACAGGCAATTGTTGAAGTGTATGAAGGTGGTGCGCCCATCACACCCACAATTGCGGAAAAGGTGTTGGGCAAATTTCGCAGGCAATCTCCACAATCCTCGGGTGAATTGAATGATCTTTCCGATCGGGAAAAAGAAATTTTAGAATGTCTAGTGGATGGCATGAGCTATAAAATGATCGCATCTTCGTGTAAAATAAGTATTGATACCGTCCGGTTTCATATCCGGAATATTTATGAAAAATTACATGTAAGTTCAAAATCTGAAGCAGTCGTAAAAGCACTCAGGAGAAATAGTATTTAACGCTAATTGAATCTTTATTAAAATAAATTTTTTGGTACAGGTAATTAAATTTTTGTTAGGGTCGCTTGCCCCCCGGCTTTAAACTTTAGCGGGCTTTTTTAATAAAATAAAAAGGAATATCTTTTTTTGCAACCAGATTAATTGCAAATATGAAAACGGTTTTTCATATTTTTCTGATGCTCCTTCCTTGTATTGTTTTTGCCAACAACGACAACAATGACTATGGAAGTATAAGCGGTTCTGTATCCACATCTGACGGGCATCCCGCGGTTTATGTAAGTGTAGAGTTAAAAAGTACAGGGAAGGGAACTATCACTGATGACAATGGAAATTTTGAGTTCAAAAAAATAAAGACCGGTACTTATACTCTTCTCTTTTCCCTGTTGGAATACATCCATATTGATACTACTGTTCAGTTATCTCAAAATGCAACAATATTTTTGAAAATACAACTTCAACGGACTTATGCGGAGTTAAAAAAAGTGATTGTCGAAGCACGGGTTCCAAAATATGTAGAAACCAAACTTTCTGAATCACTGCGCCTGAATTTGCCGCTTATTGAAGTGCCGCAAAATATAGTAGTGATCCCGCACCAGCTACTCTCCGACCAGGGCCTTGTATCTCTGACGCAGGCGATACGGACTATAAGTGGTGTAGGAAAAACTTACGGTGAGTTAAATGATTATTCATTGATCATGCGTGGCACTGATGCCACAATGAATGTTTTTCGGAACGGTGTGGGTGGTGTCTGGTGGAACCAGCAGGAAGACGTTGCCATGGTCGAGAAAATAGAATTTGTAAAAGGTCCTGCGGGCTTTATGGTCAGCCTCGCAGAACCCGGCGGGATTGTGAATGTTGTGACCAAACAACCAACGAAAGAACGAATAGCAAGCGTGGATATGGGTTTCGGAAGTTATAACATGATGCGCCTCACAGCAGATATTGGCGGTGCTTTTACTAAATCCGGTAAGTTTTATTATCGCTTTATAGCAGGAGTATATAAACAGGGAAGAGACTTTCAATTCGGCAAAGCCATAAGGTATTTTATATGCCCTGCCCTCACGTATGAATTCAATAAAAAAACGTCTGTAACTGCAGAATTCAATTATATGTATGGAAAAACATCAGGTAATAATAATGGCTTACCTGCCGTAGACGGAAAGATGTTTGTGCTGCCGCGGAATTTTGCTATAGCCGATCCTGCGACAGATGCAATAACTGGTATTGATAACTATTATCGTTTAAAAATAAAACATGATTTTAATGACGACTGGCATTTAAATATCCAGGCCGCCTCTGTACGTGGTCCATGGGATGGATATCAGCTATACAGCAATGATAATGTCCCAATTTCAAATGACACGCTCTACCGCTCTTTCGCTTTGCAACATTACATAAATTATGCTAGGCCCGCACAGGCTTTTATTGATGGAAAGTTTCAAACTGGAAGTAAGATTGAACACAAAGTCCTCTTTGGTCTTGACTACCATAATGAAGGTTCAAAAGGGTCAGGCAGTTGGACAGAAAAACAATTTGGACTATACATACCTAACCCGGATTATTACATCCATCCTGATTCATTGAGAATTCCAATCAGCCCACCGGTGCATGGAAAGACCCGCTGGATCGCCCTGTATATACAAGACCACGTAAAAATTGTTGAGAAACTGGTCATAACCCTGGCCGGTCATCTAACACATGCCTCCAACCGTTTGGAGGGGTTTGACTGGGTAGCCCCCGATGAAAAAAAAATCATCGACAATGCCTTCACCCCACGGGTGGGACTAACATGGCTATTTGGTGATAAAGTATCAGTATATGCTTTATACGATCAATGTTTTATACCTCAAAGAGGAAAAAGTTTTGAACATAAACGATTCAAACCGGTTACAGGCCATAACATTGAGACAGGCCTGAAAGCTTATTTCTTTAACAAAAAAATGAGTTTGAATTTTTCAATATTCGATATTGTGAAGAACAATATGCTAACCGCAGATATCCTGCACGATGGATATCAAATCCAAACAGGACAGATAGTAAGTAAAGGAATTGATTTTGACATGACGGGTAATATTACACCTTCAATTATAGTAAATGCCAACTACGGATATATAGATGCGAAGGTCACGAAAGAGAGTAACCCAAACAGTATCGGTATCAAAAACTTTCTAACTCCCGATCATCGGGTTAATCTCTGGTTGCAATATAAATTGTTACATGGTAAATTAAAGAATTTTTCATTTTCCATGGGTTATCAATATACCGGCAAACGCGGAGCGGTGTGGTATTTCTGGAATCCGGACAAGACCAAAGTGCTGCCAGCTTATAGCTTGTTCGATGCAGCAATAGGTTATAGCAATGAGAAATTCAATATCGGTTTAAACATCTACAATATCACCAACATCAATTATGCAACTATAGGCTATTTTAACCCAACAGGTGGCTGGAAATATATACCCGGAGAACCGGTTAATTTCAGATTAAATTTTGGCATAAACCTGTGCCCTCGAAAAAAAGATCTGTAAAATAACTTTTTTTACGGTTAGTTATAAAGTCAAAAGCTTTGATTTGGTCACTCATCAACTTCACCACAGGACGTTTCAGGCATATCTATCAAAACTGGTATAATGTGATCAGATAAAAACCCGGCTGTCGTAACTATAATTCTCCCTGAATTCCTTTGGCGTACAACCCTTTTTCTTTTTAAACAAGCGATTAAAATTGGAAATATTATTAAACCCGCAATTGTATGCTACTTCAGCTACGGCTTGCGTGGTATCAATCAATAATCTTGATGCATGCCCCAGGCGCATTTCAAGCAGGCTGTCCATAAAGCTGATACCGGTTCTTGCCTTGAAAAAGCGGCTGAAGGAGACGTCTGTCATATTAGCCAGTTTGGACACCTCATTTAATGTAATCGGCTTATGAAAACTCTGGTTCATATATTCTATTGTCCTTTCTATCCGGCGGCTGTTGTATGAAAACTCCACATTATTAAAGATGGCATTGGATAATGTATGCATGTTGCGGGAAATTGAAAGATCATGGAGGATGGACATGAGTTCAAGCACGGAATCAAATCCTTGTTTTTGACTTAAGATTATTAACCGCGGCGTAATTTGTTCTATGGTTTGCCTGGAGAATTGTATACCCTTTGCTGATTTTTCAAGCATATTGCGAATGAAACTGAGCTGATTTCTTCTTAAAAATTTTTCATCAAAAAGGTCTTTGTGGAATTGTATGGTGATCTCCCTGATTTCTTTGGATTGGCAATGATGCGTTTGCCACACATGCGGCAGGTTGGATCCAACAAGTATAAGTTCAAGGTCTTCAATTTCACCAATGTGGTCTCCCACCACACGTCTGGCTCCTTTTGCATTCATGATAAAATTTAATTCTAATTCTTCATGGCTATGCAGGGGAAAGTCGAATTCTGATTTGACCCGGGTAAAGATGGTAAAACAATCGCTGCTGGTAAGGGGGGTTATTTCCCGCAAAATATTC
>JBGTNK010000262.1:0-2681 GCA_041743125.1 Chitinophagaceae bacterium
CAATTTTGGAAGTAAAAGCGTAACCTTTAAAAGACTCGTACTCTAAAATGAAATCCGTGAAATCCTTAAATCCGATCAATCCGTGATTCAGACAAGCTACAATATTGTAAAGGCACATGGTGGTGAGATAAAAGTAGAAACCAAAGAAGGCGAAGGATCGGAGTTTACTATGCAGTTGTCATTAAGCAAAAATGAATAAACAAGATTTGTATGAAAAATCTTTGTTCAGTTTTTTTATTGTTTTTTTTATTTACCAACAAGTGTCTTCCCCAGGATACTACGATCTTTCGTATTGACAACCTCTCTTCAGATGGAATACTTCTTGATAAAGGGTGGAAATTTCAGGTGGGGGATGATGCCGCTTATGCATATGCAGGATATGACGACAAATCCTGGAATACTATAAACCCTGCTTTAGATATTTATGATTTACCACAAATTCCAAAATCTGGAATTGTTTGGTTTAGATTACATCTTTCAATAGATAGTTCTCTTAACAATCAGTTGGCGTTAATAATTCAGCAATCCGGTGCCTCAGAGATTTATTTGGACGGACAATTGATCCATCGCTTTGGAGTTCTAAGTTCAAATCCGGCAAATGTAAAAGCTTGTGATCCATTGTGGAAACCCGTATCATTTCCTATAAAGAAAAATACCATACAAGTTTTAGCAGTTCGATTCGCACGTCAACCCCATATGCGGTATACTACTATGTTTGAAACAACTAACCATGCGTTATGGATTCAAATAAAAGACGTGGAATCGGCGGTCAGCTTTTATCATCAACAAGCATCACGTTTCTCATGGTTTCATATTCTTATCATGGGCGTTTGTTCTTTGTTTTTAGTACTCCACTTTGCATTTTACCTCTTCTATCCTTCCCAAAAAGCCAACTTTTACTTTGCTATTTTTGCTCTATTTATTGTTACGGCAATCGTGTTACAACGCATACTCTATTTAGAGGCACACGATATAAAATATAAATTTTTCCTGGCTAATTTTTCATTTTTCTTTTTCCTGGTCGGCAACCTCTTTTTGCTCACCGCTATTCATTACCTGCTGAAACAAAAAAAAGATGTATACTATTGGAGCCTGGTTGTTTATGCAATTATCAGTTTTTTTTTGAATGCGGGACCCTATCGGTGGGGCTGGCTGGCTGGCGGCGTTCTGGCGCAGAACCTGATTCAATTTAATATACTTCGCATTTCTTTTCTGGCTTTACGAAGAAAGAAAAGAGGGACTTTAATTATTGTTGCGGGCGCTATCCTCTATTTTGTAAGCTTTGTGATCTTTATAGCACAAGGTAAACTTGTAAACGTCGACTTTTTTCTAACTATATCAACTTTACGTAGCGTCCTTTTTAATATGACCCTGCTGAGCATTCCCATGGCAGCTTCAATTTATCTGGGTCTTGAATTTGCTTTTGTCAATGATTCCTTACAGCAAAAACTTAAAGAAGTAAACGAGCTTTCAGTAAAAAATTTGTCCCAGGAAAGAGAGAAGCAGGAAATGTTGAGTTCTCAAAACGTGATATTGGAAAGCCAGGTGCAAGAGCGTACGGCCGCATTAAGCCAATCACTCAAAGAACTGAAGGAAACTCAAAGCCAAATGCTACAACAGGAAAAAATGGCCTCGTTGGGAGAACTTACTGCCGGCATTGCGCATGAGATACAAAACCCGTTAAATTTCGTCAATAATTTTTCTGAAGTAAGTACAGAGTTAGTTGATGAAATGAATGCAGAAATTGATAAAGGAAATTCAGAAGATGCAAAATTGATTGCACAGGATTTAAAGCAAAACTTAGAAAAAATAAATCACCACGGCAAACGTGCCGGTGATATTGTAAAAGGAATGTTGCAACACAGCCGCAGCAGCAGTGGTGTAAAAGAACCAACCAATATTAATGTGTTGGCAGATGAATATTTAAGGCTAGCCTATCATGGATTAAGAGCAAAGGATGAATCTTTCAATGCAACCTTGAAAACATACTTTGATGAAAGCATTGGTAGCATCAATATCATTCCGCAGGATATGGGAAGAGTGTTGTTGAATTTATATAATAATGCGTTTTATGCAGTTTGCCCTCCCACCCCCAAAGGCGGGATTAAGTACCCTAAAGATGGATATGAGTCCACAGTTTCGGTGAGTACAAAAAAAGTGGGTGACGATGTTTTCATTACCGTAAGAGATAATGGGCCCGGTATCCCACAGAAAATATTGGATAAAATATTTCAACCCTTCTTTACTACCAAACCAACGGGACAAGGAACGGGGTTGGGTTTAAGTTTAAGCTATGATATTGTAAAAGCACATGGCGGTGAAATCAAAGTGGAAACGAAGGAAGGTGAAGGATCTGAATTTATAATTCAATTAATAGTTGTCTGAATCACGGATTTAAAAGGATTAAAAGAATACACCGATTAAATAATGCCTGAATTAAAATATAAAGACATAACAGAAAAAATTATTGGGGCTTCCTTTGAGGTACATAAGTTCCTCGGGAACGGATTTCAGGAAGTGATATATCAACGTGCATTAGGCTGGGAGTTATCTAAAGCCGGACTTACTTATGCAAGGGAAATTGAGCAGGAAATATTTTATAAAGAACTGCCGGAAGCGATTGGAACAAGAAGAGCAGACTTTGTTGTAAAAGGGAAAGTTTTAGTGGAGCTGAAAGCAAT
>JBGTNK010000263.1:0-84310 GCA_041743125.1 Chitinophagaceae bacterium
GAACCCCGACTTCACCACCCAACTCTATTGTTGACATCCCTTTTTTCTTCGCCGTTAACCTGAATACCATGTGGAAGGCTTTTAACACCGGCATTTTCATTCCATGAAAAATTGTATTGGCTGTTACACTTTCATCATAACTGCACTGTTTGCATTTACGATGGTAACAGGTTTTACCCTTGTAATATTTCCCATGGCCACATCGACTGCAATTATAACCTTTGCCCCATTTCTGTTTTAATAAATACAGATAACAACTTTCATTATCATAAAATTGCTTCCCAAACTCAATCGCATTTATCCCTTTAAACATAACTAAATAGTTTAGATCAAATATACTAATATATTTAGTTTTAAGATAATCCTATATTTGGTTTACTCTTGTTCTACCTAATCCTATAAGTATAAAACATAATAAAATAAATACAGATATAGCAATTCTGCTGCTCAGGGTAACTATCGCATCCCTTATGCTGGTGCATGGCATTCCTAAATTGATTTCATTGGTTTCAGGAAATATTCAATTTCCGGGTCTGTTCGGACTAAGTCCTGAATTATCCCTCTCATTTGCAGTGTTTGCAGAAGTGGTATGTTCCATATTTATATTCGTAGGGCTAGGAACCCGGTTTGCCGTTATCCCGCTGGTAATTACTATGCTGGTAGCGGTGTTTTTGGTTCATTCTGCTGATCCCTTTGCCAAAAAAGAACTGGCCCTATTGTATCTGCTGCCTTACATTATATTATTTATAACCGGCAGCGGTAAATATTCCCTGGATTATTTATTACAACAGAAATCACTGAGTGCAGATTTCAAAAGGAAACCTGTACCGGTTTCCGTATAAGGATGAATAAAAGATGAATTGATCCATACCTGAAAAAATTTGCAGGTATGGATCAATTTTTTATAAGAGGCAACCATATCAAATTTTTCGGTGATCCTTATGGGTTATTTTATCTATCCCTTCTTCTATCATTCCCATTTGGTCCTGAATTTTTTGTGCAACTTCTTCAGGATGGTCCAGTTGATGAACAGCATCTTTCTTTTTAAAAATCCGCCAGAGCTGAATTAATGCCGTTGCAGCAAAAATGCCACCGATGATCCAGTTCATCACATGCTGGTTATTTCTGATCTTACTTGCAATAAGCAATCCCCCAAAAATAAAAACGCAATTACCTATAAACGTGCCGATACCAATCCCCATGATATAAGAATTGTAATGATCTTTCCTGGGCAACAACAGTTTTTTCGTAAATAATACTGTGCTCCATCCAAACCAAAATGGAATTTGTACCGGGTTGATGGCACACATCAATGCCCCGAACAAAAAACGATTCATGGATGGAAGACTATCTCTCCTGGCATCTCCGATAGTAGGATGCATGGCTGCATAAAAACTGGCAATAGCAAGAGCCAGTATAATTAATAAAGTAACCCATTCCAATATCCTGAAAACTTTTTCCTGTTTCCGCACCCAATCCATAGCAACAAGTGAAAGCCTGACATATACTATTTCGATAACCAGGGATCCCAAAGAAAAAAGCATAGCAGCGGTAACCGTTTCTTCAATCGAGATCTTCATGGCAAGTACGTTCAGCGTACCTAACGGCAACGAACCAAGGAAACTAACAAGCATGCCGGTAAAAAATATTTTCATCAAGTGATGCATACGACGAAAATACGAAATGAAGAGTTTGAAATCAGGATCACCAATTTTACCTAACCAGTAATAAAAACTTAATTTCCCCGCACCCGTCCTCCTGTCAAAAAAACAATCGTTCACGGAAGAAAATCAGTCATAATTTTCCAACATCTTAAAATGTTCCCCTGATTTTTTTAAAAAATCCAACCCCCTTTTAAAGGACCAGTAAGGCGTTCCGTTTTTATGATTGTACCGGCTGATCCGGTATAAAGCCTTCCAATGGGAAAGTAATACTCCATAGGCTTTCCACAAACTCATTCCACAATCATAAATGTGATTTGGTTCAGCACCACACCCGTTAAATTCAATAATCTGAAAATTTTTTCCTTCCTTCAGATCATCAACCGAAGTGGTTTTAATATCATACCGGCCGTAATAAAAGGAAGTGTGATGGCTTAGTTGGTCGAATACCACATGCATTCGTTCATTGATCTCATTATGCAGGTTAGTGAAATGAGCACCGCGGTTATGATTACCAGCATAGGATAAATAAAATATCTCACCGGGATGAAGGATCCTGTTGAAACGATGTCCATGACGATGTTCCATTTCCTCCATCCTGAACCTGGCACGCGGGTGCTGCTCGGTTAATTCTTTTAAAGTGGATTTACCATCGCCTTTTACATGAAGAAGTTCCTTTTCAATAAATCCGCTCACTACACCTTTTTGACCAGCCGGATGCCTGTGGTAAAATACACTTACTTCTACGGGCAATTCAATCAGATCCTGTACAATATATTCTACGGGTATTCTCTGATGGTATTTCAACAGCTGTTCCTCATTCTCAATTTTCCGGAATAAAATGCCTTTCATACCCACATCAGGCTTTACTATAAAAGGAAATACAAACCCGGCCTCTTCAATTCTTTTTTTAACTTCTTCAAATGGCCAGTCGTGCATGATATATATGGTCCGTGGAACCAGCTCAGCCGGCAATTGGTCATACATTTCTTTTTTGCCCTCTCCTTCAAATCCACCAAAGGCAATGGTGGGATTCGAAGAACTGAAAAACCACATAGATCGGCTTCGCAAACAATACCAGAACCAAACCGGGCTGATGGGCGCATATAAAACATAAAAATTCCACAGTTCCCATTGGGTCAATCGTTGAATAATTTTTTTTATCCTCATCTATACAGACAAAAATAAGCATGGATAGTCAGGATTGAAAAACAATTCACTCCTGCTTCATTCGATCATGATAGTAAAGGCGATTAATTTGGCCCCGGTCCTGAAAAAAAAATTTAAGTGTGTCAAATCACGAAACCCATTAAATTTCTTTAGTCATCGTTTTGCTTTAGATTTGAAATAAATTCAACTGAATGAATGTTCCTACAGTTGCTGATTTAATGGACAAAGGACAATCACCTGAAATATTGTTTTGGGTTGGATGCGCCGGTAGTTTTGATCAACGGGCTCAGAAGATCACCAAAGCATTTGTCACCATTTTAGAAAAGGTGGGCATACAATATGCTATCCTGGGCAAAGAAGAAATGTGCACCGGCGACCCGGTGCGCAGAGCCGGAAATGAATTCATGTTTCAAATGATGGCTTACCAAAATATTCAGATTCTAAATAATTATAGTATTAAAAAAATTGTTACTGCCTGCCCGCATTGTTTTAACATATTTAAAAATGAATACCCGGAATTGGGTGGAAATTATGAAGTCATTCATCACTCGGTCTTTCTTCAACAGTTAATTGATGAA
Source organism: Chitinophagaceae bacterium (assembly GCA_041743125.1). Classification (GTDB taxonomy): domain Bacteria; phylum Bacteroidota; class Bacteroidia; order Chitinophagales; family Chitinophagaceae; genus Terrimonas_B. Next base: position 3,410 of record JBGTNK010000263.1, read on the forward strand.
AGAAAAATAAATCTAAAAGAAGGTGGCGTGTTTAAAGGAAAAAAAATAACCTATCATGATAGTTGCTACCTGGGCCGGGCCAATAATATTTATGATGCCCCCAGGAAGGTATTGGAAGCCTTTGACGTGGAATTAGTGGAAATGAAGCGTTGCCGGAGTAAAGGGCTCTGCTGTGGTGCCGGTGGTGCACAAATGTTTAAGGAAGAAGAAAAGGGATCCACCCGGGTAAATATTGAACGCAGCCATGAGGCTATTAATACGGGTGCTGATATAGTGGCGGCGGCCTGTCCTTTTTGTAACACGATGATGACGGATGGAGTTAAACTCGCTGAAAAGGAAGATTCCATACAAGTAATGGATATTGCAGAACTCGTCAGCCAATCTATGTTGTAATTAAGTTTTACTTTAATTTTTCCACAGGTATTTTGCGTTAACGCCGGCAATTGACTATTTTATTAATCCGTAATTTTGTTTCATGAATTTTGAATTTAAGCATCTTCTTAACGAGCATTTTCATCCGGGATCCAGAATTTGGATCTACCAGGCTCCAAGGATATTCAATTTAAATGAAGCACTTGAAATTGAAGACATCCTCCATGAGTTTGTTTCAAATTGGAAAAGCCATGGCACACCTGTAAAAGGCCAAGCTTATTTATTTTTTGGGCAGTTTATCATTCTGTTAGCCGACGAAACCGCAACGGGTGTAAGCGGATGCAGCACGGATAGCTCAGTAAGATTGATAAAGGATATGGAACAACAATTTGGATTAAATCTTTTTGACAGAACCAGCCTTGCCTTTATCGTTAAGGATAAAGTTCAGTTATTACCTCTTTCACAGTTGCAATACGCAGTTGACAATGGATTTATCAATACCGATACTTTATACTTTAACAACCTGGTACAGACAAAAGATGAATTGGAAAATAAGTGGATTATTCCAGTAAAGGAGAGCTGGTTGATTAAGAAAATTTCATTTTCCAATTCAGTATCCTAATGATAAAGGATAAACGATGGTAACTATTTGCGGCAGTAGCTCAGTGGTAGAGCTTCAGTTTCCCAAACTGAAGGTCGTGGGTTCGATTCCCATTTGCCGCTCTCCTTTTGGCGCTCCATTCATTTTTCCCCTCATTTTCAATACTTCGCTGACAGTCTGTCACAGTTTGTGCCCATTAGATTGTATATTTGCCTCCCCATAATATTTAGCGCAAATTTTGGCAAATGAGTGAGTTGATAACAATAAAGATGCATGATGAAGCGAAGCAGGGAGAAGCTTATGCCCCAATTACAGACAACCCTTCCCAATTCAAAAAGAAATTTTATATAGAAAGTTATGGTTGCGCTATGAATTTTGCTGACAGCGAAGTGGTGGCATCCATCCTGCAAAAGGAAGGATTTGGTGTAACACGCCACGTGGAAGAAGCCGACCTCATTTTTGTTAATACCTGCTCTATCCGTGAAAAGGCAGAACAAACAGTTCGTAAACGCCTTACTGAATTCCGGAAGTTAAAAAAACAAAGACCGGGTACACTGGTTGGCGTATTGGGCTGTATGGCAGAAAGATTAAAAGCCAGGTTTATTGAAGAGGAAAAATTGGTAGACATCGTAGTGGGGCCTGACGCATACAGATCTTTACCAGCCCTGATAGAAGAAGCAGACACCGGGCAGAAAGCTATTAACGTCTTACTGAGCAGGGATGAAACTTATGCGGATATTTCTCCCATCAGGCTTAACAGTAATGGCATTTCGGCCTTTGTCAGCATAATGCGGGGCTGTAATAATATGTGTTCTTTTTGCGTGGTCCCTTTTACACGGGGCCGGGAACGAAGCCGTGATGCAATAAGCATTGTAAGGGAATGCACGGAACTTTTTGAAAATGGATACAGGGAGATAACCTTGCTGGGACAAAATGTTGATTCCTACCATTACGTTGATAATGTTGAAAACGGGGCCGACATGGTACAGGAAGAGAATCCGGCAATGATTAGCGGGCAACCCCAAACAGATAAGGCTATCACTTTTGCACGGCTTTTAGAAATGGTAGCACTGATATCGCCTCTTCTCAGGGTTCGCTTTTCCACTTCTCACCCAAAAGACATTACCGACGATGTGTTACATACTATCGCCAGTTATGAAAACATATGTAATTACATTCATCTTCCGGTACAAAGCGGGTCTAACAGGATTCTTCAATTGATGAATCGTACCTACACCCGGGAGTGGTACCTGGCCAGGGTAAACCGAATTTTTGAAATTATTCCCGACTGCGGAATCAGTTCAGATATTATCGCCGGTTTTTGCACAGAAACAGAGGAAGATCATCTGCAAACGTTGGGTATAATGGAAAGCAGCCATTTTGATATGAGCTATATGTACTTCTACAGCGAAAGGCCGGGTACACTAGCTCAAAGAAGATATACCGACGATGTTCCCCTTGACGTAAAAAAAAGAAGACTGGCGGAGATAGTGGGACTACAAAACCGTCTTTCATTGGAAAGCAATAAAAAAGATTTGGGCAAAACATTCAAAGTATTAATTGAGGGAGAAAGTAAGAAAAGTGAAAACCATTGGATGGGCAGAAGTTCCCAGGGCAAAGTAGTCGTTTTCCCAAAAGATAGTTATCCATATTACAAGGGAGATTATATAGGTGTAAAAATTAAAGATTGCACGCAAGGAACATTACTGGGTAATATAATATCCGGTAATTCATAATTAACTGCATACCGTATTCCATCATTAAAAAATCCGGGGACATACAAAAGTTTTCATTCAGCCCATTGTGGTTGAACGCTCTTATTAAAAAAATTGTTATTACCCTTTGGGTGGCCGGGTGAACCAGGCAGGAATAAAAAAGAGGGGAATTTTAGTTTGAAGAATAATTATAAAAGGTTATAAAAGTGGAAATACAATCAATAAAAAATCGCTTTGGTATCATCGGTAACTCACCTGCATTGAATTATGCTTTGCAGGTAGCAATACAAGTTGCCAATACCGATCTTACTGTATTAATAAATGGCGAAAGCGGAGTAGGAAAAGAAGCTTTCTCCATCATCATACATTCTTTATCCAACAGGAAACACAATCCTTTCATTGCTGTTAATTGTGGCGCCATACCAGAGGGAACCATCGACTCCGAATTATTCGGGCATGAAAAAGGTTCTTTTACCGGCGCCGTTGATTCAAGAAAAGGATATTTTGAAACAGTAAATGGCGGAACTATTTTCCTTGACGAAATTGGCGAACTCCCATTGGGAACCCAGGCCAGGTTGTTAAGAGTACTGGAAGCCGGCGAATATATCAGGGTAGGGTCAAGCAAAGTGCAAAAGACGGACGTAAGAGTAGTGGCGGCCACTAATAAGGATCTGCTGCAATTGGTACAGCAAGGTAAGTTCAGGGAAGATCTTTACTATCGCTTAAGTACCGTACCCATCAGGGTGCCGGCACTTCACGACAGAAAGGAAGATATTCATATTTTATTCCGGAAGTTTGCAGCTGATTTTGCTGATAAATACAGAACAGCATCCGTTCAACTGGATGACGACGCAAAAAACCTGTTAATTAATTATCCCTGGCCCGGGAATGTTAGGGAATTAAAGAATATTGCAGAGCAAATTTCAGTTCTTTCACAAGACAAACAGATCAGCGCTAAGGATCTTAATAAATTTTTGAGACCCTATTCCAATAACCGGCTTCCGGCTTTAACAACACAGCCCGGAGCTGCCCAGGATTTCGGCAACGAAAGAGAAATGCTTTACAAACTTTTTTTTGATATGAAAAAGGACGTAACGGAACTCAAGAGAATGTTCCTGGAAGTATTACAAAATCCATCCATGGCAACAAAGGATCATGCTTTCATCAACGAAGTAAAAGAATTGAGATCCAAGGATACACACCAGCCTTTTCTTGTTCCTCAGGTGCAGCACGGTCCCCAGGCCATTCAACCGGGTTCTGTGTCTATTGGTATGGACAATGATATTGACGAGCATGAAGAAATTGAAGAGAGCCTGAATATAATGGACAAGGAAAAAGAACTGATCATTAAAGCACTTAAAAAGCATAAAAGCAAGCGAAAAGATGCTGCGCTTGACCTGGGCATCAGCGAGAGAACTTTATACAGGAAATTGAAAGAATATGACATTGATGACTAAAAAATATAGCCGGGTAAATAATAGGGAACGTTTACAAATGAAAAAGCGATTTGTTAATAGGGTATTTCGTATTTCTTATTATGCCCTTATCGGATTCCTCCTGTTTTTTATGGCGGGTGGAAATAGCAGTTGCAGTGTTTATAAATTACGAGACGTATCAATACCCGACAGTATACGTTCTGTTAAGGTGAACTTTATTGAAAACAAAGCCCCTTATATTAATCCTCAGTTAAGTCCGCGTCTTACTGATAAGCTCCGCCAAAAAATTGTAAGCCAAACCCGCCTTTCGCAAACCAACAATGATAATGCTGATTGGGACATCCGTGGATTTATTTCTAATTATTCTTTCAGCACTACAGGTATTTCAAGCCAGGGAGGAAACCAACGCGATGTTACTACCAACCGGTTAACCGTTTCAGTACATATTATTCTCAATGACCAAAAAGGAAATAAGACACAGGAATATGATATAAGCAGGAACTTTGAATTCTCCGCCAATCAATCTATTCAGCAGGCTGAAGCAAGTCTTGGTGATGAAATTATCCGCGGACTTTCTGATGATATTTTTAACAGGCTTTTTTCCAATTGGTGATTGAACATATAATTATTGTTTTATTTGAAACCAGAAAGCACCTAAGTTCGGGGTTAAATAAAATATTATTCTGACTCTTTTACCCGATGAAGTATTTTCTTAACTTGTGTTCATGAACTCTACTGTCAATGAAATAACCAAATCCAGTATAGGCAATTTTTCTCTGTACGAAAGTGATACAGATGAACTGTTGCAGTTGACGAACCAATATCCTTTTTTTGGTCCCGCTCAATTTTTGCTCGCCAAAAAACTTAAACAGGAAAATTCTCCCCTTCTTAAGAAGCATATACACAAAGCCGCCCTTTTCTGCCAAAATCCGGTTTGGTTCAATTTCATTTTAAATGATCACCCGGTTAGCAGGCCGCAAATAAGCAGCAAAACGGACAAAAGTTTTTTTCATCCACTGGTGGAGATGGAAACACCGGCCACACATGAAGAAGTTCTTGATCAATCAAAAACAGATCGGCCGACCCATAATCCGGATAATGACTTAACCGCCAAAAATCAGTTAGAATTATTTATAAAATTTCCGAAGGTGAGGTTTGATCCTGTTGAATCAAACACAAAGCCAGTTCCGGCGGAGGAAAATGTTGCCAGCTTACCAGATACTGATAATTTAGAAGTCAATCTACCCCAATATGAGTCAACCCCTTGTGAACAGGTATTAGAAATAACTCCTGCCGAAACTCCTGCTAAGGAAAGTGATGATGAAATATCCTCGGCACAAGAGAAAAATGAAGGATTAACGCATAATGAAAATTTACCGCTTGAAACAAACGAGTTAACAGGAGAAGAATCAGAGGACCATAAACCACTTCTGGTAAAATTTCCAAAATTTACTTTTGAGCCCATTGATCCTTCCAAAACAGATTTCACTTTTGAGCCCTACCATACCATCGATTATTTTGCATCCCAGGGCATAAAAAACAAAGAAGAAGATAAACCCAAAGATCAATTAGGCCGCCAGTTGAAGAGTTTTACAGAGTGGTTGAAAATAATGAAACGATTACCTGATGCTGAAAAAGCATCAACAGTAAGCGCTACAGATGAAAGAAACATTGAAAAAATGGCGGAAATTTCAATAAACGACCGGGAAGTAGTGACTGAGGCGATGGCCCAGGTTTGGGAAAAGCAGGGAAATTATACAAAGGCCATTGCTATCTACCAAAAATTAAGTTTGCTTAATCCCTCTAAAACCTCTTATTTTGCAGCCTTAATTGAACAATTAAAGAATTTGTGAAATGACTATTTTATTCGTGATCCTCATCATCCTGGCCTCAGTAGTTTTGGGTCTTATAGTATTGATTCAAAACCCCAAAGGTGGTGGACTGGCTGGTAGTTTTGCCGGAATTAGCAACCAATTTATGGGTGTAAAACAAACAACTGACGTACTTGAAAAAGGCACCTGGGCTTTTGCAGGTGTTGTTGGATTGCTTTCACTTTTTTCTGCCTTTTTTATTTCCAAATCTTCAACTTCTCAAACAACAAATAAAGCTGGTGATGCTACTGTGCCGGCGGCTCAACAACCTGCTGCTGCACCGGGACAATTACCTGCCAATACAGTTCCATTTGATACAGGCAGATAAGTACAACATATTGATAGTAATTAACCCTGTCGTTAGACAGGGTTTTTTGTTTAGTTAGTTTATTAACTTTTGATTTAAAATTTTCAATTTTTTTAATTACAAATTAACCAGTCCTTTTTTTATCAAAGGGTTTCATTGTTAAAATCCGAAATTGTAGGCTGATAGGTTACTAAAATTCAGAAATGAAAAAGAAAATATTGTTTATTTCGCTTGGAATTGTTTTATTAATTTCTGCTATCACTGCGTGGAACTTTTTTGGTCCCGGTGTACATGTGCCGGAAAAGAATTATTTCTACGTATCAACTGGCTCCTCTTTTGAAACCGTAAAGGCAAACCTGCTGCAGCAAAAAATTATATCGGGGGCAGGCACTTTTAACCGGGTTTCAAAAATACTTGGCTTTAAGAATATAAAATCCGGGCGATATGAAATAAAGAAAGGTATGAGTGTGGTAAAACTGGTGAGGATGCTAAAGAACGGGCAGCAAACACCGGTTAATTTTGTGATTACAAAAATCAGGACCAAAGAAGTTCTTGCCTCCCGCATCGGCAATGCCTATGAATGCGATTCCCTGCAGATGATCAGGTTTTTGAATAGCCCCGATTCATTAAATGAATATGGTCTGGATACCAATACTGTAATGGCCGTTGCCATGCCTTTTACCTACTCCATAAAATGGAACAGCAATGCTGGTAATATATTTGAACAGTTTTATACTGCCTACAAAACATTTTGGAACAATGGAAGAAAACAAAAAGCAGAAAGCCTGGGCTTAAGTCCAATACAAGTTTCCACGCTGGCATCCATTATTGATGAAGAAACAAATGCAAAAACAGATAGACCAAATATCGCCAGTGTATATTTAAACCGAATAAGCAAAGGGATGCCCTTACAGGCTGATCCTACCGTAAAGTTTGCCATGAGAAATTTTGGCTTGAGAAGAATTTTAAGGGGTCACCTTCAAACCGTTTCACCCTATAATACCTACATTAATAAAGGCCTGCCCCCCGGCCCTATCTGCACCCCCCAGCAAGAAACCATTGATGCAGTGCTGGATTCACCCAAAACAGATTATATCTATTTTGTTGCCAGCAGCGATTTCGATGGCACACATAAGTTTACTACCAACTATGCAGATCACTTAAAATATGCAAGAATATATCAGCAAGAGCTGAATAAACGAAACATCAAATAGGTAACATGCATTTTTTCACCCGAATAAAAAGAAAATTTCTTATATCTGCTCCTGTCAGTTTCCTGATACGGAAAAGTAAAAATATTTTTCTCCCGGGATTCCAGGGAATTCCTTTATTCGATGTGATTCGTTTCCTTTTTTTACAAGCCGGAAAAACTGGCTTTACAGAAAGAGCTTCGGCCATTGCTTTTAATTTCACTATGACCATTCCGCCCACACTTATCTTTTTGTTTACTTTAATTCCTCATCTGCCCATTTCGCAGGCATTTGTCAACCAGATATTTTCCCTTATAAAAGATGTAATGCCGGGTGAAAAAAATTATAGCGTGGTAATAAAATTCATATCTGATATTCTTAATAAACCAAGAACGGGTTTGTTGTCAACCGGTTTTTTACTGGCCCTGTTTTTTTCTTCCAATGCGGTAATGGGTGTTATGCGTTCGTTTGACCAAAAATATATCGGCTTCACAAAAAGGAAAGGCCTTCATGAAAGATTTGTAGCCCTGCGCCTTACACTTATTCTGTTTATTCTTTTTTTTTTCGCGATCCTTGCTTTGATCATGCAGGGATCAGTCCTTCGCTGGATAGGGATCAGCAATTCATTATTCATAGCACTGATCGATAACCTGAGATGGGTTCTCATTATCTTAATGATCTTTTTTTCCATTTCCATAATATACCGTTACGCACCTGCAGTACATAAGCGATGGAAATTGTTTAACCCGGGCTCTATCGTGGCTACATTTATGATGATCATTTTTACAGCTTCCTTTTCCTACTGGGTTAGTAATTTTTCAAATTATAATGAATTGTACGGCTCCATCAGCACTATTTTGATCCTCATGTTGCTGATTTACTTTAACTCATTGGTTTTATTGATAGGATTTGAGTTGAATGTGAGTATCAATTCCCTGAAACACGAAGTGGATGAAAGGAATAAAATCGTTTCAGGCGGCATTCATTCACTGTAAATATTGCTGAAATTTACTATGCCATACTATTTAACACGGAAAAACTCAGAACATGAAAAAGATCATCTATATCCTTTTACCTGTTGTTGCAATAGCTTTCTTTTCGTTTCAAAATCTTATTGACCCCCTTCCTATTGGCGCGGCTTTACCTGCGGCAGATAAAAAAATGAAAGAGATTTCCGGAAAACAAATTTCATTGAGTGAGGCTATGAAAAAAAATGGGTTGCTAATTATGTTCAGTTGCAATACCTGCCCGGTCGTAGGCAAATATCAATCCCGGACACTTGAAATTGGCAAATTTGCAGCAGCCAGCGATATAGGAGTCGTTGTAATTAATTCTAATGAGGCTTCCCGGACTAGTGGCGAATCCTTTGAAGAAATGAAAGCATATGGAAAGCAGCAAGGATATCCTTTTAGTTATGTAATGGATAACAATTCCTTCATGGCTGACGCTTTTGGAGCTACCCGCACTCCCGAAATATTCCTGTTCAACACCACGGGTAAATTAGTATACCACGGTGCTATCGATGATAATGCAAACAGCCCCGCTCAGGTAAATAAAAAATATGCTAAAATTGCGATCGAAGAAATGACTTCAGGCAAAGAAATATCTACATCAAAAACCCGGTTTGTTGGTTGCACTATCAAAAGATTATAGCATTCTAATAAAATCGGAGAATTTATTTTGCCGGGATGATTCAACATGATAAAACTGGCGAGCGGCACGATAAATTAACTACTTGCCCAATAAAAGCCTCACTTCCTTTTCGAGGTCATTTTCCGAAAAAGGATCTTCGCTGAATTTCCTATAATTATTGTTATTCGAAATAAAAAGGGAAGCAGGAATAGCCCCCGACCAGGAAGGATCAACCCGTGGACAAAAGTAGTCGGCATTGGTTTCATCGAGCCAGTAAGATGACATTTTTCTTGATTGAATGAAGGAATTCACTTTACCAGGAAAATCATCCTGCATATCAAGACTTACAAACAAAACCTGGAGACCATCCTTTTTGTAAATTGAACTCAGTTTTTGAAAATAAGGTATCTCCTCCATGCAGGGCTTGCAGAAAGTGGCCCAGAAATTAATGATCATTGGTGTTTTACTTTCTGCTATGATCTTCTCAAGGCCGGCGATCTTTATCTTCGTTAATTCCTGGCCGAAAACACGGATAGAAAAAAGAAAAGCGAATACTATAAGAATATTTATTTTCATCATTGATCTTTTAAGGCACCTTTTACTCATCCCTTTTTGAACTCCATTCTTTTAAAAGCTCGTCGTACCTGGATTCATTCAAACTGGTTTGCCCGTAATGCCCGGCTAAATTTTTCTGCCTGTACGCTTCATATAAGGTAACGGCGCATGCTACACTTATATTCAGCGATTGAATAATTCCAGACTGGGGAATCATAAAATTTCCATCAGCCAATTCCCTTATCTCTTCGCTGACACCACTATGTTCATTACCAAAAACCAGGGCGATGCTTTTAGCAAAATCTACCTGGTATAAACTTACTGCATCCCTGCTTAAATGAGTAGTTAAAATGGATGAAAACCTGTTTCGCAATGATAAAAAACATTCTTCCGCATTTTCATATTGATGAACACTCAACCATTTGGCTGCGCTGGAAGAACTACGGGGTCCCCATTTCTTGTGGCGGGCGATTTTTGTATTCAAGATATAAATATCCTGAACGCCAACCGCATCACAAGTTCGCATAACGGCAGAAATATTATGCGGATCAAAAACATTCTCTAAAACGATCGTAATATCCTGTTGCCTTTTCTTTAATACAGTATGTAGTTTTTCCAGTCGTTCCGGTGTCATAATCCTATGTCTTTAAATTGTAGTCATGCCCAAATTAAGTATATTTATAAGACTATGATTTGTTATTAAATCAATCGGTTTTCTTTCCTGAAACAAACTAGGTTGTATTGAGCAATTCTTATTGATGGCAATAAAAACAGAATTAACCGAACATAAAATTCACAGGTTTATATTTGAACCTAAAAGAAAAAAACAATTGCATGAAATACCCTCTTGTTCAAAATTACATTAATGGAAAATTTGTCAATTCTTCTTCCTCTCGTTTCCTGGATGTTATTTCCCCACTGGATGGCAACCCTCTTTCGAAAGTAGCTATGTCAACGGGTGACGATCTGGACGCTGCAGTAAGAGCAGCCAGGGCAGCTTTCCCGGCATGGAGCAAGACGCCAATAAAGGAACGGGTACAAATTTTCTTCCGGTATAAGTTTTTGCTGGAAAAACATTCCCGGGAGCTGGCCGAGCTTGTACAGGAAGAAAATGGCAAGACTTACAGCGAAGCATTGGCCGAAATTGAAAAAAGTATTGAACTAACAGAATTCGCAACCTCACTTCCTCAATTGGTGACAGGGGAAGTACTTGAAGTTAGCAAAGGAATTGAATGCAGGACCGAGCATGTCCCCATTGGCGTTGTAGCATCCATAGTTCCTTTCAACTTTCCCAGCATGGTACCTAACTGGACACTTCCAAATGCCATAGCACTTGGAAATTGCATGATACTGAAACCATCGGAGAAGGTACCACTGAGCGCCGGACGACTGGCAGAACTGTTGAAAGACGCCGGATTGCCCGACGGTGTATTAAGTATTGTTAATGGTGATACGGAAATTGTAGAAGCTATTTGCGACCACCCGGGAATTGAAGCCATTTCATTTGTTGGTTCTACCAAAGTAGCCAAAATCGTTTACCAACGGGCTACATCCCACTTTAAAAGATGTCTTGCACTGGGTGGAGCTAAAAATCATTTGATGGTTTTACCAGATGCGATTCCAGGTATGACAGCACAAAACATAGTTGCCTCTATGAGTGGCTGTGCAGGGCAGCGTTGCATGGCCGCATCGGCCATGGTTGGTGTAGGTGATATTGATCATATCATTGATAAGATATGCGAGGAAGCGGCCAAGGTCATTCCCGGCGAAAACCTAGGAGCAGTTATTAACAAAGCATCGCAGGAGCGGATTGAAAAATATATCACAGAGGCAGAACAACTGGGTGCAAAAATTTTGGTTGACGGCAGAAATACAAAAGTGAAGGGAAAAGAAAACGGGACATATGTGGGACCTACTATAATAGATCATGTGCAGCCTGATATGAATATAGCAAAGGAGGAAATATTCGGACCCGTTATTTCTATTATGCGAACGAATACGGTTGATGAAGCGCTGGCGATTGAAAATGCCAATCCTTACGGAAATGCAGCTTCAGTGTTTACTCAAAATGGTGGCATGGCCAGGTATGTTATTGATCGGGCCAGTGCAGGAATGATTGGTGTTAATGTAGGTGTGCCTGTTCCCCGTGAGCCCTTTTCCTTTGGTGGATGGAACGAAAGCAAGTTTGGCGTGGGTGATATTACAGGAAAAAGTTCAATTGAATTTTGGACAAAACTGAAAAAATCAACTACCAAATGGAATCCGGAATCCGGGGTGAATTGGATGAGTTAGACTACCTATGAAATTTTTAATTTTACTAACCATGTATCCAGTGGAAATAACTTATAATTTGTATACCACCCACTAGCTTTTTCCTTATACTTTATTTTTTAAAATTCATAAAAGTTCACTTTCAAAACAACATTGAAAATATAGGAACAAGAAAAATAAATAATACTGTGGCAGAATAAACAGAGCCTTACTAAAATCAAATAATCTATGGGTACAAAGACCATATCCGAAACAGAGGAAATAATTCAAAACAGCCAGGATTATACCCTATTTTCCTGGAGCAAACAAAAAGGAACAAATCCCATTGCAGTTAAATATGGCGAAGGAGTTTACCTGTATGACTTTGATGGTAAGAAATATATTGATTTTTCTTCTGGTCTGATGAATGTGAATATCGGTCATGGCAATCAACGTGTGACTGAAGCAGTAGTAAAACAAATGCAGGAGGTAAGTTATGTTACACCTGGTTGTGTTACCAAAGTGCGGGGTGAACTGGGAAAGAAATTGGCTGAAATTTGCCCCGGCGATCTCAATAAAGCTTTCTTCACTTTATGTGGTGCATCATCAATAGACAATGCTATCAAACTGGCCAGGCTTTATACCGGGCGTCATAAAATACTAGGTCGTTATCAATCTTACCATGGCGCTTCATATGGAGCACTCAGTGCCAGCGGCGACCCCCGCCGCATTCCCATGGATGCACAACAAGCGCCAAATTTTATTCACTTTGATCTACCTTATCTATACCGCTGGCAACACGGCGAAGAAAATTTTCTGAAAGAGTCTATCGGATCCCTGGAAAGAATGATCAGTTATGAAAGCCCGTCAAATATTGCCGCCATTTTATTAGAAGGTGAATCCGGTTCATCCGGTTGTTTAAAATACCCTGTGGGCTATTTGCAACAAGTAAGAGCAATTTGTGATAAACACGGTATTCTTTTAATTATGGATGAAGTGATGAGTGGCTTTGGCCGAACAGGTAAATGGTTCGGTTTTGAAAATCATAACATCGTGCCTGATATGATTGCCATGGCAAAAGGACTTACTTCCGGTTACCTGCCCTTTGGTTGCCTGATGGTCTCTGATAAAATTGCATCGAAATATGATGACAATGTTTTGCCTTTAGGTCTTACCTACTCTGCACACCCGGTAAGTTGTGCTGCCGCTTTGGAAATGCTAAAAATATATGAAGATGATCACCTGGTTGAAAATGCATTGGCCATGGGGAAATATATGGATGCGCAAGTGGAGAGATTGAAAGAAAAACATCCCAGCATAGGAGATTGGAGAAATACAGGGCTTTTAGGTTGTATTGAACTAGTGAAAAACAGAAACAACAAAGAACCCATGGCTCCTTTTAATGCGAAGCCGGACGAGATGGCTATAATGAACAAGGTGGCAGCAAAAATCAGGGAATTAGGTATGTACACTTTTGTAAGATGGAGTTATATATTTATTGCGCCGCCACTCATTATTACAAAAGAACAAATTGATGAAGGTTTGGGTATTATCAGTGAGGCAATAAAGATTGCCGACGAGGCAACAACTTCATAGAAAATTTAATTTTTGGTTGCCAGTATGAGTTTAATAAAATCAAGCAGGCCTTTTTTTAAGCTATCCAAATCTTATCACCACAAAATTGTATAATGAACTCAGAGATCATCGAACTTACAGAAGACGTCTCCCATTCCAGTTTATACAATAAGGACCTGGCACCTGTTCCTGCTATTTTACGAACCTGGAATAAATGGCATATTGCTGCTATCTGGGTTGGAATGGCTGTTTGTATTCCTACTTATATGCTGGCCAGTAGTTTGATCAGCCAGGGTATGAATTGGTGGCAGGCATTAATTACTATTTTGTTGGGCAATTTAATAGTACTGATCCCGATGATCCTGAATGCACATGTTGGAACTAAATATGGCGTACCTCTCCCCGTTTTTTTAAGATTAAGTTTTGGAATCAAGGGCGCCGTGCTTGCTTCATTACTTCGCGGACTTGTTGCATGCGGATGGTTTGGCATTCAAACCTGGATTGGCGGAGCTGCCATTTACCAGCTATTAATAATTGTTTTACCGGGTTTTGCGGCTTCACCTTTTTTGGGAAATTTTATTGGTTTAAATCTGGCGCAAGCCGGTTGTTTTATGTTCTTCTGGTTTATTAATATCTGGATCGTCTATAAAGGCATTGATTCTATCAGGGTGCTGGAAACATGGTCGGCTCCTTTTTTATTACTCATTGGTTTATTTTTATTGATTTGGGCCTGGCAGCGTGTAGGATCGATGGGAGATATATTGCAGGCATCTTATACTCTTTCAGCACAACCTGATATTGATTTCTGGAAAATATTTTTTCCCGGATTAACTGCAATGGTTGGTTTTTGGGCTACCCTTTCATTGAATATTCCTGACTTTACAAGATATGCCCGGTCACAAAAAGACCAGGCACTGGGTCAACTAATCGGCTTGCCCGCCACCATGGTATTTTATTCCTTTATCGGAATTGCGGTCACCAGCGCAACTATACTTATATATGGAGAAGCCATATGGGACCCGGTTGCTTTAATGGGTAAGTTTGATTCTCCGATCATTATCGCTGTTTCTATGGTTGGATTAACGATTGCAACCTTGTCAACCAATATTGCAGCAAACGTAGTAGCTCCAGCCAATGGCTTTGCCAACATTGCACCAAAAAAAATAAGTTTTAAAACCGGTGGATATATTACCGGCATTATCGGTATTCTTATTTTTCCCTGGAAGCTGCTTGCTGATCCGGAAGGATATATCTTCCGATGGCTGATCGCCTATTCTGCCTTGCTGGGTTCCCTGGCAGGCATTATGATCTGCGATTATTACCTGGTTAGAAAAACAAAGATTCAGTTACCTGAATTATTTAAAGAAAAAGGAATTTATAAAGGATGGAATCCTCCTGCATGGATCGCTTTTTTTCTTAGCCTGCTTCCGGTTATTCCGGGTTTTCTCGTGGCAGTAGGTATCAGCAGGGCAGAAAGCTTCTCAAAATTTCTTGTTACCTTATATTCCTATGCATGGTTCGTAACATTCTTTCTTTCTTTTTTAATTTATTGGTTTTTGGTAAAAAGGAAGAAAGATTAAAATTTTATTTTAATGTCCATATTAATAAAAAATGGGAGAATCATTACGGCAGATTCAGATTACAACGCCGACATCCTGGTTGAGGGGGAATTGGTGAAAGCTATCGGTATAAACCTTTCTCAAAAGGCAGACAAAATAATAGATGCAACAGGTAAACTTATTTTTCCGGGGGGTATTGATCCGCATGTGCACCTGGAGATGCCCTTCATGGGAACTTTTAGCAGTGATACCTATGAAACCGGTACCCGTGCGGCTTTGTTTGGAGGCACTACCATGGTCATCGATTTTATTTTGCAAAAACAGGGACACTCTCTCAGGTCTGCACTAGATGAATGGAAAGGAAGAAGCAATCAGAATTGTGTTAGTGATTACAGTTTCCATATGGCTGTTACTGATTTTAACGATCACACAAAAAAGGAAATAAAAGAGATGATCGAAAATGAAGGAATCAGTTCTTTTAAAACATTTATGGCCTATAAAGGGGCTTTGATGATCGATGACCGGCAGATGATTGGCCTGATGGAGGAAGTAAAAAAACAGGGTGGCCTGATCAATGTACATGCCACCAACGGTGATATGATCGATTATTTAATTGCAAAACATAAATCTGAAGGAAAGCTTTCTCCTCTTTACCATTACCTGTCACAGCCTGAAGTTACCGAAGCAGAAGCCAGTGAACGGTTTGCCGATATGGCCAATTACACCGGCTGTCCTGGCTATATTGTTCATCTTACCTGCGAAGGCGCCTTAAATGCAGTTAGAAATGCCACAAAAAGAAATCAAAAAATTTTTGTAGAAACCTGTATACAATATTTACTGCTGGATGCATCGTTATATGAAAAAGATTTTGAAGGGGCGAAATGGGTAATGAGCCCGCCACTGCGTGAAAAGAAAGACCAGGAAACATTGTGGGCTGGGATCAACCAGGGATTGATACAGGTAGTAGCGACTGATCATTGCCCGTTTAAATGGGAACAAAAGCTGATGGGCAAAGATGACTTTTCAAAAATACCGAATGGACATCCGGCCATAGAGCACAGGATGGAATTATTATTCAGCGAAGGAGTAAATAAGAAAAGGATCACCCTAAACAAATTTGCGGAAGTAACCAGCACCAATCCGGCTAAGATCTTCGGTATGTTTCCCCGTAAAGGAACCATTGCAATTGGCAGCGATGCCGATATCATCATACTTGATGCAAGTGAAAGACATTCTTTGTCTGCCGGCACCCATCATATGAACGTTGATTATAGTGGTTACGAAGGATGGGAACTTACGGGAAAGGTAAAGACCGTTTTACTAAGAGGCCAGGTAGCAATAGAAGATAATAAATGCCTGCTGGAAAAAGGAGCAGGAAAATTTATAAAAAGATCTAAAGTAATGCAGATCATTTAGACATAAGTAATCAACCAATAAGCGGGATTATTTTTTCAAATTGAATTTTTTAAAAACTTAACTATACAACATGCCAAGGATCATAAAATCAGGATTAATACAAATGAGTCTGCCACTTTCGGAGGGAGAAGGAAGCATTGAAGATATTAAAGAAGCCATGGTGCAAAAGCATATTCCCTTAATAGAAGAGGCTGGCAAGAAAGGAGTGCAGATTCTCTGCCTGCAGGAAATATTCAATACACCCTATTTCTGCCCGGGCCAGGACAAAGCCTGGTATGAATCAGCAGAAACGGTTCCCGGCCCTACTATTGAAAGAATGCAGGAATATGCAAAAAAATATAGCATGGTGATAGTTGTGCCGGTCTATGAAAAAGAACAGGCAGGTGTGTTATACAATACCGCGGCGGTGATTGATGCCGATGGTTCTTATCTTGGTAAATACAGGAAAAACCATATTCCGCATACCAGTGGTTTTTGGGAAAAGTTTTTCTTCAAGCCAGGCAACTTAGGTTACCCGGTTTTTCAAACCCGCTACGCCAAAGTAGGTGTTTATATTTGTTATGATCGCCATTTTCCTGATGGTGCAAGATGCCTGGGATTGAACGGAGCAGAGATCGTGTACAATCCTTCTGCTACCGTGGCCGGCCTCTCTCAATATTTATGGAAACTGGAACAGCCGGCACATGCAGCGGCCAACGGATACTTTATGGGGTGCATCAACCGGGTTGGAATTGAAAAACCCTGGAATCTTGGAAAATTTTATGGTTCTTCTTATTTCGTTGATCCCAGGGGACAAATTTTTGCCCAGGCCAGTGAAGACAAGGACGAATTATTGATAAGTGATTTTGATCTGGACATGATTGAAGAAGTTAGGGCCACCTGGCAATTTTACAGGGACCGAAGGCCTGAAACTTATGGGAAGCTTGTGGAACTTTAAACACCAGCTTAATTAAAATAAAAAAACTTTTTAAAATCCGGAAATGCCAATTAACAATAACAGGCTAACCAAAGAACAATTCCAGGAGAACTTCGCTGACATCCATCCGCCGTTTGAAAATAAAACGGCAGCCGATGTAGATGCGAATCGTTGCTTGTTTTGTTATGATGCCCCCTGTACCAAAAGCTGTCCTACCCATATTGATATCCCCAAATTCATCAAGCAGATCACTACGGATAATATAAAAGGTTCAGCTCATACCATTTTTTCTTCCAATATAATGGGTGCAGGATGCAGTCGGGTATGCCCCGTTGAAAAATTATGCGAAGGTGCCTGCGTGTATAATTTGCTGGAGGAAGAACCTATTCCTATCGCCAAGCTGCAACGTTTCTCTACAGAAAAAGCAATGGAAAATAACTGGCAGTTGTTTGAGAGAAAACCGTCGGTTGGAAAAAGAGTCGCCATTATTGGTGCCGGACCTGCCGGTTTGAGTTGCGCCCATTCTTTAAGTCGTGAAGGAATTGATGTAACCATTTTTGAAAAGGAAAGTAAAGGGGGTGGATTGATGACCTATGGCATAGCAGCTTATAAGGTAACTCCGCAGTTTTGTGAAGAGGAAGTAAATTATATCACGGCCATCGGTGGCATTGATATTAAATACAACCAGGAATTAGGTAAGAATATCTTCCTGGATGGACTGCAAAATAATTATGATGCTGTTTACCTGGGCCTGGGAGTTGGTGTAGCACGGCAATTAAACATTCCCGGTGAGGAAATGGAAGGAGTGGTTGATGCCATTTCATTTATCTATGACATAAGAAATAAAGACTTCCAAGAAATTCCTGTTGGGGATAACGTGGCTGTTATAGGAATGGGGATGACGGCGATCGATGCAGCAACACAGGCCAAGAGATTAGGTGCGAAAAATGTAACGCTTGTTTACCGGCGATCTGAAGAAGAAAAACCATGTACAGATGTTGAACTGGATATTGCAAAGCTCGATGGCTGCAAGATCCTCTGGCTGGCTGCTCCTAAAGAAGTAAAAGGGGAAAACGGGAAAGTGACTGGATTAATTTGCAGCGTAATGAAATTGGGAGAGCCTGATGCAGGCGGTCGCCGGTCACCCGTTGATACCGGGGAAACATTTTCCCTGCCTTTAGATATGGTGATAAATGCAGCAGGCCAGGTGCCCTTTGAAGAATTAATGAACAATAATAAACTTCAAAATAAAAACGGGAAACTGATCACAGATAAAAATTGCTCTACGAATATTAAAGGTGTTTTTGCCGGCGGCGATGCTGTCAATGGCGGGAAAGAAGTGGTAGACGCAGTACAAGATGGAAAACTTGGGGCAGCAGCGATATTGAAATACCTTGAATTATTTTGAATGTTAAATGTTGAATGCTGAATGAAAGAGGACAATAAGATATTAAACCTGACATTCGATTTCTCAATTCAGATAATTGGCTTATATAAAGTATTATTACAGCAAAATGAATATGTAATTTCAAAACAGTTACTAAGAAGTGCTACAAGTATTGGAGCAAATGTTGAAGAAGCGAATGCGGCACAGACAAAAAAAGATTTTATAATGAAAATGTCCATTGCTTCTAAAGAGGCTAGAGAAAGTAAATATTGGTTAAGGCTTCTAGACAAAAGCCAGATGGTAAGAGCTGATTATTCTGTTTATCTTACAACAAATGAACACATCATAAACATCCTTACAAAAATCGTAAAAACATCGCAGGAATTATTGAAAAAATAATTCAAAATTTAACATTCAATACTCAACACATTTTTTAACAATGGCTGATTTAACATCAAATTTCCTGGGTATCAGCTCCCCCAATCCTTATTGGCTGGCCAGTGCACCTCCCACGGATAAAAAATATAATGTACTCCGTGCCTTTGAAGCCGGCTGGGGTGGCGTGGTATGGAAAACATTGGGGTCGCAGGTAAAAAATGTTTCCTCACGATATTCTGCAGTAGACTACGGTGGTCAGCGGGTAATGGGTTTCAATAATATTGAATTAATATCTGACCGACCCCTGGATATAAATCTCAAGGAAATAAAAGAATGCTTACAATTATTTCCTGACCGGGCTATGATAGTTTCTCTCATGGCAGATAACGATAAACAAAGCTGGCATGAGCTAATTAAAAAAGTGGAAGACACAGGAGCACATGGATTAGAATTGAATTTTGGCTGCCCGCATGGCATGACGGAAAGGGGCATGGGTGCTACAGTTGGGCAAGATCCTGAAATTGCCTCTATGGTAGTGGAATGGGTAATGGAAGCTGCTACTATTCCTGTTATAACCAAGTTGACTCCGAATGTACATTCGGTTGTGCCTGCCGGAAGGTCAGTGGTTAAAGCCGGTACCAATGGCTTGTCATTAATAAACACTATTCAATCCATCACCGGCGTTGACCTGGAAACGATGGTACCTAATCCTTATGTGGCAGGCAAATCCGTATTTGGTGGTTATTGCGGACCGGCAGTAAAGCCAATAGCACTAAAAATGCTAACTACCATTGCGCAGGATGACCTGACAAGAACTGTTCCTGTTTCCGGCATTGGTGGTATCAGTACATGGAAAGATGCTGTGGAATTTATGTTACTGGGTGCCAGTAACGTGCAGGTATGCACCGCTGCGATGAAACAGGGATTCAGAATTATTGAGGATCTGTGCGAGGGCCTGAATAACTGGATGGATGAAAAACAATTTAAAACCCTTGATGATTTTATTGGCAGATCAGTTAACACGATCACACACTGGGAAGACCTGGACATCAATTATCATCATATCGCTAAAATAAACCAGGATAAATGCATCCATTGCGGTCTCTGTTATATTACCTGCGAGGATACTTCTCACCAATCTATTCGCCTGGATTATGGACATCCATATAATACCTACACGGTTAAAGAAAATGACTGCGTAGGATGTAATCTTTGCGAACTGGTTTGCCCCGTTGATAATTGCATTACTATGGAAGAACACCGTGTTGCGCCGGAATATATTAACTGGAAAGAATGGCAGAAAAGAGGGCTGCCTCTTAATGACCATTAAGAATTACATTATTAATTCTAGCTTACTAAAAGTATTCTCAGCTTCTGTATATATCCCTAACAAAATAAGTACCCCGCTGCATGCCCCCGCATCGTATTCAAGCGGGATAACTGGTAGTACGTTTACTGTGGCGCCCGGGCTGAGTAAATAAAAAAATATAGAGGGCGGCTCCCGGGAGTTTCGTAAAAAACCTTTTACAAAACTCCTGCCGTAAATCATTAACTTTCTAATCGGGAGCTCTCAATACACTAAAAGATAAGATCATGAAAACAAGAATATTTTTTTTCCTTGCCCTTCTTGCAACTTTCTTCTTTGGTTTTGCCTTTAAATCCGTCATCAGCAAAACTGCTAAAACCCCTGACCTTAAAAAAGTAACCGGTATTGGTGGCATATTTTTCAAATGCAAGGATCCGAAGGCGATTAGGGAATGGTATAGTAAACACCTGGGCTTTGAAACAAACCAATACGGAGCAGTATTTGAGTGGAGACAAGGAGCAGACAGCATGCAAAAAGGATTTTCTCAATGGAGTCCCTTTTCTGAAAAAACAAAATACTTTGAGCCTTCCACAAGGGATTTTATGATCAATTACCGGGTTGATGATTTAGAAGCATTGATTGATCAACTTAAAAAGGATGGCGTCACTGTAACAGACAGTATTCAGACGGTTGAATATGGCAAGTTTGTTCATATCATGGACCTGGAAGGAAACAAACTTGAATTGTGGGAGCCTGATGATATTGAATTCGAAAAGTTGGGAGTGCAGATAGGTGCTAAGACAATAAAATAAAAATGCCAGCGCCTGCGCTCATGCCCCGCCGGCAGATAAATGAGCAAAAAGTAACTTAATCCTTCATACTTCTTCGAAGCTCACTTAATTTTACGAAAAGAATCAAAATGTCAACAAATAGCGTAACGCTGCACAGGGTTCTTAAGGCTAACCCGGAAAAAGTTTATCGAGCCTTTACCGATGCCAATGCCATGGCGTCCTGGATTCCGCCTTATGGATTTTTATGTGTCGTTCATAAACTGGAAGCGAAAGTTGGCGGGACTTATAAGATGTCCTTTATCAATTTTACTACGGGCAACGCACATTCTTTTGGCGGAAAATATATGAAACTCGAACCCGGTGGATTTTTACAGTACACTGATATATTTGATGATCCGAATCTGCCGGGAGAAATGATCACTTCAGTTTGGTTAAAGAAAGTTTCTGCAGGTACCGAATTGAAAGTAACACAGGAATGTATTCCTGAAATGATACCGACAGATATGTGTTATTTGGGATGGCAGGAATCATTGGAAAAATTAAAAAAATTAGTGGAGCCGGAAATCCCTGATATGTAAAATTCAAGACATCGGCTTTCTTATTTTTGAGATATTAAATAGATAAAATTACCCGAAATTTGCAGGTGCAGGTTTTGTCTGAAGGCATGTTGGTTTTCGGTATTTTCCCGCTTGACGATCCGGCTTTATATTTGCATTTTTGCAGCAATCCGAACATTTAGTGATACCTGTTGTTAAACCAATATCAGATCTATGAAAAAAGCTTTTAAAATTATCGGCATAGTATTTCTTGCACTTATCATCGTGGCTTTTGCCGTGCCTATATTATTTAAGAAACAAATCACTAACCTGGTTAAAAAAGAGATCAACAACAACCTGACAGCAAAAGTTGATTTCAGTAATGTCCGTCTTTCGCTTTTCCGCCATTTTCCTAAATTATCAATCAGTATAAAAGACCTTTCTGTAGTTGGCACAGGGGAATTTATTGGGGATACATTGATTGCGTCAAAATTCCTTGATGCCTCGGTCAATATAATCAGTGTTATAAAAGGAGAAGATAT
Source organism: Chitinophagaceae bacterium (assembly GCA_041743125.1). Lineage (GTDB taxonomy): Bacteria > Bacteroidota > Bacteroidia > Chitinophagales > Chitinophagaceae > Terrimonas_B. The sequence goes on from JBGTNK010000263.1 coordinate 25,745, forward strand.
AAACGTATCAGGGATTTTTCTTGAATCACCCCATATCAGGGCACTTGTTAATAAAGAAGGAAAGGCCAGCTGGGACATAGCGAAAGAAGCTGCTCCAAATTCGGAAGGTGCCGATACAACCACATCTGCTTTTAAAATGACGCTTCAGAATTACAGGATTAAAAACGGCTATATTTATTATAAGGACGAAAGCAGTGATATGACGGCAGAAATTTCGGGTCTCAACCACGAAGGAAATGGTGATTTTACCCAGGACGAATTTACTTTATCAACACTAACCCAGGCGGATGCAGCCAGTTTTACCTATGCTTCTATTCCATACCTCGCTAATACGAAAACAAATATCGGGGCGGATATAAAAATTAACACCACTACGAATACATATACCTTCAAAACAGATGATGTTAATTTAAATAATTTGAAAGTGTCTGCAGATGGTTTCTTCCAATTGGTAAATGACAGCACCTATAACATAGACATAAAATTTAAATCACCCTCCAATGATTTTAAAGATATTTTATCCATGATACCTGCAGTTTACAAGACTGATTTCGATAAAATAAAAACAAGTGGTTCTGCACTATTCAATGGCTATGTAAAAGGTACTTATAGTCCGCAGCAGATACCGGCTTATGATATTAACCTTCAGATAAAGGATGGTTTTTTTCAATATCCTGATTTACCCCAACCGGTTAAAAATATACAGGTTGATATGAACGTGAGCAACAAGGATGGCAAAATGGATAATACAGTTGTTAACATTTCAAGAGGACACCTGGAAATGGATAATGAGCCTTTTGATTTCAAGCTAATATTTAAAAATCCGGAAACTTCGCAATATGTTGATGCTGTAGCGAAGGGAAAGCTGGATCTTGCCAATGTTTCTAAGTTTGTAAAATTGGAAGGGAATATGAAATTAGCCGGCCTGGTATGGGCAGACATTTTTGCGAAGGGAAATCTTTCTGCTTTACAAAATCAACAAGGTCCTTTTACAGCCGGTGGTTTTTTGGATATTAAAAATCTCTACTACTCTTCCGATGCTTTTCCGCAACCCGTGCAAAATGGCAATATGAAAGTGCAATTAGAAAATACCGGCGGCATAGCGGATCAAACCAAAATTGATATCTCATCTGGTCATATAGAAATTGGAAAAGACCCCGTGGATTTTTCTCTTCAACTACGAAAACCAGTTTCAAGTATCGATTTTACAGGTGAAGCCAAAGGCAGATTTACGCTGGACAATATAAAACAGTTTACTGAACTGGAGCCTGGTACCAGCGTAACTGGTGTATTAAGCGCAAATCTGAGCTTTAATGGAAATAAAACAGCTATTGATAAAAAAGAATTTGATAAGATCAATATTAACGGCACTGCCGGGTTGACAAATTTAAATTATGTGTCAAAAGATTACCCGGGTGGTATTACTGTTTCCAATACCCAAATTACATTTAACAAGAAAACCCTTAACCTGGATAATCTAAATGGAAACTATCTTAATACCAATTTTACAGCCAGTGGAGCATTGAGTAATATGATCGGCTATGCTATGCAGGATCAAACTTTGTCCGGTACACTAAATGTTTCAGCGGATAAGATGAATCTTAACGATTGGATGGGCACGGATACCACTGAATCCACAACAGTCTCTTCTTCTGAACCCTTTTTAGTACCGGCAAATATCAACTTCATCATCAATGCAAAAGCAGGCCTGGTAAAATATGATAAAGTAGATTATAAAAATATTACGGGTGTTTTGGTCCTGAGCGACCAAACCGTAAAACTGCAGAATGTAAAAACAGAGGCGCTGGAAGGTACGGTAGCATTTACCGGTTCCTATTCCACCAAAACGGATAAAAAAGAGCCTGCCATAACCATGAGTTATGATATAAAAGATGTGGATGTACAAAAGGCATTTTTTGCATATAACACTTTTCAAAAACTTATGCCTATCGGCCAGTTCCTTGATGGTAAATTAAATTCGCAGTTGTCGATGACGGGCAATTTAAATGGCAATATGATGCCTGACCTGGGAAGCCTGACGGGCCAGGGAAATCTGTTACTGCTGGAAGGAGTACTTAATAAATTCGCCCCTCTTGAAAAATTGGCAAACACTTTTCAGATTGATGAACTAAAATCAATTTCAGTAAAAGACATAAAAAACTATATTGAATTCGCCAATGGAAAAGTGCTGGTAAAACCGTTCAATTTAAAAGTGAAAGACATTGATATGCAGATTGGTGGTATGCACGGATTTGATCAAACCCTTGACTATGTAGTTGCTTTAAAATTGCCCCGTAAATACCTCGGCACCCAGGGTAATAACCTGGTGAATAATATGGTAACCCAGGCAAATAATAAAGGCATCGCAATAACCGCTGGGGAAACAATAAATTTAAATGTAAAAATGGGCGGGTCCCTCACTAATCCATCCATATCAACTGACCTTAAAGAAGTAGCTGGCGATGCTATTGCAGAATTAAAGCAACAGGCTGTTGATTTTGCCAAACAAAAAGTGGATAGTGCCAGGCAAACACTGAAAGACTCAGTCAGTGCGGTAAAAAACCAGGTGGTCAGCGATATTAAAGAAGATATTACGGCCCGGATCTTTGGCAATAAAGACTCATTACAAAAATCCGGCAATATGGATAGTTCCAGGAAAAAAGCAGAACAGACCATTAAAAATACGGTTGGCGATCTTTTTAAGAAAAAGAAAAAAGTGGTTACAGATACCACAAGTAACCAATGATAAAGGCGGCAATATAGCAGGGATATTTTTTACCAAACAGGATTCTATACCAGGATGAAAAAATGAAATCTGACAATTAAATAACTTATTGTATGAATGACAATAGCGTTTTAAAATTATCATATCCTCTGATTCTCTATAAACAATCTAATAATCCAATTACTGTTTTTTTCAGTTTTTTTTATCACAAACGATGAAAATCTTATCCTGGTGATATGCCAGGCAGCAACAAGTTTTTTTATTGAGCCCACGTCAGTGGAAATCGGTTGGAGATAATTTTTAACTTATAAAAATAGCAGCATTATGGAATATTATTTTAGCAAAACAATTACAGCCAGTTTTGAAGATGCCATTCAAAAAACAACAGAGGCTCTCAAAGAAGAAGGTTTTGGAATACTAACAGAAATTGACATAAAAGCCACCCTGAAGAAAAAATTGGATGTAGACTTTTACAATTATAAAATCCTGGGGGCCTGCAATCCTCCATTTGCTTACAAAGCTTTAATGGCTGAAGACAAAATTGGCACGATGTTGCCTTGCAATGTAATTGTTCAGGAAAAAATAGCCGGCCAGGTTGAGGTTTCTGCTGTTAATCCGGTAGCTTCCATGCAAGCCGTAAAAAATAAAGATCTTGTTGATATTGCGGATGAAATAGGAGACAGGTTACAAAAATTAATAAGGAACTTATGATAGTTAACCTTCCTTATGAACAAAATAATTGCTTTCGTAAATTAATCATTAGTTTCCCACAGATAATTCAATCAATCCCGATGGACTATAAAACGTTATCATTAAAATTTTAAATAAAACAAACCTAAAAAAGCAACATGACAATTCAATTTAATACGGATAATAATGTAAGTGTGCACGAAGCGTTTGGCAGCAAGTTAGACGGCATACTTTCAGATGAGTTAAGCAGGTTTAGTGAATATATTACCCGCCTGGAGGTTCATCTGTCAGATGTAAATGGGTCTAAAGATGGTATAAATGATAAAAGATGTATGCTGGAGGCCCGCCTTAAAGGAAAACAGCCAATTGCAGTAACGGAACAAGCAAATACGTATGACCTTGCGGTAACTGGTGCCATTGATAAATTGAAGACTTCTCTGGATACAATAGTTGGGCGAATGAGTAATCATTCATAGGGCTTCACTTGCGTATACTTAAAAAAGAGGTAAGAAAATAATCGAACCTTACCGGACATCAAAACTTTATATCTTTTAAGAAACTCTTTGCCAGTCGGGATGACCCCGATTTAATCGGGGCGGCCCTCCCGCCTCAAGCGGGATGCGCTACCGGCCTGCGCTACATCCCGAAAATTTGAAAGTCAAAAATAAAAAAGACTCCTGAAAAAATTCAAGAGTCTTTTTTTTGGTCGGGACGACTGGACAAATGTCGAACCATTTCATCAAAGATTTAAAGGCTGTTGACGAGTTTTACAGGCAAATAGGCAGCTTGTAATCTCTCCAAAATCTGCCAAAAATTTATCGGTGCAATTGATAATATAAACTTAAATTAAGATGTATTTGCGCTAAGTATTAATCACACATTTCAATTTGTTTTACACCTTACTTGATTTTTAATTGCTATCTACTCAATAATAAATTTGTAACCCCTGCCGTGTACGTTAATAAATTTAATGGAGTTATCGTCGCTTAATATCTTACGTAATTTAGACACCAATACATCCACATTTCTGCTGATGACCACGATGCCTTTATCTTCCCAGATCTCTTTCATCAGTTTTTCCCTTTCTACGATCTGGTTGATATTTTCCGCAAAGATTTTCAGTGCTTTTGTTTCTTTTTCGGAAAGCGTGATAGTTTTATCCTCTCTTTTCAAAACATTGTTATCTGAATAGAATTGAAAGCTTGCTAATTGTATGTAATCAGTATTGTCGGCAATTGGTTCCTGCTCTTCTTTTTTACGAAACTTATTTTTTACATAAAAACCAAGCAAGCCCAGCGGGATAAGCAACAGCAACAACCAGGAGAAATTAAAACCGGCTTTCTTCAACAAATCAATTTCAATAATATAACAATCCACCGCCAGCGTACGACCCCTGCAGGCTTTTAAATCGCCTGTGTGGCTGTTTATTTCAAATGCAAAGACCGTTTCGTCTTTTTCACAATTCTTCAAACTCACGATATAATCTTTGGCGAGGGCATTTTTTTGAAATGTCCGCTGCACCAACTCGATGAGTGTATCTGAAATAAAACTAAAGTCGTTTTGAAAGGAGATCTGGTAGGTATTTTCATCTACCTTCTTCACCGGCAGTACCCGGGAGGTAGAATCTTTGGCGGTAAGCAGGAGCTCATGTCCTAAATTTCGCAACACCACTTCTGCATGCTTACCTGGCAAGTCATTATTTTCTTTGATAAATGCAAAAGCAGAAATCGCAATCACAATTATCATGACCGAAGATCCAAACAACGTAAATCGCTTCATGTGTGCAAAATAATTCATTAGCCTTCAGTTTCAAGTGGTTTTACAAACGTTTTACGCATCTTTTACATCTTTTTACTGCTAAAAATCTTCCTGGTAGTTGACGCCCGATATCTTTACTTTACTGTTTCACCAATATAATTTATAGCCATGAATATTTATATCCTTGCTTTTTTACTCCTTTTCACGGTTTCCTCATCTTCTCTTCTCCCGGATAGCCATCCAGATCCAAAAACAGAGAAGGCCGGTCCTGCAAAGATCGTTTTTAAATCTACAGATGGCGGACAAACCTGGCAGGACATCAGCAAAGGGCTGCCAGAAAATTTGCGGAAAGATGGTATCCGGGGAGAGAGCATCTTTGCAAATGATAAAGGGCTGTTTTTACGGGTTGGAAACGGACTTTATCACAGTACACCAAATGCCACCCCTCCTTTTTGGACCAAAGAGACTTCCACTGATGAAAATAGCAGCATTGCCCCCAATAAGTCCGGGATATTTGCCAACAATTACTGGGGGATAATGGTAAAAAAGGCAAACGGAACGAATGTATGGGTGCCGATATTCGACAATTTTTCTGAGCCACGAATACGCAATGTTTCTGAAACTGCCGGAGGTACGATTTTCATCAGCACCGATAGAGGGATTTTTAAAACTGCTGACAGCGGAAAAACCTGGAAACATGTGTATGCAGGAGGCTGGGCAGGGCATTTGGACGAGTCGAATGGCATACTGGTGGCGACCAGTAAGAGAAGTATAATAAGATCGACCGATAATGGCGAAAACTGGGCGCCAGCGATCAGTGAGGACAGTGTGGTTTTCGATGTAAAACAGATCAAAGGCGGATTCGCTGCTATCACTTCCAATTCAGAGGTGCATACCCCGAAAACCAGTAGGCTAAGTACATCCTACGACGGCGGTAAAACCTGGCAGCTCATTGATGCCGGCGACAAAGTTCTTATTGATTCAATAAGGCGGACCTGGGATAATCGCCCTTTTTTGCAAGCCTTCCAGACTTCGATTACCCAAGTTGGTGAAAACTTCTTGTGTACTCATCCTCACGGCATTTTCAGATCATCAGATAAGGGAAAGACATGGAAATTATTACTTCCTTCTGTAGACGGTAAGGTCTTCAATTTATTTGGTTCAGGCAACGTGATCTATGCCATACCCAGCAAGGGTGGATGTTGAAAACTCATCTATGTTAATTAAAACCTACAAAAAATATGAAAAAAGTTATTTATGCGCTGATCTTACCGCTGCTTGTGGTAAGCGGACTAGTATTTGCCAATCGCGTAATCAAAAATGATACTTCTACAAAAGCAGCCCCAAAGCCACCCTCTGCTGCTGAAATTAAAACCGAACGGGAAAAGTGGGTGGCTAGCCCTGATGGTATAAAGTTCAAAGAATGGGAAGCGTCTCCCGCAGGTAAAAAAGTGTATGCCGCTGAAGCTAAAATAAGGAAGCATATAACTGATTCTACCAATATGGAGGCTGTTGTAACTTCTCTTTCTCTTCCGCCAGGCTCACGATTAGGTTTCGGAGTGATGGTCAGGATTAATGGTGACGATTATATTCTCAATTTTGCGCCGGAAAAGTCTCAACTTGAGCAATTGCGTAGCCTGAAAGTTGACGACAAAATAATTATAAGAAGCCGTAATGTATCGCATGCGCCCAAGTATGCATATCCAATAGTATCGGGCGAATATGTAGAACGAGATAGTAAAGTAATTTTTAAACGTGTCCCCCGAAAAGGCGGTTGCTGAGTAAATAAATTATGAAATACATACACTTATTTACTTTGTTCTTGATGCTTGTTTTTAACACCTCCTGTGGACAAAACAAAACAAACCCACCACAAGATAATATCAGGTACAATAGAACAGGATTATCCGAGTCTCAACTTAAAGAGGCTGCCAGCTCCAAAGTGCCTATAAGTATGGTCCGGAATGTAAGGCAAGCCAGGAACAGAGACATTTTGATTGCTTCTTACTTAGGCGTGTTTCGATACGATGGAACATCTTTTACTAATATATCAAGTGAAATAAGTTGGCCGACCTTCTGGGATGTGCTGGAAGATCGAAAAGGAAATCTTTGGTTCGCTTCTCAAGATTCGGGTGTTTATTATTACAATGGGAAATCCTTTCAGCATTTTACAACAAAGGATGGGCTTGCCGGTAATACAGCATTGCATATTTATGAAGATAGAGCCGGTAATATTTGGTTTGGAGCAAGCCGTTACGATGGAAAATCTTTTCGAAATTTTACCACAAAAGATGGATTTCCAAGTAACAGTATTCGTTTACTCCTTGAAGACAAAACCGGCAAGCTTTGGTTTGGTGCACAAGGAGAAAATATGTTCGTTTATGATGGAAAAACATTTACCGTTTTAAAAAACAAAGATGGCAAGGCGTTTAACAACGTTTGGTCAATAATCGAAGATAAAAAAGGAAGCATTTGGTTCGGTGACGTTGATGGTCTTTGGCGCTATGACGGCAGTACCTTTACAAACGTTTCGCAGAGGGGGGCTTATGCAATAATCGAAGATAAAAAAGGAAACATCTGGACTACTGGTGACGTAAATCCTCCTAATGGGCTATTCTGGGCACTTTCCCGTTATGATCAAAAGTCCTTGTACGATAAAAAACCCACTGTAACCGAAATTATGTCAGGACAACCAGGTCTTTTGGGACTTTTGGAAGCTAACGATGGAAGTATTTGGTTCGGATCTTATAAAGGAGTATATCGTTATGATGATAAGACTATCACGGACTTCAAAAGTTAGGAGGGTCAGAAATAATGTGTATAGCCGATAATTTTAATATGGAATTGTGCTTCAGGCGGTACATTTTTCAGCATCGACTAGTGGCCGACATTTTTACTCGGCGGACTTTTTATTTTAGATTTTAGAAGTAAAAAAATAACAAACAGATTAACAATAACTGAGTGCTGACAAAAGAGGAATAGCGGCGTACAATAGCAGAAAGCCGTAACGGTTGTGTGCGTCTCCTAAAAGCTATGCCTGACTGCTGGATTCGAACCCACACAAATTATTCCTTCACAGTACATTGACGATTTAGAAGCTTAAAGAAGTGAAATTGATTCGAATTAAAAAGGCTTTAAGTTCAATGACTTAAAGCCTTTTTAATTTCAGTCGGGACGACAAGATTCGAACTTGCGACCCCTAGCACCCCATGCTAGTGCGCTACCGGGCTGCGCTACGTCCCGAAACTTGGGGAAAACCATTATCCTGTAAATATCTTCCGATTCCTCTTTTCTTGATCTTAAGTTCCAATTTTACAGCTTCGCTGCGGCTTCTGCATTCAATCGAAAGATTCAAAATCCATGGACACCCTTTTGAGGTAAAATTTCCTTTTCCTGCATTATGTTGTCCTAATCTCTTTTCAACATTATCTGTACTGCCAACATAATACTTTTTTAAAGAACAACTGTATATAATATAAACATAAAACATTCAATTGACAACGACCCTCCCGCCCCGGCGGGATGCGCTACCGGGCTGCGCTACGTCCCGAATTTCTATTCAATTAAATTATCAGCGGGGATTGCAAAAGTAGGGTTTTTGCCATTTTTCCGTACCAAAAACAACCTTTATCTTCGCCGCTTAATGAAACTACTCATTAAGAAAGCCCGGATCATTGATCCAAACTCTCCCTTCAACGGGCAAATCATTGATATTTTTATTGAAAATGGAATCATCTCTGCATTGAGTCCCGATCTGTCAGTAGTTGCAGATGAAGAGATCAATATTGAGGGACTTCATGTCTCACCCGGATGGATGGATGTATTTGCCAACTTTGCCGATCCCGGTCATGAATTCAAGGAAACGTTAGAAACAGGAGCCGCCGCTGCAGCTGCCGGGGGTTATACAGATATAATGGTTATTCCAAATACTAACCCTTGTATACACAACAAATCAGGCATCGAATATATCGTTCAAAAAAGCAAATCGCTGCCGGTAACTGTTCACCCCATCGGGGCTATTACAAAAAATACTGAAGGTAAAGACCTGGCAGAAATGTATGATATGCGGGCAAGCGGAGCCATTGCTTTCAGCGATGGAATAAATTGTGTGCAGTCTTCCGGTTTGCTTTTAAAAGCTCTGCAGTACATAAAAACCTTCCAGGGAACACTGATACAGATTCCCGACGATAAAAGTATAAACCCCCATGGCCTGATGAATGAAGGGATCATTTCTACGCAGCTGGGGTTGCCGGGTAAACCGGCAATGGCTGAAGAATTGATAGTGGCAAGAGATATCAAACTGGCCAGGTATGCGGAATCGAAATTGCATTTTACAGGTGTCAGTTCCAAAAAATCGCTAGAGTATATCAAAAGGGGAAAAGAGTCCGGTATTGCTATAAGTTGCTCCGTTACTCCTTATCATCTTTTTTTTAGTGATGAAGATGTGAAAAATTATGATACTAATCTTAAAGTAAACCCTCCTTTGCGGACCCGGGAAGACAAAATTGCATTACAAAAAGCAATATCGGAAGGCACTATTGATTGCATCGCATCTCATCACCTGCCACATGAATACGACAGTAAAGTATTAGAATTTGAATATGCTAAATATGGGATGGTTACCCTTGAAACTGCCTATGCCGTATTAAACACGGCTGTGCCGGGAACCAATTCGGAAAAATGGGTAGAGTTATTGTCCGTTAATCCCCGGCGATTGTTTGGATTGGAAATAGCAACAATAAAAGAAGGAAAAAATGCGTGCCTGACCCTTTTTGATCCTTCAAAAAAATGGACTGTTACAGAAAAAAATATTTTTTCCAAATCAAAAAATTCTCCATTTACCGGCCGGGAACTAACAGGAAAGGTGATTGGCATTGTCAATAAAGCTAAAACTGTACTTAATTAATTTTTCATTTTCATTCATGAATAGATTCACACCTCTTACCAAGGGTATTCTCACAGGTCTTGCGATGGTTATTTTATTCCTTGCATTATATTATTCTAATTTGCCGGAAGAGTCAATGCTTCAATACACTATACAGATTCTTTATGCGATTGGTATAATATGGACTTTGATCACCTATTCCCGTTCAGGATCGTTTACCGGAAAATTTGCTGATCTTTTTGGGCAAGGTTTCAAATGCTTTATTGTTGTTACGCTAATTATGGTTGCGTTCACTGCTATTTTCTACATGCTAAATCCACAAATTGCAGATGATTCTGCCAGATATTCCAGAGAATACCTTATAAAAGAAGGCAACAAAACCCCTTTGGAAATTGAGGAGATAGTAGAAAAGGTTAAGAAACAATATACTACCGGCCGTGTTTCGGTTACAATTTTCGGATATTTGATTCTTGGCACTGCAATCACAGCTGCCGGATCAGTATTACTAATGAGAAGAAAATAAAGCATGGATCTATCACTTGTTATACCCTTGTTGAACGAAGAAGAATCATTGCCCGAGCTTTCGGCCTGGATTGAGAAAGTGATGAACGAAAACAATTACACGTATGAGATCATCTATGTGGATGATGGAAGTACAGATAATTCCTGGGAGGTTATTGAACAACTAACATCCGGGAATCCGAATATCAAAGGCATCAAATTTCAACGCAACTATGGCAAATCGGCCGGCCTGAATGAAGGGTTTCGGGCAGCACAGGGAAATGTGATCATTACCATGGATGCTGACCTGCAGGATAGCCCCGACGAAATTCCCGAACTCCGAAGAATGATTGTAGAAGATGGCTTTGACCTGGTGAGCGGATGGAAAAAGAAACGATATGATAATAAGCTGACCAAAAATCTGCCGAGTAAATTATTTAATGCGGCTGCGAGGCAAATGAGCAAAATAAAATTGCATGATTTTAATTGCGGCCTGAAGGCCTATAGCAAAAAGGTAGTAAAAAGTGTTGAAGTATATGGTGAAATGCACCGCTATGTTCCGGTGCTCGCCAAATGGTCGGGATTTAAAAGGATTGGCGAAAAAGTAGTAGAACACCGTCCAAGAAAATATGGCGTCAGCAAATTCGGATGGACCCGGTTTATCAATGGCTTTCTAGACCTATTGACTATTTTCTTCATGGGAAAATTTGGCAAACGACCTATGCATTTTTTTGGGTTCTGGGGTACCGTTTTCTTTTTGATTGGTTTTGTATTCTCTTTCTATTTAATAATTTCAAAGCTCATTTTTAATACACCGCTGACAAATAATCCCGGGTTTTATATGGCTATGACCGCCATTATCATCGGTATCCAGTTATTTCTTACAGGATTTGTTGGGGAGTTAGTTTCAAGAAATGCCGCCGGAAGAAATTTTTACCTGGTTGAAAAGAAATCCGGACTATAATGAAAAAGGTTGTAATTATAGGACCGGCTCATCCATTGCGGGGTGGCCTGGCTACCTTCAACCAAAGACTGGCAAAGGAATTTTTAGATCACGGAAATGATTGTTCCATATATTCCTTCTCATTACAATACCCTTCCTTTTTATTTCCCGGTAAAACACAATTTACCGATGAAGCTGCACCTGCCGTTATATCCATTCATCCTGTCATCAATTCCATTAACCCGTTTAACTGGATAAAAATCGGCAACAGGCTAAAAAAAATCAGGCCGGATATTATTATTGTGCGCTACTGGCTTCCTTTTATGGGCCCGGCTTTGGGAACCATATTGAGAAGAATAAAAAAAAATAAGCATTCAAAAATTATTTGTATTGCCGATAATATACTCCCGCATGAAAAACGCCCGGGGGATAAGGCTTTTACAAAATATTTTTTGAAGAGTTGCGATGCATTCATCACGATGAGTGAAAAAGTAATGACGGACCTTCGGTTATTTGAAAAAGATAAACCGGCCCTGCTCATTCAGCATCCATTGTATGATAATTTTGGCCCTATCATTTCAAAAGCAAATGCAAGAAAAAAACTTGAATTGCGGGAAGAAGAAAAAATTATTTTATTCTTTGGATTTATCCGCCGGTACAAAGGACTCGACTGGCTGATGGAAGCAATGGCCGATGAAAGAATAAAACTTGCAGGTATCAAATTGCTTGTAGCCGGTGAGTTTTATGAGGATGAAAATCAATACCAGGAACTGATAGATAAGCTGGATATCAGAAAACAATTGATACTGAAAACCAATTTTATTGCTGACAGTGAAGTGCAATATTATCTGTGTGCCGCCGATGTAGTTATTCAACCTTATCGCAACGCAACGCAAAGCGGTGTTACACCCCTGGCTTATCATTTTGATAAACCCATGGTAGTTACTAATGTTGGCGGATTACCATCCCTGGTACCAAATGAAAAAGCAGGATTGGTGGTAGAGCCGAACCCGGGTTCCATTGCAGATGGCATCCTGAAGTTTTACCAATTAGGAGAGCATTACTTTATTCCTCATCTTCGCAGCGAAAAAATAAAATATTCATGGCATACCATGAGTGTTTCTATCCTGGAATTAGCCAAAAATTTATAAGTACTTTTGAAATATGAGTACAACCGAAATCATTAAGGAAATTGAGAAACTTCCTGTGCCGGAAAGACTGTTTCTTATTGAGAAAACTCTTAAAAAAATCCGGTCCACAGCCGTTTATGACCAGATGACTTTAGCAGCCGAGGATTTAGCAGATGAATATCGTACGAATAAGGAATTAACCATTTTCTCAAATTTAGACCTTGAAGATTTTTATGAAACAAGGTGAAATCTGGCTAATCAACCTGGATCCGGCGGTAGGGGCGGAAATAAAAAAAACAAGACCGGCAGTTATTGTGAATCATAATTCATTAGGGAAACTTCCTTTAAGGATAATTGTTCCTCTTACTGAATGGAAAGATCGGTTCTCTAATGCTCTCTGGATGGTCAAAATTGAACCCGATAGCGGAAATAACATTACCAAAACATCCTCCCTGGATTGCTTCCAGGTACGTTCCGTTTCTGAAGATAGGTTTATAAAAAAATTAGGCAACATATCCCCATCTGTTTCTGACCAGATAAAAACAGCACTGGCAAGAGTATTATCAATTGAAATATGATTTATAGAAGTAAAGCTCCCTTAAGGATCGGATTGGCCGGTGGCGGTACCGACGTTAGCCCTTTTAGCGATCAATACGGTGGCGCTATTTTAAATGCCACGATTTCATTAGCTGCGCATGCCAGTATAGAATTACTGGAGGATAAGAAAATTATTATTGAGTCCCTTGACCAAAAACAATCAGAAGTTTTTGAATGGAACAATAATCTTCCTGTTAATGGAACCCTTGATCTGCTAAAAGGAGTGTACAACAGGATCAGGAAAGATTATCCGTTTCCCGAAACCGGATTCAAACTATCAACTTTTGTAGATGCTCCTGCCGGTTCTGGATTAGGCACCTCTTCTACCTTGGTGGTAGCAATCATTGGCGCTTTTACGGAAATGCTAAACCTGCCGCTGGGAGATTATGATATTGCACATTATGCTTATGAAATAGAAAGAGCTGATCTGAAGCTTGCCGGAGGGAAACAGGATCAGTATGCTGCAACTTTCGGTGGGGTTAACTTTATGGAGTTTTATGAGGATGACAAAGTCATTGTAAACCCATTACGCATCCGGCCCGAATACCTGCATGAACTTCAGAACAATATTGTATTATACTTCACCTCCACCAGCCGTGAGTCTGCAACCATAATAAAAGAACAGCAGAAAAACGTGAATGAAAAAAATGCAGGATCGATTGAAGCTATGCTCCAACTAAAGGAGCAGGCAAAGAGAATGAAGGAGGCCCTGCTAAAAGGAAAGCTCTATGAGATCGGGGAAATACTGGATTTTGGTTTTCAGCAAAAAAGATTAATGGCACATAATATTTCCAATAGCAGTATTGAAGATATTTACACAGGTGCAAAAAAAGCAGGGGCCACCGGAGGAAAAATTTCCGGTGCCGGAGGCGGTGGTTTTATGATCTTCTATTGCCCCGGTAATTCGCGTTATAAAGTCATTGAAAAGCTGGAATCTTTTGGCGGCTATTGTAAGAATTACCAATTTACTAAACATGGTTTAACCACCTGGAGAGTATAAGGCAATGGAACAGACCAGATAAAAAAATTTGATTATACAGCTAGTACATTTCTGATGAAAACATTTTTCTTTTTTGCACGAAATCTTAAAAAAACATTTTTATGGTTAAGGCTCCATATAATCCTGGGTCCTTTCGAAAAGATGTTCCTGAATCTGGCTAACATGTCGAGGCTCTCCCGCTGGGCCCATCAGCATAAAAAGTTAAGCTCATTTAATGATTTTTTTTCATACAAGTTTGATTACAATAAGCGGCTTTTGCTCTATAAACACATCACCAACACAGAAACACAAAATAGCCCCATTGAATACATTGAATTTGGAGTGGCTGGCGGAAGCTCCTTCAGATGGTGGGTAGAAAATAATACCAATCCCTTATCAAAATTTCATGGCTTTGATACATTTGAAGGTTTGCCCGAAGACTGGGGACCTTTTAAGGCGGGTGATATGTCAGCAGGTTCCAAAACACCTGAAATAAATGATAGCCGGGTTGCTTTTTATAAAGGCTTATTTCAGCAAACCTTGCCTGGTTTTTTACAAAATTATAAAAGTAGTAACCGTAAGGTTATTCACATGGATGCTGATCTTTATACTTCCACCTTGTATTCGCTTACCAGCCTGGCACCCCTTTTAAAAAAGGATGACATTATTTTATTTGATGAATTCCTTGTGCCTTCTCATGAGTTCCTTGCCTTTGATAATTTTATAAAATCATATTATATTAATGTAGAGCTTATTGGCGCAGCAAATAATTATCTTTTTACTGCTTTCAAAATCGTTTAAGCAAATGAGAGATCAGATCATCAGTATCATTAAGAATTCAATGGAGGCAAAACAGCAGGTATTGGAAAATGAGTTGCTGCTTCAAACAATAAATAGTTGTATCCATAAGATTGTACTGGCTTTTAAAAATGGAAATAAAGTTTTGTTTTGCGGAAATGGTGGCAGTGCTGCGGATGCACAACATCTTGCCGCCGAATTCTCCGGTCGTTTTTATAAGGACCGGAAAGCCCTGCCGGCAGAGGCTTTACACTGCAATACTTCTTATTTAACTGCGGTCGCTAATGACTACAGTTTCGATGTTATTTATAGCCGCATGATAGAAGGAATTGGTCATCACGGTGATATATTGATAGGCCTTTCTACTTCCGGCAATTCAACAAATATTATCAAAGCATTTGAAGCAGCTAAACATAAAGGAATGATCACTATTGGGTTTACGGGCCGCTCAGGAGGTCAGTTGAAACCACTAAGCGATTATCTTATTAATATTCCCTCTGATGATACACCGCGTATACAAGAAACCCATATTCTCATTGGTCATATTATTTGCCAGTTAGTGGAAGAAAAAATATTTGTATGAACAAGAAATTAAACCATACCACAAATTGAAAATTACCCAGGCCATAATTTTGGCAGGTGGGTTAGGTACACGCCTTCGCAGCGTAGTAAATGATTTACCAAAATGCATGGCACCTGTTGCCGGACGGCCCTTCTTATTTTATATCATTAATTATTTAAGGCTGCAGGGCGTTGAGCAATTTATTTTTTCTCTGGGATACAAACATGAGATCATCGAAGCATACCTGAAAGATCAATTTTCAACATTGCGCTACCAATGTTCCATTGAAGAAGACCCTTTGGGTACTGGTGGAGCTATTCAACTGGCTTGCCAGATGGCCACAGAAACAAATGTGATTGTTGCTAACGGAGACACCCTGTTTAGAATAAATGGAAAGGAAATGTTGTCCTTTCACGGTGGGCATGATGCCGATTGTACTATGGCTCTTAAAGCCATGACTCATTTCGACCGCTACGGTGTAGTAGAATTAGATGACCAGGGTATTGTTACCCATTTTAAAGAAAAGCGATATTATGACCAGGGCCTTATTAATGGAGGGCAATATATTTTACATGTTCCAAATTTTCTTTCTAAAAAATTACCTGTTGCATTTTCTTTTGAAAAAGAATACCTGCAGAACTTTTATAGCCAGCGAAAAATAGCAGGCATCATCCAACATGGTTATTTTATTGATATAGGTATACCCGAAGATTATAAACGAGTACAGGAAGAATTAAAACAACCGCCCCTTGACCTTACCAGCATAGATAAAAAGTGGACCTTGTTTTTAGATCGCGATGGCGTGTTGAATCATGATAAAATCGGCAGTTATATTTTCACACCCGATGAATTTATGTTTTATGATGCTGTGCCGGAAGCATTAGGACTATTAAAAGAAAAATTTGGGCGGATAATAATCACTACTAACCAGCGGGGAGTTGGACGGGGCTTGATGAATGTAAATGACCTGGATAATATTCATAAAAAAATGCTGGGAATAATTGAAGCCCATAACGGCAACATTGATGCTATCTTTTATGCCAACTCTACTCATAATGACGACCCCATCCGAAAGCCCAATACCGGAATGGCTGTCCGGGCCAAAGAACAATTTCCCGATATCGAATTTTCACATTCCATTATGATAGGTAATAATATCACTGATATGGAGTTTGGCCGAAATGCCGGGATGTATACAGCCTTTCTTACAACTACCATCCCAGAAATTGAACTTCCGCACCCGGCTATTGACATGGTTTTTAATTCCCTCCCCGCTTTTGCCAAAGCTTTATGATTGACCGCAAAATTTTGCGCTCATTTTACCGTTAACAGTCTTCAGCAGTCTTTAAAAATTAACTTATATAATCCCTTTATCCAAATTCATCGTCTGGAATAAAACTTATTTTTGCGATCATTAAAATTAATTCTGTGAAATTAACCACCATAAAAGCTTTTTTTATTACAGGGCTGGTTCTGATTTTTTCTCAAGCCGTATTTTCCCAAACTATTATTGCTGCTGATAAGAAAAAATTGAAAGCCAAAGAAGACACACTTCAATTATATGCCGAATACCTGATCACTGATACTTTAACAGAAGACAGGATGATCTCCGATAGTATTTTTACCCGCACTTTAGTGAGGGCATTACAAATAAAGAATTCCTTTTATTATCCTTTTGATTCGCTCAAGGGAATTTCAAAATTATATGCCCCCGATAGTAGCTTCCGCATTTTTACCTGGGGGATGCAGTTTGATGAATTTTATTCACGCCAGAAAGGCGCCATCCAAATGCGGACAAAAGATGGTTCATTAAGATTGTTACCACTTCGGGATGTGTCAGAATTTACGGAGAATGCTATGGATTCGGTTCGTACAAGGGCCAATTGGATCGGTGCCATCTATTATAATATCATTAAAACTGAATTCAAAGGAAAAAATTTTTATACTCTTTTTGGCATTGACTACAATAGCATCAGAAGCACTAAAAAATGGATAGAGGTACTCACCTTTAATGAAAAAAATGAGCCTGTTTTTGGCGGTCCTGTTTTCAGCTATGAAAATGACAGTATCAGGAAGGCGCCGCAAAACAGGTTCAGCCTGGAATTTAAAAAAGATGCCAGGGTGCTGGTTAATTATATTGATGAGCTGCAAATGATTTTGGTGGACCACCTGGTTTCCGAAAGCGATGAACCTGAAAATAAATGGACATTAATTCCCGACGGTGATAATGAGGCCTTCAAATGGGAAAATGGCAAGTGGGTGCATATAGACAAAGCCTTCGACTTCAAAATTGACATGAGTGGCGTAGATCCATATATGGGAAAGCCCCCTGTTGGCGAACCCCTTTTGGATAATAAAGGAAAGAGGGATGAGAAAAAACTACAGGAAAAATCAGATAAAAATAGATTAAAGGAGCCCAGGCAGATCGACTACAATAACTGATTTTATAAAAGACCAAAGGCTTACTATAGCAGACAGGTAATGCCATTTACTTTTAATCTATTTTTTACCCGGGTTAATCATCCAGTTTCAACACCGCTAAAAATGCTTCCTGGGGCACTTCCACATTTCCTATCTGGCGCATCCTTTTCTTACCTTCCTTTTGTTTCTCCAATAACTTACGTTTCCGGCTGATATCACCACCATAACATTTGGCAGTTACATCTTTCCGCATTGCTGATATTGTTTCCCTGGCTATCACTTTTGCTCCTATAGCGGCCTGTATTGCTATTTGAAATTGCTGGCGGGGCACCAGTTCTTTTAATTTCTCACAAAGCTTGCGGCCAAACTCCTGTCCCCGACCCCGATGGATCAGTGCACTCAGGGCATCTACTTTGTCACCATTCAATAATATATCCATCTTCACAATATCACTGTCCCGGTATTCAATGGGATGATAGTCGAAAGAGGCATATCCGCGGGTAGTGCTTTTTAATTTATCATAAAAATCAAATACAATTTCTGTCAGGGGCATTTCAAAAACCAATTCAACTCTTGTAGTGGTCAGGTAGCTTTGATTGATCAGTATACCCCGTTTACCAAGGCATAAGGTCATGATGTTCCCGATGTATTCTGGTTTGCTAATGATCTGTGCTTTGATATAGGGTTCTTCAATCCGGTCTATTCTTACCGGATCAGGCATCTGTGTAGGATTATTTACTATTACTTTCTCCGCATTGGTTGTATAGGCTACAAAACTCACATTGGGAACGGTGGTAATAACCGTTTGATCGAACTCTCTTTCAAGCCGCTCCTGGATGATCTCCATATGAAGCATTCCCAGGAAGCCACATCGAAAACCAAAACCAAGTGCCTGTGATGTCTCTAATTCAAAAGTCAATGAAGCATCATTCAATTGTAACTTATCCATGCAATCCCTCAACTCTTCAAAATCATCTGTATTCACCGGGAAGATGCCGGCAAACACCATAGGCCTCACTTCCACAAAACCCTTGATCATTTCGGGTTTGGGATTATTGGCAATAGTCAGCGTATCTCCTACTCTTACTTCTTTTGCATTTTTAATTCCGGTAATGATGTAACCTACATTCCCGCATTCCACCATTTTCTTCTCTGTCATCTTAAGCTTTAGAATCCCTACTTCATCAGCTCCATACTCCTGGCCGGTAGAAACAAATTTTACCTGGTCACCCTTTTTAATCGATCCGTTCAATATCCGGTAGTACACGATGATACCCCGAAAACTATTAAACACACTATCAAAAACCAGGGCCTGCAGGGGCGCATCAGGATTGCCAACCGGGGAAGGTATTCTCTCCACGATGGCTTCCAGTATTTCAGGAACTCCCAACCCTGTTCTTGCACTGGCGAGTAAGATATCTTCCTGTTTGCAACCGATCAGTTCAATGATTTGATCCTGCACTTCCTCTACCATTGCCCCGGCCATATCTATCTTGTTAATAATGGGAATGATTTCAAGATCATTGTCTATAGCCAGATAAAGATTGCTGATCGTTTGTGCCTGTATTCCCTGGCTGGCATCCACCAGCAACAAACAGCCCTCGCAGGCGGCCAGGGCCCGGCTC
This sequence comes from Chitinophagaceae bacterium, assembly GCA_041743125.1. Classification (GTDB taxonomy): domain Bacteria; phylum Bacteroidota; class Bacteroidia; order Chitinophagales; family Chitinophagaceae; genus Terrimonas_B. The sequence goes on from JBGTNK010000263.1 coordinate 45,359, forward strand.
ACTTCATAACTGAAATCGACGTGTCCGGGAGTATCAATCAGGTTTAAAATATATTCTTCCCCATTCTTATGTTTGTAATTGATCTGGATGGCATGGCTCTTAATAGTAATGCCCTTTTCTCTTTCAAGATCCATATCATCAAGCACCTGGTCCATCATGTCCCGGTCACTGATAGTACCTGTACTTTGCAGTAAGCGATCTGCCAGCGTGGATTTACCGTGATCTATATGTGCTATAATGCAAAAATTGCGGATATTCTTCATGTATGCTTTCCTTCATTTTTCAGGTGGGCAAAGGTAGGCGTTTTAACCTGGAAAGTGAGGATTGTTTGGCCGGCAACCGGGCCTTGATCAACGTTCCTTGCGACGCTCCGTTCGGGGTCTGGATCTTTGTGCAGCTCCCAAAAAACAAAACTATTTTCGTAAAAAATATATTACCTGGTTGGTTATGCAAAACTTGAGTTTTTAAAAGCTATTGATATGGTCGTCAATTTTAAGATCGCTATAAAAAAATAAAATCATGTCTGTTCAAATATTGAAAACATTATTCTTCAGAGATCTCAATAGGTTAAAAAAGGAAATAGAATTATACAAGGATGAAAGCAACTTATGGATAACCGGTAAAGGCATTACCAATTCCGGTGGTAACTTATGCCTGCATCTATTAGGCAACCTAAACACTTATATCGGCAAGGAACTGGGGCATACAGGCTATATCCGCAACCGGGAACTTGAATTTTCACAAAAAGATGTATCGAAAAAAGAATTATTGAGCAGGATCGATGAAACCACCAACATTGTAGAAAAAGTGCTTGAATCCATAAAGGATGAACAATTGAAAAAGGATTACCCGGTGATAGTTTTTACGGAAAAAATGACAACCGGCTTTTTCCTGGTTCATTTAGCAACCCATCTCAGCTACCATTTGGGACAAATAAATTATCATAGACGGTTATTGGATCCCTGAGCTTGCAATGGCATGGGTTAGGCTCTTCCAATAATTTATTGTTAAAAAGGCTTGCATATACAGGAATTGCAGGCTATTTTTATAAACCCCCCTATACTAAAAGCCACACCAACATCCCCAAATAACCTTACCTGATCCATTCTTTTCTGTGTAATTACCGCCAGGTTATATTCCAGTTCAGCCATCACTCCTTAATGTCTGTTTATGAGAAAAAGCGGTATAGTTTACACCCTGCTTCAGTATTTTATATTTTCTATTGCACCTACGGTAGCAAGCTTTCCTCTAATGGGTCAAATGAGTTTTGCTCTGCAGCAAAACATTTCCCCCGGAAATAAGGATCTGGATCCTGCAACTGATTTAAGGCTACTATCTTCTGTGCCTGAAGGTACATATCATAGTTCCCACCCGGCTTATTATATCAATTCCTTGTCTGCACGAACTATATATTCAGATCAACTCAACTATAATGACCCTGATTTAAAAAAGGGCTGGTTACTTAAGAGAAATAATATCGAAACAAATGAAGAAAATCTAATCCGGATTAAGACTACTTCTTTTGTATATCCAAAAAATTCAAAAACGGAAAAAGGAATTACGCATTACAGCAGTGATAAGTTGATTCTTTATGCCAGGCTGCTAAAATATTATGCGAAAAAAAACGGGTTCGATACTGCCTATGCATTTCTTAGTAATATGGGCATGCGTTCCAATAAAAAAAGATTTTTTGTGATCAACCTGGTTACGCTTGAAATAGAAGAGTCAGGGCTGGTAGCCCACGGAAAAGGCCAGGGAAAATCCGTTTACGATAAGCAATATAGCAACGAATCCGGCAGTAATGCGACTTCTCTCGGACGCTATAAGATTACGGGTAAATATAGTGGTGAATATGGAGAAGCTTACCGGATGGCTGGACTGGACTCTTCCAACAAAAACGCCGGCACCAGGAATATTGTTTTGCACCCAATGAATTGTATTCCCGATACAGAAAATAATATGCCGGCCTGTGTCAGCGAAGGCTGCCCTGCTGTATCCGCAAAATTCTTTTCCCTTTTAAGAGAGATCATTGATTCACGAAAAAATCCCATTCTTCTCTGGATATTTGACTCCAACCTGGAAGAACTGGTAGACGAAAGTCATCTTAAATATCGCATTTTTAAAACCCCAGAACCAAATAATGAAATTTGGAATTTTGTTTTCCAGGCCAGCCCTGAAACGCCATTTCCGATTGAGGACAACCGTGACAAACTGAAAGTGAAATTCAGATCAGACCTGGCCGGTGATATTTCAATTATGGAGAATATTCCCGGTTCCAAAAAAGAACTAAACTCTATACATACCGAATCCAATAAATTGAATTCCCATTCTCTAAATACACAGGTAAGCCTACCCAAAATCCGGCAAAATACTACACCAGAATTGCTGAATGTATACCCGGTAGCTAACCGCACAATTTATATTCCTGTTGATTTGAGTTATGGTTTTATAAAAGGAAAAAAAACTCAATACATCACGCACTGATCTTACCAGCCCGTTCCAATTCTTTTTAGATCAGTTTTCTCAAGAAAATAGTACTATAAATTCAGAGTGGTTTCTGATTTATGAACCACCCGGTCATTTTCCTTCTTAAGTCAATCATCTGACAGATATTTTCCCGCGATCTTTTTCTTTTTGCATAATGAGAGCAATGCCAATAAGGATCGTTACCGGAAGAAGTGGCTTGATGCAAATGAAGGCCTCGTTTAAAAAAAACCAGGTGCACTACCTGCAGGAGGCTTTGGGTCTTGCTATTTTTATGATCTCTGCCTGTTTTTTTAGCGCTATGATTTTCTCTGAAAAAAGTTTGTGGTACCAGTCAATACCTTCGCAACTATACAGGAACCTGCTGATGGGCGCAGCTATGGGAATAACAGCGCTTTTTATCTTTTATTCGCCCTGGACTGCACCAAGCGGATCACAGATCAATCCAGCAGTTACAATCACTTTTTTGAGAATAGGCAAAATGTGCCGTTATGATGCCATGTTCTTTATCTTCTTTCAAATTCTTGGTGGAACGATTGCCGTTTATATAATGCAGGCTGTTATAGGAAACTTGCTAACAGACGAACCAGTGAAATCAGCCGTTACGGTTCCTGGCAAAGCAGGAATAGCATGGGCATTACTAACGGAATTTGCCATAGCGTTTATCACCATGAGTATGGTGTTGTTTACTTCTGATAATGATAAATTAAAAAAATATACAAGAATCATCGCGGGATGCCTTGTTTGTACCTGGGTAATACTGGCAGGTCCCGTATCAGGTTTTGGGATGAACCCCGCCCGGTCCTTTGCCAGTGCATTGCCGGCAAATACCTGGTCCGCATTCTGGATTTACCTCATAGTACCTGTTATCTCTATGCTGCTGGCTGCTGAATTTTTTTTATTTGTAAAAAGAAATAAAGTGAACGGCAAAAGAAAACGCCCGGGTAAAAAAATCATTCCCCTGAAAAAAATACCAGAACCGTTTGAATTTGTTTTATAAAAATTAATTATGAAAAAAATTTTAAAAATACCGGCCATTATATTGTTAGTAACTTTTATTCAGCTACAGCTGTGGGCGCAGGTTTTGAAGGTGGATGCCATCGGCATCACGGTGAGTGAAATGGACCGGTCAGTCAAATTTTACAGCGAGGTTCTTGGCTTCAAAAAAGTAAGCGATACTGAAGTTTATGGTTCAAGCTACGAACAACTACAGGACCTTTTTGGTATCAGGATGCGTATCGTAAGAATGCAACTGGGAGATGAGTATATTGAATTAACAGATTACCTAACCAGTGGTGGCCGTAGTATTCCCGAAGATGCTAAAAGCAACGATCTGTTCTTTCAGCATATTGCAATTGTGGTCAGTGATATGGAAAAAGCATATCAACTGCTAAGAAAAAAAATGGTAACGCATGTTTCTACCGGTCCACAAACTATTCCGGCCAGCAATAAAGCTGCGGCCGGGGTAAAGGCTTTCTATTTTCATGATCCGGACATGCACAACCTTGAACTTATTTTTTTTCCAAAAGGAAAAGGCCAGCCCAAATGGCAACAGGCAAAGGGTAAACTATTCCTGGGCATAGATCATACAGCTATCGGGGTTAGCAACACCAACAACAGTTTAAAATTTTATGAAGACATGCTGGGCATCATGCGTAAAGGCGATAGCTGGAATATGGGAATGGAACAGGCTCATCTAAATTTTGTGGAAGGTGCCAGTTTACATATAACAGGTCTCCGGGCCGATAAAGGGCCGGGCATTGAATTTCTGGAATATCTTTCTCCCGGTCCCGGCAAGCCTTATCCAAATGATTCAAAAAGCGATGATATCTGGCACTGGCAAACCCGCCTGGTAGTGGATGATGCTGAAAAATTATATACCCGGCTGAAATCAGGTCCTTATAAGATTCTTTCAAAACAATTGGTGACATTAAAAAGCAGCAATGGAAAACGGAGCAAAGGATTTATAGTAAGAGACGGTGATGGTCATGCTTTGCTGATTATGGAAGAATTGGCATAAGATAAAATTTTTATAAAAGTATTTCACAGAAAAAATAAACTCATTCAATTAAAAAAAACTTATTAATCCATGTTGCGGGGGAAGATGAGTTGAACAAAAATAAAAAGATGAAAAAAATATTCTTCACTACGGCCACCATTTTATTTATTCTTTTAAAAATAAATGCACAAGGTTGCAGTGATGCCGGCGTTTGTACTATTCACTCCTTTAAAAATAATACCGAAAAATATGATAAGGATGATAAAAATAACAATGAAATAGTATTGGGTCTCGCATTTGGAAAGGGTGAAAGATCCACATCCAATTTTACTCAATATATAGAATACACGAGAAGTCTCAGCTATAAAACATCCGTGACAGGGAAGATCAGCTTTTCTGAAATATCCGGTGAGCTTGCAAATACAAATGGCCCTGGCGATCTTTTTGTGTCAGTTAACCATGCCTTCGACACTAAAAATAAATGGCAGAAATCATTTGTTGTGGGTTTGAAGATCCCTTTTGATAAAGCCGATATTGTTGAAAAGGGAATTCATCTGCCTATGCCCTATCAAACCAGCCTCGGTACAACAGACCTGGTACTGGGGATAAATTATGGGCTTAAGTCTTTTGGCGCCACTCTTGCCGTACAGCAACCATTAAACCCGGCTAACGGCAATCGGTTTCTGCCTGAGGAATATACTTCGGTTCCAAAGACAAACAAATATTTCCCGACTAATAAATTTTCCAGGAAAGGAGATGTATTACTTCGGGTATCCTATAATTATGATTTGAATGAAAAATTCTCTGTTCGCCCCAGCCTGCTTTCTATTTACCATGAAGGCAACGATACTTATCTTGATGCCAGTAAAATACGAAGGGAAATTCCAAAATCCAGCGGGTTGACTATGAATGGAAATGTTTTTGTGGATTACAGGCTAACAAAGACAAGCTCCTTTGAACTTTCTCTCGGTGCTCCCTTCATTATAAGAGCCAACCGCCCGGATGGATTGACCCGTTCATTTGTGACATCGCTGGAATATAAGTTTAGCTTTTAATGCAGATGCATTTGAAAAAAAGAACTGCTTTCATTTGAACTAATAAACTCTTTTGTTCCTGCTAACTTTCTTTTATTCTTCCCCGTTCTTTTGTCCATTCCGTCACTCACCTGACACCAAAAAAAAAGAACCCTTCGTTGCTTTGCAGTAGAATGAATACCGATGCAACTATAATATGTCCTTTATGCAATGATGAAGTAAACAAATTATTGTATCGATATCATTTGGATGGCGAAAGACTGGTGATAGAAAAAATTAAAGAACAAAACCCCGGCTGGGCGGAGCATGATGGCATCTGTGGCCGCTGCGTAGATTATTACCAAACTGAATTGATCATGCAACATAAATTGTTGCCTGAAATTGGTCCCTATTTCCCTGTTAAGTCTATTGATGACTTTATTATATTACCAGCGGCCCTTCGTCTTGATGCCAACCAAAGCTTTACCGGAAAAGGCATCACCATCTGTTTTATTGATAGTGGATTTTATCCGCATCCTGATCTGAACGCCCATAAAAACAGGATCAAAAAAATAGTTGATATTCCGAATAACCGGACCCTTAGCCCGGTTTCTTGTTACTACGAAGATCAGAATAAGGCCTCATCTCTGTGGCATGGAACTATGACTTCTGTAGTATGCGCCGGTAATGGATTTTTAAGCAAAGGTTTGTATAAGGGAATTGCCAGCAATGCAGAACTTGTTTTATTGAAAGTGCAGGACAACAAAGGAAAAATAACCAGCGCCAATATAGTAAAGGCATTAGAGTGGGTATTGCAACATCATCGGGAATACAATATTCGTATTGTTAACATGAGCGTTGGAGCAGACGAAGCCATTTCCTATAAGCAAAGCGCAGTGGACATACTTTCAGAGCAATTGATTGAAGAAGGTGTTGTGATCGTTGCCGCTGTCGGCAATGATGAAAAAGGCATTATAAAACCACCAGCCAATTCTTTGAATGTAATAGCTGTTGGTGGTATTGATGATGGTAATAAACTGGCCGAAGCAAAAACTCTTTATCATTCCTCCTTCGGGATAACAATGGATGATTTGATGAAACCCGAATTAGTGGCACAGGCCATTTGGATCGCTGCTCCCATTTTGCCCGGAACAAAAGAACAACAGGAATCGGAAGCATTGCATTGCCTGGTAAAAACAAATGACAAAGATCTACCTGAAAAATTTTCGGACTGGTGCAAAACGTTTTCTCCTGGAAGCAATTCGGGCCATGAAAATGATGTAACTTTTATACGGAATTTTATCAGCAACCGTATAAAGGCCTGCAAATATATTTCGCCGCATTACATGCATGTTGATGGTACTTCTTTTGCCGCACCCATCGTCAGTGCTGTTATTGCTCAAATGCTCGAAGCGGATCCGCATCTTACACCTCCTATGATACGGCAGGTTCTTTTCAGTACAGCTAAACGAATCAATGGACTGGCAGCAGAACGACAGGGCTTTGGTGTTATTCAACCAGGAAAAGCATTATTGAAAACCTTAAAAAGCGAAAACATCATGAAACCACATGCATCGCCGTATGTAAATGGCCGCAAAAAAATGATCGAATTTTATGTGCATCACGATTGTGCTTCACAAATATCACTGGCGGGAAGTTTTAACCACTGGGCCACAGATGTGCTTTTGATGGAGCCAGGCAAAAAAGGGGTTTGGAAAATTGCGATCCCCATGCTACCTGCGGGCAAATATCATTACAAATTTTTTGTAGATGATAAAATGTGGCTGGAAGACGTGGATAATCCTTACCGGGTGCCCGATGGTTATCATGGTTTTAATAGTGTACTTGTCATCGAAAATCAAAATAAATGATTATAGTAAATTTTGTATTGACCGTGATTGGCATTTATCTGGTATTGGGCGTTCTGTTCGCTATCCCATTTATTTTTAAAGGCGTTTTAAAAATTGATGAAGGAGCACATGGTTCGGGCTGGGGATTTCGTATCATTATTATTCCGGGTACAATTGTGTTCTGGCCGTTCCTATTAACGAAATGGATCCGGGCTATAAAAAAGAAAAGTTTATAAACCCGGCTGAAGAATAACTTTTGTTTTTCCCGCTGATTAAAAAAATAAAAAACTTCCGGTAAGAATAGTTACAGGCTCATGAACAAACAATTACGAAAAAGACACAGGCAGGCTTGGTATTTAATAGCCTTAATGCTTCCAATGGGAATTATCTTTTCCTGGCTGGTAATTCCCAACTTTGTTCCTGTAAAAACAATAAAACAAACAAGTCCGGAACTATTACCCATGATAAAATATGCAAGGAACAAAAACGGGTATTGCGTCAATATAAGAACAAATAAAGAAAATACGGAATGGCAGGTGGAATGGAACAATATACTGGCACTTTCTGTTCCATCTGCAGTCATTTATAAAACTTCCCCTGAATTCAATTCGCAAACTTTGCCAGGCGGAGCTGTATCCGAAGCAGCCACTTCGGTATTTATACCCGGTAATTCACAATTGATCGGCAGAATAGAGGCAAGAGGAAATTATATATTCCCAATGAATCCAGACTCAACAGACGGGCAATGGCAACTTACTCTATACGATTTTATACATCAGCAAATTATTGACACGATTAAATTTCAACCATGAGTGCTTCATATACTGCAGTAGGCTGGAACCGGCAAAAAAAAATATACGACTGGTTGATCGCCGGCTTTTGTATCAGCTATCTTTTTTTGTTTATGTCGCTGACATGGATATTTAATGAGGAAGTTACTTTCGAAACCCTCCTTATACGCAGTACATCTACACTGGCGGTATTGTTATTGCATGTGATACTGGCCATCGGTCCGTTATCCCGCCTGAATAAAAAATTTCTTCCCTTATTATACAATCGCAGACACCTGGGTGTAACTATGTTTACTATGGCATTAATTCATGGCGTGTTTAGTATTTTCCAATTTCATGCGTTAAGTAATACTCATCCGCTGGTATCCTTATTTACTTCAAATACAAACTTTGGCTCCCTTCCGGCATTTCCCTTCCAGGCATTGGGCTTTTTTGCTTTAATCATCTTTTTTTTGATGGCCATTACCAGCCACGACTTCTGGCTGCATAATCTTTCACCAAAAGTTTGGAAGACATTGCACATGTTTGTTTACCTCGCCTATTTTTTGGTAGTGATGCATGTAATGCTGGGCGTGATACAACTGGAAAAAAACCCGGTATTTGTGCTCATGATCCTCACCGGGGCTGTTTCACTAGTCTCATTACACCTGGCGGCCGCCCACAAAGAAAAACAGATTGACAACATGAACTTTGCTTTGCAACAGGAAGGGTTTGTTGCCGTATGTGACGTGAATGATATTCATGAAAGCAGGGCTAAAATATTTTGTATAGATAAGGAAAGGATCGCTGTTTACAGGCACGAGAATAAACTTTTTGCCATCCACAATGTATGCAAGCACCAGGGTGGTCCCCTTGGTGAAGGGAAAATACTGGATGGCTGCATAACTTGTCCGTGGCATGGATACCAGTACTTGCCGCATAACGGGCAGTCACCACCACCTTTCAAAGAAAAAGTAAATACCTATGATCTTAAGATTGCCGGAGGCAAAGTATGGCTGAATCCAAAGCCATTCCCGGAGGGAACCGAAAGAACAGGAGCAACAATCATGAATAAGAAAACAGAATTAATAACCCAGGAATAAAAAGCTATGAAGGATAACGAATTTTATATCGGATGGATGCCGAAGGCGCCGGATGGCTTTGCAGCCCATATTCGTAAAGTGGTTATCGCTATACTTATTCTTGTCGTTACAACCGGAATTGTATTAGCGCTGCAGCAACGAAAATTTTCCACTTCCGGTTTTGAATTTGGCCAGCTAACAGAGGTAAAAGGAATTTACAGGCAATTCCCTGTGCCATCGCTAAAAGTAATGACGCAACAAGATGCTTTTGGTAATTCCTCATTTATTACAATGCCACTAACTGGTTATGGAAAATTTGGAGCAGAAGCAGCCATAGCTGAATTGGAGAAAACAAATAATACCATTCTCGATAAAAAGGAAATAACGATCAGGGGAACTCTTTTGTACAGCGATGGAAAAACATTGCTCCAGATAGATAAAAATGATGATCCATTGATAGAGGTAGGAGAAACAGAAGCTGTACATTCTATTCCCTTAATAAAAGAATTGGGAACAGTTCAGTTAACAGGTGAAGTACTGGATCCCAAGTGCTATTTTGGAGTAATGAAGCCTGGTCATGGCAAGCCCCATCGCGATTGCGCCATCCGCTGCATAGCCGGTGGCATGAGTCCTGTATTTTGGGTAAAAAATGAAAAAGACGAGTCTGATTACTATCTCCTTTTAGATGAGAACGGAAAAAAAATGAATGACGCATTAAAAGATCATGTAGCCGAACCAGTATCCCTTAAAGCAAGAGCCGTACAATTTGACGACTGGATTATTTTATACGTAAATAAGAATTCAATCAAAAGAACCGGTGGCTTAAGTTGGTTTAAGTTAAACGATCAAACCATTTCATGCGGGCCGGTTGAAAAATAAATTTTCAATAATAACTACTTATTGGTCACAGATAGTCTTTTTTTTCAGAGAACTGATCTTTAAAAAATTTTCAAAATGAACATAACTCTTTTGAACCAGAAAACTGTAACAATTAGATCACTCATGCAAAGTGATAAAACATCGTTATACAACTACCTTCAAAATTTATCTCCTGAAAGCAGGTCCCGGTTTGGCCCGCATTCTTTCGACAGGACAACCATTGATAACATTTTTGATAATCCGGACAATGACATTTTCCGTTTTATAGCAACGAACGAATCTGCTCATGATACGGTGGCTTATATGCTTGTCAAAAAAGGATTGATTGAAGAAGACCGGCAACGTTATGAACAGCGAAATCAAACCTACCCAAAAGATAGCACGGTAACATTTGCACCTTCCGTGGCAGATGCCTGGCAAAGCTCGGGTCTTGGTACTGCTATGCTCCACTTTATAGAAAATGAATTAAAGAGTAAAGGAATTCGCCATATCCTGCTTTGGGGCGGCGTTCAAGCTTCAAATACAAAAGCAGTTCATTATTATAAGAAAAACGGCTACCAGTTTATCTCCACTTTCTGGCATAATGATATGGAAAACTATGATATGGTCAAGGCGTTAACCTGATGCCTGTTTTATTGAAATTTCGAATTGTGCTCATATAAAATGATATCAGGGAAATATTACCAGGTCTTGCTGCCTTTTATGCAATAGTAAAGAAATGATTTCATGAACAATATCAACAGCCACTTCATCCTTCGATTTTAATGCAAAATCTTTTTGTTTCAGACCAGGACCTATCAGGCTGACTTTATTAGTATCATAACCGAAGGTAGCCTGGTCATCATTCATTGAATTTAATACTACCAAATCAAAATTCTTCTTCTTTAGTTTGCCGATGGCATGGGTAAGTTCATCATGGGTTTCCAGTGCAAATCCAACAGAGAGTTGTTTCGGGGATTTTATTTTTCCAAATTCAAAAGCTATGTCAGTATTCTTTACCATCCTTATAACAAAAGAAGCATCCTCTTTCTTGATTTTTTGCTTTGCTATTTTTTCCGGCCGGTAATCCGCTACAGCTGCTGCAAAAACGGCTATATCAATTTCCTCAAAATAACCACAACAGGCGTTATACATTTCTAAAGCAGAACTTATAGCTACGATCTTCAACCGGGGATGTTGCAATTGAATATTTACAGGACCAGATACCAGGATCACTTCTGCACCCCGATGCAAGAATTTGCCGGCAATTGCATAACCCATCTTTCCAGATGAATGATTGCTGACATAGCGAACAGGATCAATCGCTTCCCGGGTAGGCCCCGCAGTGATCAATACTTTTTTATTTTCTAAAATGGGAAAGCTCATTACCGGCGATTAATTCTATAATTTTTCCCTACACTAAGAATTACCATAAACTTTGATCACGGGCTCCCTCAGGGCACCGGCCTCTTCCGTACAATGATAAAAAATTGTTCCGGCAATTTGTTCTGGCTTCACCCAATTTTTGAAGTCTGCATCCGGCATAGACTTTCTGTTTTGGGGAGTATCAATAGTACTGGGTACTACCACACTGGTAACTACATTTTTCCCTTTCGCTTCATCATTCATTAATTCAGCCAAACGGAATATTAAAGACTTGGCTAATCCGTATGCTACCATGCCCTTGCCATTTTTTGCATCCATTCCGGGCCTGGAACCAACAATAAATATCCTCCCGTTTTGTTGTTTCATCATCTGTACAAAAACGGGTCGTGCCACATTATAAGTTGTCTCAAAATTTAATTTGTATTGCTTTACCATATCTGTTGTTGAAGTGTCAGCAATTTTACCCATGGCAAATCCACCAACTGTAAGCACAACAGCATCAATATTTTTGTGCTTATCAATAATGGAGTTTATAAATTTAGCTGAATCCTCTTCATTCATTAAATCCACTATTATTTTTTCAAAACTGTCAGGGGGAAAATCCATAGGCACGGGATCGTTGGGTACCACGGTGCCTATAACTTTATATCCTTCATCAATAAATTTTTTAACTACGGCCTGGCCCATGTTGCCGGAAGCCCCGGTTACGATTGCAATTTTTGACATATGCTTTTTTTATGGTAAATATCTTCCCTTTCTAAAAAATTCTGCTTTCTATACAAAGTTGTATCGGTTATTTTTTCATTGTCATTCTCACCCCAAGAAAAAGAGACACACCACTTAACCTGGATCCCTGCACTGTCAATGGCGATTTCCACCATGAACCGTCAAAGTAAATTGTTTGCAACCATTTTATTTCCGTCTTATATCCCAGTCTGGTTCCGGCTTTCGCAAACACATTTCCTTTTCTTGAAACCTCTTGCCTGATTTTATTTTCGCTAAGTTGTATCAACCTGGGTTCTCCAATATTCAAATAGCCAACCCCTGTATACACCGAGGTAAACCACTTGGCCTGACCAAAGATAAAATTCTTACCTCCATTTACCGCTCCCATTACAAGGGAACTGTTGGTGTTTGTAAAAAGATAAGGAGATCCGTCTTCCTTTATTCGCTGATTATACTTTAACGAATTAAAATCAAGGGTGCCCTGAACAAACCAATTTTTACTGTTCTCAAGCTCAATTCCCGAATTAAATGCAATGGAAGGCTTAAAAACATGGTGCAACGATCCCGGCGATTTTATTAAACCCGCACCAGTGGTAAAGTACACCCTGCGATTGTCCTGGGCTATTATTTCTGAAACACTTCCTGTAAGGACAATAATCAAAAACAAAATCAATTCTCTTTTCATGGTTTGTTTGTTTGTTTACCTAAATTCATTCCCATTTTAAATCACCTTCTGTATTAGTGCCAGGAGAATTTTCCCCCGGTATTCACCCTGACTTTATATAAACTACTATGAGCTGTCATGTATAAAGTCTTTCCGTCTTCATCGCCCCAAGCCATATTGGCGGGTCTTTCTGGTGTGATCATTTTTCCAAGTAATTTCCCTTCGGCACTCAATATCCAAAGGCCTCCCGGAGCGGATATAAAAAGATTTCCATGTTTATCCACTTTCATTCCATCCAATGCTTCCTCATCTTCGGTAAAACTGAAATCATAAAATATTTTTCCATTTTTCAGCCTTCCATCAGGCAATACTTCATATCGCCATAATGTTTTAGTATGATGAATATTCCTGGTATCCCAGTTGGTGACATACAAATATTTTTCATCGGGGGAGAAAGCGATTCCATTGGGTCCTCCCAAATCTTTTGATACCACCTGTACCTTTCCATTTCTGATCATAAAGACGCCCTGGTAATCGAGTTCTTTTTTGGAATCCTTGAAAAATCCGGGAAGGCCATAAGGAGGATCCGTGAAATAGATGGTACCATCACTACGTAATACAATATCATTGGGACTGTTGAAACGTTTCCCGTCTATATTATCAGCAAGTATAGTAACAGGCCCTTTCTTCTCTATTCGTACCACACGCCTGTTACCATGCTGATCAATAATCAACCGTCCCTCTTTATCAATAACCAAACCATTGCTCCCCGGTTGTCCGTAGTCGCCTATATCCGCTCCGGTATATCCGCTATGACTCATATAAACCGTTACATTGTGATTGGCCGGATTATACCGATAGATCGTATTTGTATTTGGATCACTGAATAATAAATATCCATCCGGGTGCCAAACCGGTCCTTCTGTAAAAGAAAATCCGTCAGCAATCTTTTCCACTTTTGTTCCGGGGGTAATAATAGAATTCAGTCTTTCATCAATCGAATAAATTTTACCAATGTCTTTCCAATTCGGATTAAACGGTAAGCCGTTTTTGTAAAAATCAACGACTGCATTTCTTATCCAGATATAATTGTCCGGCAACTTTCCAATTGCTCCGTTGATACCTAATATCGCTATGTTGAATTTTTCACCGGCCATTGCATTTTCGGTAAGTATCACCCGGTTCCTTGTGTTGTATCCGGCAATGGCTCCATCGCCGGCCTGGCCAAAACCGAGCATTTGTTTTCCATTTACCCAAATTTCGCTGTAATCATCTACCACTATTTCAAATACTGCTGTAGTGCCTGCTGTATTTAATTTCCCTATTTGGGCAGGAATTGTTAACTCAACTTTGTACCACACGAAGGAAAACAAACCGGTCCCCTGCCTGCTCTCCAGTTCGGTGGATTTAATATCTTTAAACCCGGCGTCAAAATCTTCCGCTCCTACCTGGGGGTGTAAACTATGAGATGGAATAGACCGGCCAGTCGGATATAATGGCAAAGCGTCCCCTCCCCCTTTTTGCGGGCCGGGCAAAAAAAACTCTTTTTCCAAAATATGTGCGGGTTGCACGTACCACTTCGCATTGACCAACGAAGCTCCCTCAACAGTACGCAGATCAGCAATGGCCTGTGGCTTATCAACGGCAAGTAACCTCGTTTCCTGCGTAAAGGCAAATATTGCCAGCATCAATAAAATAAATATTAATGCATAAATTTTTAGAAAAAAATATAACCTGCTCATGATGTTAAAACATTTTTGTAACTCCTGATCTTTTTAGTAAAACAACACCGCCTGATTATCCCTGCCAGATGGAAATCTTTATTGTCCTTATGTGGAAAAACCCTGCGGTATAAATAAAGACTTAGTAGCAGCAGCATTAGTCAATCTTTATTTTACTGCCGGCAATAGCAATTTCTTCATCCTGCTGTGCACTGGCAGCCCCGCTTACCCCAATTGCGCCGACTACCTGGCCATCAACCATGATGGGAATACCACCTTGCAAAAAGGTGTGTCCCACTGTTATCAATGCCTGCCTTCCTCCGTTAATAGAGTTTTCCAACTTAGCAGAAGGTGCTTTGAACAATGCGGCTGTATTTGCTTTTTTGATTGATACTTCCGAGGAAGCTGGAAATGTTCCGTCCAATCTTTCCAGGTAAACGAGATTTCCGCCATTATCCACTATGGCAATAGCTCCACCGGGCGAATTATTTGCCCTGGCATATTTTACGGCTTCCGTCGCCACTTTTTTTGCAGCTTCAAGTGAAATGTTTTTTGCAACAATTGTTTGCGCCTTAGTTTCAGATGCCAGCATTACCATGGCAGTAAATGAAAGGACGGCTGCTATTTTATTTGTTATCATAAATCCATTTTATAAATGATTATCTTTTTTATTTCCCGTTTTTTTGTTTCAGCACTTCAAATATTCCATTGGAATAGAATTTCAAAATATCTCTTCTTTTTTCTGTGCTCGTTTGAATAAAATAGTAACTCGGATCTATACCATTATTATATTCCTGTATCCCAATAATATCATTGCGGGTATATTTTTTTGACAAAGCCTTCGCCACAGGCAAAGGCAATTGCTCATGGAAAATGATCCTGGCAGTAACTAATAATTCACCCTGCTCTGTGTAGTAAGCTGCATAACTGGTATTGTTTTTTGTAAAGGAAACCTTGAATGCTTCATTTGCCCTGGTCCAATATGCGTTTACAGCATCGCTGAAATCTGTACTAAAAGCACGTTGCACTGCCTTATTAACAGGATCATTTATATTACCTGCAAATACATTGATACCAAGTATCAGCAAAAGGGAAATGGTAAGAAGAAATAACTTTTTCATTTTTAATTTTATTTTTATTATTTAAATTTTTATCAAAAAATAGCCGGGTTAGCTTTTTTCAGGAGTGGCCGGCTTGTCAAACTTTACTTTTTTACCTGCATGCTTTTTAATCTGGCCAGGCCAGTTTGTATCGGCCTTTGATACAAACCCATTAACATCCTTGTGAAATCTCATATAGGCGTCTTCGGAATGTTGAAGTATCAGTCGGCCCTCAACTATATCAAATATTTCAGGATTGATGGGACGAAGTTTATTCAGTGCCATAGCATATCCGCAGAAGGCTCCATACTGTGGTGCAAACATGTCAGAATGATCTTTAAACATGGCTGCATTTTCTTCAGAAGAAAACCAATAAGTTGCTCCATTATACCGGGCCATGTATTTCGGATCGCCCTTTACTGCTTTCATTTGGGTAAAATAAGCTACGGGATCATAACCCTGTAATGTTACTCCCTCCGGGTCTGTATTATTCAGAAAATATTTTTCAGCATCCGTTGTAATTTGTTTGCCTCCTTTATCCGCAACTTTTGGCCAGTATTTATCAGCAAGGGCCAGGTTGCCCTGCACGTCCTTGTTCCATCCGTTTACCGCTCTTTGATTATGCTGAATAACCAAGCGGTTATTGACAATTGAAAATGTATTTACATCGATAGGCGCTACTCTTCCCAATGAAACTGCATAAGCGCACCAGCCTCCAAAATCCGGTCTGTACTTTTCCGGCGCAGCTTTAAAAAGATCGAGATGGGCCTGCGAAGCGAAATAATAAATTGCTTTGTCATAGGAGTATTGATATTTAGCATCTCCTTTTACTGGTTTGTTGTCTGTAAAAAAAGCGACCGGATCATATCCGTCAAGAATGACTCCTTCATTGTTTAAATTATTAAATATCCTTTTTTCCTGCTGTGCATGTGCACCGATGACGGTAAAAAGTATAAATAATAAAACCATCGCCGTGAATACAAATTTGAACAGGCTGTACTCCCTTGCCTTTTCTTTTTTCATCTGCTCCACTTTCAGAGCCTTCACTTTTGTTTCCATTTTATCGTTTTTGTGAGAACAAAGAAACTACATCAAGGCTCCGTTCAATGTCCATTGCATTACAAATGAAACAGTATAGAAACAAAAAAGCCCGGCATCTGTCGGGCTACTTACAAAAACCAGCATAGTAAAGAACTGTACTTAATTGACTGATACCACCTGTTGGGCAGGTTTGTCATAATCCAGCTTCCTGCCAACATGAGTTTCTACAATGCCGGGCCAGTTCTTATCAGCCTTAGCTGTATTTCCTTTAAGGTCTTTATTGAAAAGATCATAAGCTTCACGTGTATGCTGGAGAATCAGGCGACCATCTTCTACCTGGTATATAGTTGGATCTACCGGTCTTAATTTACCGATGCTCACAGCATACCCGCAAAATGCTCCATACTGCGGTGCATATTTTTTTGGTTCTTTTTTAAATAATTCTGCATGCTCTGCTGAAACAAACCAATAAGTGGCTCCTTCGAATTGAGCAGAATATTGTTCAATCCCCATCACTGGTTTGTTGTCTGTAAAATAAGCTACGGGATCATATCCTTCTATGATCACCGCTTTATCATTCAGGTTTACGAGGAAACCATCCGTTGCCTTAAAAACGGGTTCCTTAATAAAAAGATACCAGGCGGCAAAGGCCAGACCTGCTACCAGCAAGGACAATAGAAAAATCTTTTTCATAATTTTTTAGCGGTAAAGAAAGCACTGCTTTTAATAAAATAGTGTCTTTCAATTTACAAAAAGGGTAAGTAAATAAATATTTTTATTGGCGTGGGAAAACTAAGGAGCTAAAACACTACATTCAACCCATTCTTATACGGATGATTGTTAATAGCAGATATAAAATTGCAAATAATAAAAAAGCCAGAAGAAATATCAGTTTACTGATACAAAATCGGGTCGCCTGATAATATCCTGGTTATATTTAAACCGGATATTCGTATTCACTTCTACTCTCCAGCTCTCATTACGAAAATTTTTCCTGGGAAAATACATGCCCCGGAATTCGGTGGTACCGAATATCAGGCTTTCATTACGGATACGAAGGCCACCCCCTAACGCGGCATATAGCTCAGGTTTGAATATATTATGTGTTTTTAAATTAAGATAAGCCGCATGTCCGAAAACAAAAGGAGCAAACCTGAAAAAAAATACTGACCATGGGCTAAAAAAAACGGATTCCCCTTTTATTGTAAAACGCAAATTGCCACTGGCTGTGTCACTCCTTAATTCCCGAAGGCCAAATTCGCTGTCGAGCCGTACAGGTTCATTTAATAAACTATTGAACTGCCGGGTGGCACTTCCCCTGAAAAAAAAGCGTTGTTTCCATTTCTTGTTGACATGATGAAGACGGCTAAAATAATCAACACTTGCCAGCAAGTCGATATCCTCTATTTTATTCTTATAGAAAAAACTGCCGGCCCGAAAAGTGTAATTGAAATAATGCAGATTACCCGTAAAATAATACCGCTGAAAATTGAGACCGGCAAATAGCCTTTCCCGACCTTCCTTTTTTGTAATCCCTGCGGTAAATGCGCCTTCCATACCTTCAGGTACATCCTCATTTCTTCCAAAACCATACACATATTGCGTTTTATAAAAATCCTGCCTGAAAATTGAAAAAGATCCCAATACAGCTTTCAGATCAGCATACCTATAATTATACATGGTGGTATATTTGAAAGGCTTCTCCTTAAAATTTTGCTGTACTACCCTTAAACCAATTAAGCGGCGCAACCTGGTCTTTTCAGAAAAATTATCCTCCCTTGCGGCATCAATGTTTAGTGCAAGCCAGGCGTCAACTATATTATATTTATATTTTAAATCCGCCAGGTAAACAGAGTCTTTATTGTAAAAATTTTGGGATTGATGCCATTCCAGTTCAGACCCATAGGTCCACCGCATGTACCGGTTGACCATGGGCCTGATCAACCGCAGGTAGGTTACTCTTTCTTCCCGCTTTCCATTATTGATAGTCTTATCAAAATTTGTAAACCCGGTTTCCCCGTTAATAAAGGAACCCAGTATATTTCTTTTTATAAAATCAAAGCCATAACCAAATTTCTCCGCCCTTTCTATATCAATAAGACTTTGCACCCGCACCCTGTCTCCATAGCCTGCAAAATTATCTTCCCGTAAAGAAAATGAACCGCTTTCCGTATTATGCATCCGGAATTTTCCTCCAATGGAGAGAACATCATTTGTTGTAACCACTATATCCACAGAATCTCTGCTTCCTTTTACCGGCACCGCCCTGATGTTTGCATCCCGTGTAAAAGGAAGATCACGGAGATGTCGTTCATTATCTCCCAGAATGCTGGGCACTAGTTTCTGATTGGTGGAAAAAAAGAGGTTATTTCGGATCACAAAGTCCCTCGTTCTGTGGTGAAGGGCATTGGAAATTTTTCTAAGCCTTCTCTTAATTTTTTTTGTACTATCTGGTTTAGTTGAACCAAATTCCAAAACGTCAATATTAATATTCCGGATAATCCGGCCCTTATATCGTTGAAAAGGTTTGTCCGTCCGCAAGAGGACCCGCACATTTTCGGTTGCTGAATCGGATAATAAATTTTGAGCAAGTTTACCAATAATTCCCTTTTGCCTTAATATAATACTGTCGAGGGATAATTTTTTTCCTGTATCTATCTGCGCATAAAGGGACATGCCCGGGTAGAATACAACAGCCAGGAAAAAAAAATGATAAAAAGATTTGAATCTTTGCATGAATGGCTGTTTATTTTTTGAACTGCAAAGCAAATGCCTGTTTACTACTAAGGAATATACTGACTTAAAGGATAACGGGTAAATTACTTTACTACATTTTACAATTGTTGCAGGTTATAATAACCAACAACCTCCGGATTGATAACCATTTTTAATATAAGGATAGACAAGAAACTATCCATCCTGAAAATAAAACAATGTATTTTAAACCGACTGTTCAATTTCAAATTAGCCACCCATTTCTTAAACCTCCTCTATTTTTAGCAATAAAATTAGTGGCAATAAAACAGTTGTTCCCTGCAAATCCCTAACCGGCTATAATTAGCACGACATTTGTTTAAATTGCCATGCTTACTCCAGCCACATACCTGTTCGCCATAAAAATTGTAACTTAAATTGATAAAACAGGAAGGTGGTGTTATGGGTAACCAATAAACAACATCAGATGAAATTATTCCGGTATCTTTTATTAATTATTCCTGTAGCGGATTGTTTTGCCCAGCCTGGCAGTGATTCTATATCAATAGCTGGTTCTTCCGACTTCAAGATCAGTAATGCCCGGTCGTTCTGGATGGGTTCTAATTACAGGAAGGAATGGACAACCCCTATCCGGGTTCCGGTTGTCAACCTGGCTACCGAAAAAGGCGGTCTTAAACCTGAAAAAAAGGGCGGTGGCAAACAGACCCGTTCCCTTCGCATGGTAGATCCGCAAGGCACAGAATATAATTTCCGTTCTATTCAAAAATTTATCACAAGCAAAACTTTGCCCGGTGACCTGCAAAGTGAAGCTGCGAAAGACCTGGTAGCGGATGGCATTTCGGCTTCTTATCCATATTCTGCCTTATCCATTCCTCTCCTGGCCGAAGCAGCCGGTGTACCCTATCTGAAAGTGAAACTATTTTATATTCCGGATGATCCCCGATTAGGAGAGTTTCGGAAAGAGTTTGGTAATCTGCTTGCCTATTTGGAGGAAAAAATTCCCGATACGGTACAGAAAGGATATGATACCGAAGATGTGGTAAAAAAGTTACAGGAGGATAATGACAATTCTGTTGATCAGCAAGCCTTACTTCGGGCCAGGATCCTGGATATGTTTGTAATGGACTTTGACCGACATGAAGGACAATGGGAATGGGGTGCCATTGACAAAGAAAAAGGTAAATTGTTTTATCCCATTCCAAAAGACAGGGACCAGGCTTTCTACGTAAACCAGGGCGTGGTTCCCCATATTGCACAATGGCCTTGGTTGGTTCCACAATTGGAAGGGCTGAAACCCCAGACAAAAAATATCAATCGTTTTAATTTTGCCGCCAGAAACTTAGACCGATTTTTCTTGAACGGGCTCAATGAACAGGACTGGAAATCCGCTGTCGATAAATTTATTTCTCAAATGACGGACAGCGTTTTTGAAAATGCAATGGCGCAGCAACCCAAAGAAATAAGACATTTCTCGGCGAACAAGATCATTAGTATTTTAAAACAAAGACGTAACTACCTGGGCAGGGAAGTAATGGAATATTACCGCTTCCTGGGAGAAAAGGTTGATGTGCTGGCCAGCAATAAAACTGAAGTATTTGATATTACCCGCCGTGAGGATGGTTCTGTATTTTTAAAAGTTTATAAATTGGATAAAGCCGGGGATAGCTCTATCAAGATGTATGAAAGAACTTTTGATCCGCAGGTTACAGAAGAGATCAGGTTGTATGGTTTTGGCGGGGATGACAAATTCATCGTTAATGGAAGTAATGATAAAATAAAGATCAGGTTGATTGGTGGAAAAGGAAAAGATGAATTCCAAAATTCTGCCTCATCAGGTGATGGCGTCATTGTGTATGATGAAAAGCGGGGAAATAATATTTTATCCGGGCCATTTAAAAATAAAATGGCCAACGATTCTATCGTCAATTCTTATGACCCCTTATATTATAAGTATAACCAAATTATTCCCTTTGTTTCTGTTGGGTATAACCCGGACGACGGTATTTACCTCGGCGGATACATGAAGATCATTCGCCATGGCTTTCGGAAAACACCCTATAAGAACAGCCATACTATCACACTTAACCATGCATTGGCAAGTAAAGCTTTTAACTTCAGCTATAATGCGGAATTTATCAGCGTCTTTGGTAGAAATTCTGATCTCTTATTTGAAACAGATATTAATTCACCTACCATCACCAACTTTTTTGGTTATGGTAATGCCACCATTTACGATAAATCAAAACCCGGGAAATTCAGGTATTACCGTACCCGTTACAGATTAGGGGATATTTCACTGTTACTCCGGAAAAATTTTTCTGAAAAAGTGATCATGACATTGGGCCCAACATTCCAGTTTTATGATATGGATTCAACTGACAAAAATAACAGGGGACGTTTTATTGTACAATCAGTATCATCCAGTGGAATCGATCCGTCAACTGCCTTTGCCAAGCAATCCTATTTTGGTGGCCAGTTTACGTTAACTACCGATACCCGGGATAATGCAATCATTCCACAGAAAGGAATTTACTGGCATACATCCGTCCGCCATCTCTCAGGACTGAAGGATAATAAATACCAGGTAACACAACTTAATTCGGGTATTAGTATCTATTTATCACTGGTAAAAAATATCCTCATATTGGCCAACCGCACAGGTGGTGGTCATAACTTTGGCGATTTTGAATTTTACCAGGCCCAATACCTGGGCAGCGAAGATAACCTGCGCGGATATCGTAAGAACCGTTTTGCCGGCCATTCTAAAATTTACAATAACCTTGAGCTAAGACTCCGGTTAACTAATTTCAAAACCTACTTATTTCCCGGTTCATTGGGATTATTGGCCTTTTATGATACCGGCCGTATATGGTCTGACACCGACGCCAGTACAAAATGGCTTAGTGGATATGGAGCTGGATTTTGGATATCTCCACTACGAAGACTTGTTCTCACATTTACCTATGCCGCCTCTGAAGAAGATAAATTACCATTGGTGGGTATAGGATGGAAATTTTAATCCGATCATTTACAAATTATTGAAATCATTTGGTTCATTTATAAATATTCAGTTTTTTCTGTTATCGTCTTCCCGCAAATAATTAAATACCTGGATCAGCAAAAACAAAGTAGGCTACCCGACAACCAGATCTGTTAGTTAATCGTAAATTTAGTAGAATCTCATCTGTAGGTAATACATGCTATTTGCGAATAAGACTAATGATATGGTTTGTTTTCATGTCCATCTCATATAAAGCCTTTTCAGGCCATATAAGCGGTGGTGAAATGCTATATACTTTTGTGAAGGTATCCAACGGGGAATACACATATGATGTTACTCTTAAATTATACCGCATTTGTGAGGGTGGCAGAGAAATCAATAACAGCACGATTATATCCGTATTTAACAGGGAAACCTATGCCGGCATTAAAGACGTAAATGTTTCCCTCGCTTTTAAAAGAATTCTGAGTTTATCTCAATTTGATCCCTGCATTTTAAATCCTCCCGCGGTATGTTACGAGGTAGGATATTTTAATACCACTATTACTCTCCCGGGAAATATAGAAGGATATATATTAAGCAGCCAGGTAATTTACAGGGTGCAGGGGATAAATAATCTTCAACCGGGTTATGGGAATATAGGCGCCACTTATACTGTAGAAATTCCGGGAACGCAACATGCTATAAATGGCCCAACAAACAGCAGCGCCACATTTACAGGAAATGACCTGGTATTGGTGTGTGCCAATCATCCCCTTAGTTACAGTTTTGCAGCACAGGATGCAGATGGAGATAAATTACAATATCGTTTTTGTGAGGCCTTTAAAACCGGAACTATTGCGGATGCTGAGAATATAAACCCACCTACTGCGCCACCCTATTTAACAGTACCCTATGGAAACGGATATAATTCCATCTCCCCACTGGGACAAAGAATAACGATTAATTCATCTACAGGACTGATAACCGGCATAGCGCCGGTGGAAGGAATCTATATAGTTACCGTTTGTGTAGATGAAATAAGGAATGGAAAACTTATTGCGACACAGCGTAAAGACCTACAAATAAAAATTACGGGTTGTGAATCAGCCTCGGCGGTATTACCACCCGAATACCTTCTTTGTAGTACTACATCAACATTATCACTTTCAAACCTGGTACAAAACAATTTGATCCGTACGCAATATTGGGAAATTACTGACAAGGAAAACAATCTTGCTTTTTCATCCACCCTGAGATCACCGGAATATACTTTTCCCGACACAGGAATATACTTTGTTAAGTTGGTCATCAACCAGGGACAATCCTGTTCCGATAGCACCGTTGCCTTAGCCCGGGTATATCCGGGTACGAAAGCGGGATTTTCAAACAGGGGAGTTTGCATAGAACAACCTTCCTTTTTTACCGATGCTTCAATAACAAAATATGGATCCATCCAATCCTGGAACTGGAATTTTGGAGACCCATCATCCACCCCGGATACTAGTGGTCAGCAACACCCATCCTACCAGTATAATTCACCCGGTACCCGGTTGGTAACCTTAAAAGTTACCACATCAAAAGGATGCGTGGATACTGCGAGCAGGATATTGACCATAACAGATAAACCACCCTTACAATTAGCATTTAAAGATACCCTGATCTGCAAAGGAGATACCCTGCGGATGCGTGCAGATGCGCCTGGAATATACGAATGGACGCCGGCAGCTTTTTTATCCGATCAATCCTCCTCATCTCCTTCTGTATTTCCAGCCAGCACAACCACCTACTATGCTTTTCTTACTGATGAAGGATGCCGGAATATGGATTCAGTTGTGGTGAGGGTAACAGATTCGGTGCAATTAAGAGTAATGAAGGATACCATTATTTGTCAAAATGATTTTGTTCAATTTTCTATCAACTCGGATGCATTAACTTATTCATGGACTCCCGCTCATTTATTTGGGGATCCTTCTGTAAAATCACCTTTCATAAAAGTACCCGCTTCAACCTCATTTACTGTAAATGCCATGACGGGTGGATGCAGTCAATCAAAAAATATCCACGTTACTACTTTGCCTTACCCTGAAATAAATGCCGGTAAAGACACAACCATATGCTATCATTCTTTTGTACAGTTAAAGGGTTTCAGCAGTGTACAAAAATTCAACTGGATGCCATCGCAAATTTTAATGGATGCAAATTCATTATCTCCTTCAGCAACCCTTGTACAAACCACTACATTTATTTTAACAGCCACTGATCCGCAAGGTTGCCCTAAACCCATTACAGATACAGTAATTGTTTATGTATTACCGAAAGTGAATGCCTTTGCCGGCAATGATACTTCAGTAGTAATAAATCAACCCCTGCAATTGGAAGCGAAGGGAGGGGGTTCTTATACCTGGTACCCACCTACCTACCTGACAAAACCGGATATATCTAATCCGGTTGCTCTCATCCCTTTTCCAACTAATAAAATTTCCTATACGGTAACAGTAAAAAATGAAGCAGGATGTACTGACACTTCAACCATGACCATCGCGGTATTTGAAGGGCCTCCTTCCGTTTTTATCCCAACTGCATTTACTCCTAATGCTGATGGCAAAAATGATCAATTGCGATTAATAAGTGCCGGCATTCAGCAGGTAGATTTTTTCCAGGTATTTAACAGGTGGGGACAATTAGTTTTTGCTACAACCACGCTTGACAAAGGATGGAATGGAAATTTCCAGGGTCAGCCCCAGGCAACCGGCTCCTATGTGTGGATGGTAAAAGGAAAAGATTATACAGGCAAACCCTTTTTTAAAAAAGGGTTGGTGACTCTTATCAGGTAAATAGCCTTCTCTGCAATGCTGGTCTTATTCAAACGATAAAAAAAATTGAAAAGAAGCAGATCTTCATTTGCTGAAACAAGAGAGAATAATTCCGGATTTTATTTTTGAGTTCTTACTTTCCTTTTCGGCCATCCCCATTTCAAAAATTCAGGAAAAGCTTTGCCCCAGGTATTGAAATTATGTTCGCCCTCTGGCATACCCATATAATGAATATCATTTTCCCGGTATCCTTTTGCCCGTAATTCTTTTATCAGGTCCATGGTATCATCAATAGAGTCGATAATACCATTATTATTCCGGTCTGCTGTTTCATCCTTATTACCACATTGAAAAAAGAATTTCATACCACGGTTATAATTCCCATTTTTTATTTCCTGGTGAATGATGCGGTGCAGGTTATCATCATAATTTTTATCTTCCTGGTCTAAGCTGCGCCACCAGAAGGAGCCTGAAAACAAACCGGCCTTTGAAAATTTTTCCGGATGATGGAAAACAATATCCATGGCCATCAAAGCCCCGAGAGAAAAACCGGCAAAAGCCCGCTCTTTAAATGTGATCATTTTGTATGTATCCCTTATAAAAGGAAGCAATTCCCGGAGCACAAACGACGAATAGAATCCTGCTTTCGCTCCCAAGCCTGAATAATCTGCCTGCGAAGCCACTCCATACTCCATTTTACGATAAGGCCCGGCATGGATAGCGGCACAAACTAAAGGAGATATTAAATCCTCAGTATATAAATTTTGAAGAATGCCTGTAAGACCCAGCTCCGTCATATTCTGGCCGTCATTTATCAGCAGCAGGCTCATTTCGGAAAAATCGGAGACATTTTTTGGTATGTAAAAATCAATTCTAACTTCTCTGCCAAGGAATACGGATAATATGGATCTGCTTTCTACATCAATACCGGACACATTTACCATCTGCATAATTTCAAAAATAAGAATATACACCGGAATAATAATTTAATCGTGCATTACATAGCTTGTTACCTATTTATTAATTTGTTTATGTGCTGTCGAAAAAATAAATTTGATAATGGCTATACCATTTACCCGCCAGCCATTATCAAATAGCCAAAATCAATTTATAATTTCAAAAATTTGTTTATGAAAAAAATCGGAATCCTGCACGGTAAAGAACGCTCCTTCCCTGAAGCATTTGTAGCCAGAGTAAATAGTAAGAATGTTCATGATATTTCTGCAGAGCCGGTTATTATTGACAAGGCCATGCAGGGTGTGCATTGTGGCTATTCCGTAATTATTGACCGCATATCGCAGGATGTTCCTTTTTACAGAACATGGCTGAAGAATGCAGCAGTTACCGGCACCGCAGTTATTAATAATCCATTTTGGTGGAGTGCGGATGACAAATATTTCAATAATTGCCTGATGACAAAACTGGATGTACCCGTTCCGAAAACTGCCATCATTCCATCCAGGGATCTGCCGCATGATACCACGGATGATTCATTTAGCAATCTTGCCTATCCAATGGACTGGGATAGTATTTTTAGTTATGTAGGATTTCCCGCTTATATGAAACCTTTTGCGGGGGGAGGTTGGAAACATGTGTACCGGCTGGATAGTTCCGAAGATTTTTTTAAGAAACACAGCGAAACAGGACAACTGGTGATGCTGCTGCAGGAAGAAATAATATTTGATGAATATTACCGCTGTTATTGCATTGGCGGTAAATACGTACGCATCATGCCTTATGAGCCAAGAAACCCGCACCACCTGAGATATGTAGCAGATTTTTCCCCTTCCCCGGAACGTTTAGAGCAAATGACCAATATCGTACTTCGCATTAATAAGTACTTAGGTTATGATTTTAATACGGTTGAATTAGCCCTTCGAAACGGAGTTCCATATGCAATAGATTTTTGCAACCCCGCACCCGATGCAGAAAGAACCAGTGTAGGTGAAGAGAATTTTGAATGGGTGGTAGAGACTGCTGCCAATTATGCAATTGAAAAAGCTTTAAGCAACAACGAAAACAGCGACAACCTGACCTGGGGTGAATATGTAAAAAGAAGCAGCACAAAAGTTCCTTTGATATAGATTGTAATTTATTCGTTTTAAATAAAGTTAAAAAAGAAGAAGGGAAAGATAAACTATCTGTTCTTTGCAGAAATGAAAGTGGTAATACCCTGAAGGGTAATTGTGCAGGAAATGAAAGAAATTTTTACCTAATAATTGCTATGATATTAAATTATAAAACCTTTACCCTTGGCGTAGAAGAAGAATATATGGTAATGGATCCTGTAACAAAGGAATTAAAGAGCCATGAACAGAAGATTGTGGTGGAAGGACAGAAGGTGATAAAAGACAAAGTAAAAGCTGAAATGCACCAGGCTGTTGTGGAGGTTGGCACCGATATATGTGCAGATGCAGATGAGGCCTTTGCCGATGTATCCCTGCTGCGCAAAACAATATCGGAGATAGCAGGCAGTCTTAACCTGACCATGGGCGCCTCAGGTACACACCCTTTCAGCCACTGGGAAAGCCAGTTGATAACCGATCATGCCCGCTATAACGAAATTGTAAATGAACTACAGGAAGCCGCCCGCAGCAACCTCATCTTTGGTCTGCATGTACATGTAGGTATGCAAACCCGGGAGATGGCCAATCATATTGCCAACTCCACCCGTTATTTCCTGCCGCATATTTTCGCACTGAGTACCAACTCGCCTTTCTGGGAAGGAAGAATGACGGGCTACAAATCATTTCGTACCAAAGTATTTGATAAATTTCCCCGCACCGGTATTCCCGATGCATTTGAAAGCATAGAAGCATATGACAACTATGTAAAATTGCTGATCAAAACAAATTGCATTGATAATGCGAAAAAGATCTGGTGGGACCTTCGCGTACATCCTTTTTTTAATACGGTTGAGTTTCGCATTTGTGATATACCGATGACGGTTGATGAAACAATTACCATTGCTGCATTATTCCAGGCCATCTGTGCCCGGATTTATATGCTGCGTTCAAAAAACCTCAATTTCATCCAGTATTCCCGTGCCCTGCTCAATGAAAATAAATGGAGAGCCAGCAGGTATGGTGTTGATGGATATATGATCGATTTTGGAAAAGAAGAGGAAGTGAACACGAGGGCACTAATCTATGAGCTGCTTGATTTCCTGGAACCTGTTCTTGATCACCTGGGTAGTCGTCACCGGGTAGCTTTTGTACATAAAATGCTGGAAAAGGGTACAGGAGCTGATCGTCAGTTAGCCGTTTTTGAACAAACAAAATCACTGGCCAGCGTAGCTGAATATATACAGGGACAATTTTTGCAATGACATAATTGATATGATCCGTCTAAAAAATTAATGACCGCAATATGCGTTTATCCATTCTTTTAATTTCTTTTACTTCTTTTTTATTATCCTGCTCGCAACAACAAAAAGCCGATTGGCTGATATATAACGCCACTATCTACATGGTTGATTCTTCTTTTTCCAAAGCCAGCGCTATGGTTTGGAATGATGGAAAAATACTTGCCGCCGGAACACTGGCAGCAATGGAAAAAAAATATGCTGCAAAAAATAAAATGAATGCAAGGGGTGGTTTTATATATCCGGGATTCATAGATGCCCATACTCATTTTGCAGCCTATGGATTGGGCTTAAAAAAAGTCAGCCTGACCGGCACAAACAGTTGGGACGACATTTTACATCTCCTGGCAGATTTTGAGAAAAACCTCGCCAAAGGAGAATGGATGATCGGAAGAGGTTGGGACCAGAATGACTGGCAGCACAAAGACTTCCCTACTAATGAAGAACTAAATACATTATTCCCAGACCGCCCAGTACTTTTATCAAGAATAGATGGACACGCAGCTATAGCTAATCAAAAAGCGTTGGCTATATCAGGAATAAAACCAGGATATAAATTGACAGGAGGTGAGGTAGAAGTAAAAGATGGAAGATTAACCGGGATACTTATAGATAATGCGGTTGATTTGGTATCGTCAAGAATTCCCATGCCAACCAAAGAACAATACAATAACGCATTACTTGCTGCACAGAGAAATTGTTTTGCCGTTGGTCTCACCACGGTTGATGATTGCGGTTTAAATGCTGATGACGTAGAAACTATTCAGGAATTGCAGAAGAAAGGTGATTTGAAAATGAGGATGTATATCATGCTACGTGATTCTAAAAAAAATTTTGATTACCTGGAAAAAAAAGGAATTATCAAAACCGACCGGTTGCATGTCAGGAGTTTCAAATTATATGGTGATGGCGCATTAGGATCAAGAGGAGCCTGCCTGTTGCAACCCTACAGCGATAAGCCAGGGCATGTTGGATTTTTATTAAGCAACAGGGAACATTTTGATAGCGTGGCGGCCTGGATATTTCAAAAGAATTTTCAAATGTGTACTCACGCCATTGGAGATAGTGGCAACAGAACCCTGCTCAATATTTATTCAAAATATCTCAAGGGACCCAATGATTTGCGCTGGCGTATAGAACATGCACAAGTTGTCAATCAAAGTGATTTTAATTTATTTGGAGAAAATTCAATTATCCCTTCTGTGCAGCCTGCGCATGCCACCAGTGATATGTATTGGGCCGCCGGTCGTTTAGGAAATGAAAGGGTAAAAGGGGCCTACGCTTATAAACAATTATTAAAACAAAATGGATGGCTACCCCTGGGAACGGATTTTCCGGTGGAAGATATCTCTCCCTTTAAAACCTTCTATGCGGCCGTTGTCCGTAAGGATGAGAAGGGATGGCCCAATGGAGGATATCAAACAGAGAATGCATTAACCCGGGAGGAAGCGCTTCGTGGAATGACCATCTGGGCTGCTAAAGCCAACTTTGAGGAAAAGGAAAAAGGAAGCCTTGAGCCAGGCAAGCTGGCAGACTTTGTAATTCTTGATAAAGATCTTATGAAGGCAAAGGATACGGAGCTATTTCAAATAAATGTTTTGCAAACCTTTTCAGATGGTGAAAAGGTATATGAAAAAAAATAAAAGATTAACGCCCTTCTACCTTGAAATATATTTCAAAAACCATTTGGGTATTATCCATTATAAGTTTGCTTACTGATACGGCAAGTGAGATGCTTTACCCGGTAATGCCTATTTACCTTAAAAGTATTGGCTTTTCAATTGTCCTGATAGGGATATTGGAAGGAGTGGCAGAAGCCACTGCCGGTTTAAGCAAAGGTTATTTTGGCAAACTTTCAGATAACACAGGAAGAAGAGCACCCTTTGTTCAATTAGGATATGCATTGAGTGCCATCTCCAAACCGATGATGGCTTTTTTTATTTACCCATTATGGATATTTTTTGTACGTACTATTGACCGCTTTGGAAAAGGATTAAGAACGGGCGCCAGGGATGCCATCCTTTCTGACGAAGCGACCTTCGAGACAAAGGGAAAGGTTTTTGGTTTTCATCGTTCCATGGATACATTGGGCGCTGTAGCCGGACCATTAGCTGCATTGATCTACCTGTATTATTTTCCGCAGGATTATATTTCTTTATTTTATATCGCCTTCTTACCCGGCCTGGGCGCAATTGTGGCTTCATTACTTATTAAAGACAAGAAAACAACCATCCCAAAACAAAAATCACCAACTCCCTTTTTTTCATTTTTAAAATATTGGAAAACCAGTCCCGCCTCTTACCGTAAACTCGTTATTGGATTATTAGCATTTGCATTGTTTAACAGTTCTGACGTTTTCCTGTTGTTAAAGCTGAAAGAATCAGGGATCAGTGATACCCTCGCCATTGGCGCTTATATTTTTTACAACCTTGTGTACGCAGCATTTGCTTTCCCGGCTGGCATTATAGCAGACAAAATGGGCCTGAAGAAAATTTTTGTTCTGGGGCTTGTTTTATTTAGCATCGTATACATTGGGATGGCCACCATTAATAATATATATTTTTACTTTGGATTATTTTTTCTTTATGGACTTTATGCTGCGGCAACGGAAGGAATTGCTAAAGCATGGATCAGTAATATCACCGATAAAAAAGATACAGCCACCGCTATAGGAACCTATTCCGGGTTTCAAAGTATCTGTGCACTACTCGCCAGTTCCCTGGCCGGATTGATTTGGTTGAAATTTGGAGCTGCATTTGCTTTTTTGATGGCAGCCATATTCACTGTTTTAATAATCTTTTATTTTATTTTTAAGATCCCACCACCGGGTAAAATAATGATAAATGGACAATCTTAATGAGAAGTATGTCTTTACTTTTTTTAATAAAATCTTAATCAAAATCATTTATCCGTTATTTTAACCCCACTGTGTATACTCGCTGACAGAGCGTAGGTCAAAAAATCATTATGTTTGCAGCATGATTTGGAACGAGAACCAGTCGATCCGTATAGCCCTACTTGACATGAATGATGGGTTCCCAAACCAGGGAATGCGTTGTATCAGGCAGATCATCAAGGATTGGTCAGCTACGCTGGATAAAAAAATAGAATGCACAGAATTTGATGTAAGGCAAAAGAATGTTCTTCCGGATACTTCTTTTGATATTTATATTTCAAGCGGCGGTCCAGGCGACCCGCTATCCACCCGGTTCGACGACTGGGATATTAGCTGGTGTAAGTGGGTAGATGAGATCCTGCGTTGGAACAATAATCCTTCCACCACCCAAAAAAAATTCATCTTCTTTATTTGCCATTCGTTTCAACTGGCCAGCCGCTTTTTTAATGCAGGTGTTGTATATAAAAGAAAGTCTACTTCTTTCGGTGTTTTCCCGGTTCATTTATTAGAAGAAGGCAAAGCAGAACCTGTATTTGAGGGCTTGAAAGATCCCTTCTATGCTGTGGATAGCCGGGATTACCAGGTAATTCAGCCCAACCATGCATTACTGAATGAAATGGGTGCATCTATTTTATGTATTGAAAAAAATCGTCCCCATGTTCCATATGAAAGAGCTGTTATGGGTATCCGCTTTAATGAGTTCATGATAGGCACTCAATTTCACCCGGAAGCCGATGCGGAAGGCATGAGCATACACTTGCAAACTGAAGAAAAGAGAAAGACGGTAATAGAAAATCATGGCGAAGAAAAATTAAACAGCATGCTTGAACATTTGAATGATCCTGATAAAATACGCTGGACATATTCCCATATACTTCCCAATTTCCTGAATCAATGCGTTCGTAAAATGGAACACTCCGTGCTGGAGCAGGCCGTGTAAGAAGTTTTAAATGGTAAGTTGGAAAAACGGAACATTTTTTTTAAGATCAGAAGTTCACCTTCCCTGAAATCAAAACTTTTTCTTAACCTTCTTGCTGTAGCCTAACTTAGCTTAAAACAATAGCAAATGGTACCAGCATTACGGCAGCAATTCAATGCAAGTTTTACCGATGAAAAATACCATGCTTTTTTAAAAGAATTGCATTCGGCTCACCCCGGCGCTATTGATTTCCGCGTGGCAGAAACTCCCATTTTTATTCCAAAAGATTTTACAAAAAAAATGCTGGATGCCTGTGAAAGCATTATAGATATAATTATTGATCCGAAATTTAAAGAGCGTACCCAAAGCTCAATTCCAGCTAACTTAATTGTTCCCGGGGAAAATGATCATACGCATTTTATAGCTTTTGATTTTGGGATCTGTGAAGACGAAGAAGGCGAATATGAACCACAACTTATAGAGATGCAGGGTTTCCCAACCTTGTTTGCCTATGAAGTATTAATAGATGATGTTTGCAGAAACCATTTTGATATTCCCGAGAATTACTCGGCCTACCTGGGTGGGCACAACAAAGAATCCTATATACAACTTTTAAGAGAGATCTTACTTGGCGACTATGATCCTGAAAACGTAATACTGCTGGAAATTTTTCCGCATCAGCAAAAAACAAGAATTGATTTCTATTGCACGCAGGATTATACCGGCGTAAAACCGGTTTGCCTTACTGAAATAATCAAGGAAGAAAAAAAATTATATTATCTGAATGATGGAAAAAAGACGGAAATAAAAAGAATTTATAACCGCATCATCTTCGACGATCTTTTTCAACAATCAAAGGAGGTCCAGGAAAAGGGCAGGCTGCTTTTTGAAGAATCAGATGTTGAATGGATCCCGCACCCATCCTGGTTTTACCGCATCAGTAAATACACCTTACCGCTGATCCGGCATCCGTACGTACCACCTACTTTTTTCCTGCATCAAATAAATCATTTGCCTGCTGACCTGGAGAATTATGTATTAAAACCTTTATTCTCTTTTGCTGGTCAGGGAGTAGTAATAGATGTTACCAGGGAGGATATTGAAGATGTAAAGGATCCGGAAAACTGGATATTGCAAAGGAAAGTAAAATACGCTGAAGTGATTAAAACACCGGATACACCCGCCAAAGCGGAGATCAGGATATTTTATTTTTGGAAGGATGGGCAAACAAGACCAGCGCCTGCCAATAACCTGGCCCGGCTAAGTAAAGGAAAAATGATCGGCGTTCGGTATAACAAGGATAAAGAATGGGTGGGCGGTAATTATTGCCTGTTTGAAATCTTACAATAAAAGGATTTCTTCTTAAATTCATACCACAAATAAACCACCAGTAAAGTTGATCTTTTTTCCTTTAAGGCAGGTTACGGCAAACATTCCATCTCCGTAATTCCTGTTTATAAAAAACGCCATTGGCACGCTGCAACAAACACCGACCCCGTACAATTAATAATAAATAATACTTTGCTGTTACCAGGATAAGATCAAAAACTGGTTGCTGCTAAAAACCAATGATCTTCAGGTTATCTGCATTAGCCAGGACTGCTTTATTATTTAACAAATAAAACCATTTAAAATGGAACACTCCAGGAATCTAAAAAGAAATGAGTTAAGCTCCTCATTTTTGATGGCACTTACTTTGATTTTAATGTTAGTATTGGCAAGCACGTCTGCGCATGCCCAGGATCATAGTATGAAATCACCAGGCAGCCCGGATCATTTAATGATCAAACCTGCGGATATAAAATGGATGGATGGTCCCGGTTCTATTCCCCCCGGTGCAAAATTTGCAATAATAGAAGGTGATACGAAAGCTGTCGGATTATTTACTATGCGCCTTTGGATGCCGGCAGGTTATAAAATTCAGGCCCACTGGCATCCGGCTGACGAACATATAACGGTCATTTCCGGAACTTTTATGATGGGCCTTGGAGAAAAATTTGAAAATGAAAAACTGCAGCCGCTTACCACAGGTAGTTTTGGATTGATGGCGAAAGGAACCCGCCATTATGCAATGGTTAATGAGGAAACCATAGTCCAACTTCATGGTATGGGTCCATGGGACATTAAATATGTAAACCCGGCGGATGATCCGCGGAAAAAATAACAATGAAGACCCATGGAATGGACTTACATTTAATGCAACCTGCCGTAAGTAAAAGTTATAGCGCAGGTTGTATTTTAATAACTTGTTTTCCCGAGAAATTAAATAGCAGGATATGCACACCATAAAAGATATTACTCCAAAAGAATTAGTTTCAGGCATCTCCGGCCACTATGTCCATGGTGCATCCATGACGCTTGGTTATGTAGAAATAAAAGCAGGCAGTGATTTGCCTGCCCATCAGCATATTCATGAGCAAATCACCTATATAATCGAAGGTCAGATGGATATGGTGATTGGTGGAAATTCATATTCTTTAACAGCCGGTATGTATTATGTTATTCCTTCCAACGTTTCCCACGGAGCTATAGCAAAAACGGACTGTAAAGTAATTGATGTATTTAATCCTGTAAGAGAGGATTATAAAATTTGATTCCCTTCAATACTCCATCTTCTATTATACTCCGGATATAATTTAGTCCTTAAAGTTTTTCTTTAATTCCATCAGTTTGGCCTGGAAGGGGTTTAACGTTTGGGGATTTCTATTTATAGTTTTTGATGTTCTGCTTCCATGCCCGCTTCTTTTTTCTTCAGTAGTTTCAATTTTAACTCCGGGTTTCTGACCGGGTACAGATCGCTCCCCTGCTTCTTTGATTGAAAGCGAAATTCTTTTTCTTGGTGCATCTACCTCCAAAACGGTTACCATTACTTTCTGGTTCAACTTCACCGCTTCATTTGGATCAGAGATATAACGATTACTCAGGTGGGATATATGTACCAGGCCGTCCTGTTTTACACCTACATCAACAAAAGCACCGAAGTTGGTAATATTGGTGACAATACCTGGTATTTTCATTCCGGGCTTCAAATCTTCCATTTTACTTACCCCTTCAGCAAAACGAAATTCTTCAATGGGAGAACGGGGATCCCGACCCGGCTTTTCCAATTCTTTTAGAATATCCTCAATCGTATATTGCCCGATTGTTTCCGAAATAAATTCTTTCGCTTTTATATCTTTTCTTTTTGCTGATTCCTCAATTAATTCCTTTACCGAACAGTTCAATTTAGCAGCCATTGCTTCCACTATTTTATAACTTTCGGGGTGCACCGCTGAATTATCAAGAGGATTGGATGCATTGGGTATACGCAAAAACCCGGCACATTGCTCAAATGCTTTTGGGCCCAGCATGGAAACCTTTTTTAATTCTTCCCGGTTTTTAAAACTCCCGATTTTTGACCGGTACTCTACAATATTTTTTGCCACCGAAGCAGTTAAACCCGAGACATAGGTTAATAAATGTTTGCTGGCCGTATTAACATCCACACCCACAAAATTTACACAGCTTTGTACTACCTGGTCCAGGGATTCTTTTAATCTTGTTTGATTCACATCATGCTGGTACTGACCTACACCAATACTTTTAGCATCTATCTTTACCAATTCACTCAATGGATCTAACAGTCTTCTTCCGATAC
Organism: Chitinophagaceae bacterium; assembly: GCA_041743125.1. GTDB lineage: Bacteria > Bacteroidota > Bacteroidia > Chitinophagales > Chitinophagaceae > Terrimonas_B. Next base: position 81,380 of record JBGTNK010000263.1, read on the forward strand.
TGATAGAACCCCTGACCGTAACATCTTCATCAGGAAACTCTTCTCTTGCCACTTCGCTGGCTGAATAAATAGAAGCGCCGCTTTCATTGACCATAAACACAGAAACAGCTTTCCCAAAATCAATACCCCGAACCAACTGATCCGTTTCCTTACTGGCTGTTCCGTTTCCATAACCGATAGCTTCTATATCAAATTTTGTAACCAGCTCTTTCAGTATTTCCACTGCTTTATCCATATCATTTTGAGGGGCATGAGGAAAGATAGTGGTATAATGTAAAAAGGTGCCGCGTTCATCCAGGCATACTACTTTGCAACCGGTTCGAAATCCCGGATCAATGGCCAGTACTTTTTTGGGGCCCAGTGGTGATGCTAATAATAGTTGCCGCAGGTTTTCTGCAAATACCCGGATAGCTTCTTCATCAGCCCTGGTTTTGGCGAGCATCCTGAATTCTGTTTCTATGGAAAATTTTAAATGTCTTCCGAAACTGTCTTCCACTGCCGATTGTACTACGAGTGAAGACTCTGTTAATGAGTTTACAAACAGAGCTTTCAATAAGCCAACTGCCGTTTCTTTATCAACCGAGATCTCCATGATCAGATAACCTTCTTTTTCTCCGCGGCGAATGGCAAGAATACGATGAGAAGGACTTTTTGATAAGGGCTCACTAAAATCAAAATAGTCCCGATATTTCTGTGCTTCCGGATCTTCTTTTTTAGTACTGAGCACTCTTGAAGAAAGCAAGGCTGTTTCCTGGAAAAGTTTGCGCATGGCCGTCCGGGCTTGCTCATTTTCTGCTACCCATTCCGCTATGATGTCTTTAGCACCCTGCAAGGCCTCCTGGATATCTTTTACCTGGTCTGTTATGTATTTTTCAGCTTCAGCAGGTACATTAATGTTTTTCTTTTCCAACAAAAGTTTAGCCAATGGTTCCAACCCTTTTTCAATAGCAACAGTGGCTTTTGTTTTTCTTTTTGGTTTATAAGGCAAATAAATATCTTCAAGTTCGGTGGCATCAACACAGTTGTCAATTCGCAGCTTCAATTCCGGAGACAGTTTTCCTAACCCTTCAATAGTTTTAAGTACAGTATCTTTTCTTTTTTCGAGTTCATTAAAATAGTTGATTTTATCAATAATATCACCGATTTGCACTTCATCCATATTACCGGTAGCCTCCTTACGATATCGGGCAATAAAAGGAATGGTAGACCCCTCACTGTGTAACTTCGCAACATTGTCAATTTGTTTCTGAGATAATCCGGAAGTACCGGCTATTTGCCGTACATATTTTATATCCATAGGTTTTTGTTTGGGAATGCAAATGTAAAGGTAGCAGGAAAAGAAAAAAATTTGTTTATCCCCGAAAGTTCCTCCAGGTTTTTGAGAAAAACATAGTTCATCTACTTTCAGAAAATAATAATAACTCTAAGTTTAGTTATTTCTTAACAGGCACTGGTAAAAGTAATTCCCCTTTCTAATACCAAATAAGTTTTGCATCAAAAGAAAGTGATTAAGACCTGCTATATGGCCTCCGATACAAATGGGCAACCTTCCTAAACAAAATTCTAACGACAGACTGTTCAAAATAATATATAAAATAGAGGCTATTAGAAGGGGTCAAAAATAGGTGGATATGCCAAACTGAAAACCTGCCAGTCTTGAAGGTGGATTACCCAAAATATCCTTTTGCCAGTTATACCTGTAATTGAATCGTAATACCGTTTGCGATGTGGGCCTCCAACTGATAGCGGGAACAATAGAAAATAATTCATCTGAAATGGACGTACCGGTTGATATGAATTTGCCTGCATTCCAATCTACGTATTCTACCCGCACACCCGCATTAAGCACTGCATTTTCAAAACCAAACATTGGCCTCCTCAATACGGGTTGAATGATATCGATAAATCCTCCCTGCTGTTTTCTTCCAAATTGCTCTGAGTATGTTTCCGGCACATCCACTTTTACCCAGGCCCATTCCGTGTTAATAAATGTATTTACCACCGGCAGGGTGGTATTAAAATCAACAGCCACTACATCCACCCTTCTTTTTTTATCAAATACTAATCCATCCTCTTCAAATTTATTGTAAACACCACCCATAAAGGACAATCCCAATTCTCCTATATTCCTGTTCCTTATCGCCACTTTGGTGGTCAGCAACATGCTTCCATTAAAACTTTCCTCAAACCGTTCTATATTGTTTTTTGTGGCTGGCAAAAATGTTTTGTTTTCGGCATTAGCAATTATCTTATCATCAAAGCCATTGGTAAGATAGGCTTCATAGCCATATACCCAATCCTTATCAAATTTTTTTCCATATAAACCAAAACCAACATTGCTAAACGTGGCAGGAAGCATTTGGGTAGCAGATACAGGCCGGTCTACAAATTCCCATTTTGGTCCGTCATGATTCTGATTAAATGCCCCAATTGGGTTCATTACAATTCCACCACGAAAGTTGAGCAAAGGAGAAAATTCAAAATCAATGGAGGCAAATTCAATGTTGATCTCTTTGGTACCGTCTTCAAATTCTATTTCTGATAAAAATTTTATTCGCTTTGAAACGGCAGAAGAAACAAATAAAGTCATCCGCCGCATCTGGAACTGGTGACCTTCCGAAATTCCATCCTCCTGCAAATATTGATAATTCGCTTCCGCATATCCGCCGATGGCCACTGGCAGTTTACCCATTTGCAAAAAAGGCCGATTATAAACAGCATCCATATTCATTTGTAAACCCGATGTATCAGGGGGTGCTTTTCTTAGTAATTCAGGATCAATCTGCGCAAACATATCCATGGTAAAAAATGAAACTCCAATTATTAATAAATATATTCTCATGCTTAAATTTTGTGATCTGCTTATGACGCTTTTCTCAGGTCAATAAATAATTCAGTGTTATTAACGGTTACAGGAAAAGAGCGCAGATC
>JBGTNK010000264.1:0-28359 GCA_041743125.1 Chitinophagaceae bacterium
TAAACTAAGTTGTATGAAAGTCAAAATAGATACCAAAGAAAGATTTCATGCCATCACGCTGCCTGGGGACTATCTTTCTGCTACTATGACAGAAGAACTGGGGGCAAGTTTGCTTCCTTACCTGCAAAATGACGTTAAAAACGTGGTGCTCATTTTGAAAGACATACAAAACATAGATATAGCTGCGGCAGAAAAGCTGGTAGCTATCCAGCAAAACTTCTATGAAAGTAATGCTTCTTTTGTGATTTGCGAACTACAGAAACAAGTAGCGGATTTTCTTGATAAGAATGAACTTTTAGAGCATCTGAATGTTACGCCCACTCAAAGTGAAGCCTGGGATATTGTTCAAATGGAAGATATAGAAAGAGAGTTGATGAATGATGGAGAAAATAATTAGTTTTTAAATACAATAGACGCAAATTAATACTCACTAAATACTTTCTATTGCATGGCAGTGGTTATAAAAACATGATTAAAATTCTATTTCACAAGTGATGGCCCTGATTCAAATGCAGAATCATTTATCATTTTAAATCAGGGAATAAAATATAAACAAAACGTTCTGTTACTTATTACTGATCATCCTTTGATACAAACCTCATACTTCGTATTTTAGCTTATGCTCGCAGTCACCATCCTTGGAAATAATTCAGCCGTACCGGCATTTGACCGGCATCCCACCAGCCAGGTAGTAACATTGGACGGATTTAGCTTTCTGGTTGACTGCGGAGAAGGAACACAAATACAAATGATCAACTTTAAGATCAGGCGTAGCAGGATATCCCACATTTTTATTTCTCACCTTCACGGCGATCATTATTTTGGACTGATAGGCCTCATTAACTCCTTTAGTCTATTGGGAAGGCAACAAGAGCTGCATATCACCGGACCTGCCCCGCTGCAACAATTAATAGAATTGCAATTAAAGGTGGCAGACACTACACTCTGCTTTGATCTTCATTTTCATACCATCCGGAATGAGGGCATGTTGATCGATAATGAAAAATTTTCGATAAAATGCTTTCGTACCAATCACCGGATTGAATGTTATGGATTTGTATTTTCCGAAAAAAAGAAACCACGCCGCCTGATATTAGAATCGGTCAGGGAGAATAATATCCCCTTGCACTTTTATGAAAGATTGAAAGACGGAGAAGATTTTGTTTCGAGTGTGGGCGAGGTTATTAAAAACGAATGGCTGACTGAAGCAGCCCCAAGGGGAAAATCTTATGCCTTTTGCGCAGATACAAAGTATAATGAGGACATGATACAGCATATCAAAGATGTAGATATGATCTATCATGAAACCACCTACCTCGATAATTTCCGGGATCGTGCCGAGCTGCGCTTTCACTCCACTACAAAACAAGCCGCAATGATTGCCCAAAAAGCGGCTAATAAAAAATTATTGATTGGCCATTTCAGCAGCAAATATGATACACTGGACGAATTTGAATTGGAAGCCAGAGAGATTTTTCCAAATACTGAGCTGGCTATTGAAGGAGTTAGTTACAAAGTAGTATAAAAATTAATAGAGGTATGTCGTGAATTGCCCTCCAATTATTTAACTGGCATAATTTTTTAAATAATAACACTATCTAAATCATACTATATGCAGAATTGGCTCAGAACATTAATCGCTGGCTATGGGGCTTATAAATTAGGTGGAGGTTGTCTTGGCTTTATCGCCGTATTCGCTTTGCTTTACTGGCTTTTAGGTCATTGTTAGAAATTTATTGCCTTTCTGCCCATTTGTGTTGATTATATTCCTCACTTTGAAAACAAATGAGCGGGACTGTTTTTGAATTCCAGGATTTTTGTAAGCAATCCGCCGGGCTGACTAACAAACAATCCGGCGGTTGTTTTGTGCTTTAAATATAGTTGTGTACATTGACCGCAAGAAATTTCCCCATGAACTATAAACTTTATCTGGCCAGCCTATTTTTCGTCCCTTTTTTATTTTCTTGTGAAGAAAATGAGGCAAGCGGCCCGGGAGCAAATGCCGCGAGATCTTCATCTGCATCACCTGCTCCGGTTACAATACCAACTTCAAATACCATATTGCCAGTAAATGAAAAATTAATTAATACTTCTACACCGGCAAAACTAAACCCTGCTCACGGCCAACCCGGTCACAACTGTGATATTGCTGTAGGTGCTCCTTTGTCGCAGGCTCCTTCAACGCCCTTAAATAATTCACAACCGGCATCTCCAATTTTAAATACCTCGGTACAAACATCCCCAAATACACAAGCCAACCCTGTAGCTGCACCATCGGTAAATACAGGATTAAATCCGGCTCACGGACAACCGGGCCACCGATGCGATGTTGGTGTTGGTGACCCTTTACCAAAAAATTCTGCACCAGCCCAAAATACGCCGACCCCCAATTCACCGCTGTTCAGTTCCCCCGCTGAACAAAATGTTGATAATGCTCCTCAGCAGGCTGCTACACCCAACACGCCGGGATTAAATCCAGCACACGGACAGCCAGGCCACCGTTGTGATATTGCCGTAGGCCAACCGCTGAATGAGCAAGCAAAAAAGAAATAAGAAAATACATCCGATTAGTTAGTTATTGCTGTGCGGATAGTTTGCCAGAACTTTTTACTATGCAGATTTCAGTGTTGTTGCAAGTTCCTGGATTCAAGAATTGTATTCTGGCACACTATTCTGTGCTTTGTGGGTAAAATAAGCCAAATGAAAGATAAAATGAACCAAAAAAAAGAAGAAGGAAAAACAGGCAACAAGGATAAAATTTCTACTGCTGGAGATGTAAAAAACAACCCTGATAAACACATAGACCAGGATTTTCCCGGGTTTCCCCATGCCCCATCCAGCGAAAAAATGATAAATCCCAAATCCAGTGAGGAAAAGAAAGTGGCCGCGGTTGATAAAAAGGATGGTGAAAAAATAATTGACCCGCAAACGAAAAAGAATAAAAAACTAAATCCAAAAAAATCCGGGGAAGAAAATCCAGATGGTTCTGCCAATGCTTTTGACGCCACGGAAAAAGTAAGAGAGTAGTTTTTCAACAAGATAAAAATTAGCGTTATGAGCCAGGCATTTGTAAGGGAAAGTGACGAACAATGGCTTCACGATGTTGCACCCACTTTTCCAGCCTTGATCATTTATCTTACCCGTGAAAATAATGGAATAAGAGTTTATGAAAAGAGCAACCTGTTTAATACAAAAGATGGCCGGTATATCCATGCAATGAGTAATGGATTTTCATACTCAAAGGATGAAGATGGAAATGGTACATAGTTGAATGAATCATCCTCCGTCCCAACGTTTTCAGGTGAAGATATAACTGGAATAATTAGAATTTTTACCGGCAGATTTAGAACTATTTTATCAGTGCTTTTGATTCCTCAATAATACAATTAGTGAGGTGCATTAGATCCGTTTGCTGATCTGGCAAAAGGCTTACTGTAGTTGCCTTATTATCATTACCTGTGAAAATAAAACTTGCTACTTTTTGGGTAGCTAATTTCTTTAATACAGTAGGAGTTGTAGTTCCGTTTTTAAAAATAAAATGAAAATATCCTTCGCAATTCATGCTTCCGCTATTTCGATAAGTGGTTTTAATTTTACTCCCTTCAAAGAAAATAAATACGGTAGATGCATCATTAAAACATTTATCCCTTACAGCAAAGAAAAAATCTATTTCCTTATTGTCAGCCTCAATGTTTAATGAGGCTCCCTGTAAAGAAATAAAGCCAGTAGAGAGTTTGGAAATTTTAGTATAAGAGTCTGTTTCCTTTAGCAGTTTGCAATCCTGGGCATTTAGAAGGTGAGAAAAGAATAAAAGGCTTACGGAGATGAATTTCATTTTGTACTTATTAATTGATAAAAATATGATTTTAGGTTGAAAGAAGCTGACCTGTAGCCTTGCCTGATATTATATAATTTTGTCCTTCAACACCTTTATCCAAAGTAACTATACGTGAGTAAATGACGATAATTATACGAACATCGTTGCGATGCTCACCGCGGGAATTGTATTATATTCATAGAAGTGATTTTTTTTATTATCAGCACAAAAATGGATGCATAAATGTGGCCTGGGAAAATAGCAGCATGAGGACATTTTTTTTAATACTGTTTTTTAGCACTCTTTCATTTTATGCTAGAGCCGACCATATTACCGGTGGCGAGATGTATTATACATATAGTGGGATCATAGACGGAGAATATCAATACTTTGTTACGTTGAAACTTTTTATGCGTTGTGGTACCGATCGTCAATTCCCTAATCCAGCTATTATTTCAGTTTTTGACAAGGTTAGCTCCAGTCGTTTGCGGGACATCAGTGTTGGGCTTTCCAACCAGCAAACCATTCAGTTGATCAATCCTGATCCCTGTATCAATAATCCGCCTCAGGTTTGCTACATAGTGGCTTACTATAATTTTTCAGTTTCCCTGCCTTTTACTTCAACCGGCTATATACTGGCCAGCCAGGTAAACTACAGGATAAATGGAATCAGTAATCTGGATGGCAGCAGCCAGGTAGGTGCTACCTATACCTGTAGTATACCAGGCACGACTTCGGGCGATAATAACCAGGCAAACAACAGTGCGGTTTTCACCGGCTCCGATTTGGTTATTGTTTGTGCAGGAAATTATTTTTCTTACAGTTTTGCTGCAAAGGACGATGATAAAGACCAACTGCGCTATTCTTTTTGCGCAGCCTATCGAAGTTCAAATGCAGGTGTCAATGGTGTGCCGGCCGGTACACCGCCTTATGCCGCCGTTCCCTACGATATCCCCCGGTTTATGGAATTTTTCCCCTTGGGCAATAAAGTATCACTTGATGCAGCGACAGGGTTGATAAGTGGTGTGGCACCCCCGGTCGGAGTTTATGTAGTTACGGTTTGTGTGGATGAGATCAGGAATGGCGCCGTCATTGCTACTCAGCGAAAAGACCTGCAAATTAAAGTAGCAGAATGCAGTGTTGCAGCTGCATTACTCGAAGATGATTTTATGGTTTGTGGTGATACAAGAACAATTGCTATAAATAATAAATCAAATAGCCCACTGATTGTTTCTTATGATTGGGCTGTTATTAACCCGGAGGGTACTACAATATTCACTGATAAAACAACAGCGCTTAATTATACATTTCCGGTTAATGGTGTTTATACCGTACAATTGACCGTGAACAAAGGTCAAGCCTGTTCCGATACTGCATCAGCACCAATATATGTTTTTCCCGGCCTTAATCCGGATTTTTCAGCTTCAGGGATTTGTGTTTCAAAACCCACCATTTTTACCGATCAAACGACAATGGTTACCGGAAGGGTAAATTCATGGAAATGGGATTTTGGCGAATTATCCAGACCCGGTATTTTTTCGCCAGTAAAAAATCCCGTTTATACTTATCCTTCAGATGGTTTAAAAAATGTACGCCTGGTTGTTTCCACCACAGAAGGTTGCCGGGATACCCTTATTAAACAAATAAACATCATAACTAAACCCTTCCTGGATCTTACCTTCAGGGATACATTAATTTGTTTGAATGATCAATTGAAACTGGAAGCCGCAGGTACTGGTAATTTTTCCTGGTCACCATTGGCGGGAACGGTGAATGCAAATTCAAAACAACCATCCGTTTTTCCGACAACAACATCAATGTATTATGTTGAACTGGAAAGGGAAGGATGTAAAAACAGGGATTCAGTATTGGTGAGGGTAAAGGAACATGTCAGCCTTCAACTGATGAATGATACAACCATCTGTAGTGGCGATACGATACAATTAAGAATAAATTCCGATGGCCTGAATTATGAATGGACGCCGTCAGGTCAAATCATTAATCCCCGTATTCCTAATCCATTAGTTACATCGTCGTCAACAACAAATTACCAGGTAAAGGCCATAATTGGTGGCTGCAGCACCAAGGGTAATATAATTGTTAATACAATCCCATATCCTGTGGCCAATGCGGGTAATGATGAAACCATTTGCTTTAATGGTGCAGTGAAATTAAAAGCATTTACAAACGGGAATTCATGGCAGTGGACACCGTCGGCTTCTTTAAGCAATGCAGCGATACTGGACCCTGTTGCCAACCCGGTAAATACTATCCAATATGTATTTACTTCCTACAATATAGCAAGCGGTTGCCCAAAACCCGGTATAGATACAGTCGTTGTAAAGGTATTACCCAAGATCGTAGCATCGGCTGGCGAGGATACATCAATCATCATTAATCAACCCTTGCAACTAAACGCCTCAGGCGGGGACGCCTATATTTGGTCACCTGCTTATTCTTTATCTGCGGCAAACATTGCCAATCCGATCGCCGTTTTCGATGAACCTTCGGATGGGTTAAGGTATAAAGTTGAAGTGTACAACAGTATAGGATGCATGGACTCGGCATTTATTTTTGTAAAGATTTTTGCTACAAGTCCATCTGTATTTGTACCAACAGCTTTTACTCCCAACAACGATGGTAAAAATGATATGTTACGACCCATTGCTGCCGGCATCAGGCATCTGGAATATTTTAATATTTACAATCGATGGGGCCAGCTTGTATTTAGTACAAAAGAAGCCGGCAAAGGATGGGATGGCAAGATCAATGGTCAGTTGCAAACCAGCAATACCTATGTGTGGGTTGTTAAGGCAGTTGACTACCACGGTGCAGCTTATCTTAAAAAAGGAATGGTAACATTAATAAGATAATTTCTTCAATTACATGGCCTTTACAACGCGTTGTTTTTTTTTGTTTTAAAATTGCTCCTGCTTTCTTAATGCCAACCGATGATATTTAATTAATTTGCCAGATTATAAAATAAATTTTAATGGCAAAATCTGCAAAGGCAAAATCTGCAAAGGCAAAATCTAAAAAATCAATTTTATCGGATAATTCAATCCAGTTCCTCCGCAATTACATAAATAATGCTTCACCAGTTGGTTTTGAAACCTGGGGGCAAAAACTTTGGCTTGAATATGTGAAGCCTTATGTGGACACTCACTATGTAGATCCTTACGGAACCGCTGTTGGAATTATCAATCCCGACCATGAATTTAAAATAGTAATTGAAGCGCATGCAGATGAAATAAGCTGGTTTGTAAATTATGTTACACCGGAAGGGCTGATCTATTTAAAAAGAAATGGTGGAGTAGATCACCAGACAGCTCCGGCATCGCGGGTATTTATTCATGGAAAAAAAGGACCTGTAAAAGCGGTTTTTGGTTGGCCGGCTATTCACACCCGGTCCGGAAGTGGAGATAATAAAGAAACACAACCAAAAACTGAAAATCTCTGGCTGGACTGTGGTGCCAGAAACCGAAAAGAAGTGGAGGCATTAGGTATACATATTGGATCAGTTGTTACCTACCAGGATGGATTTGATGAACTGGCCAATGGCAATTATATAGGAAGGGCACTTGATAACCGCGTAGGTGGTTTTATGATTGCTGAAGTGGCCAGGTTGTTGACAGAAAATAAAAAGAAACTTCCTTTTGGATTGTACATAGTAAATGCTGTGCAGGAAGAAATTGGTTTAAAAGGGGCAGAAATGATAGCAAGGAGAATTAAACCAGATATTGCTATCATAACAGATGTAACACACGATACTACTACACCCATGATCAATAAAAATATTGAAGGTGATGTACTGTGTGGTAAAGGCCCATCACTTGCCTATGCTCCTGCGGTACACAACAAGCTCCTTGCGCTGGTAGAAAAAGTAGCCGCTGACAAAAAAATTGCCGTTCAGTGGAGAGCACTGAGCCGCAGCACTGGTACTGATACGGACTCTTTTGCCTATTCAAATGAAGGCTGCCCTTCTGTGTTAATCTCATTACCTCTCCGTTATATGCATACTACCGTGGAAATGCTGCACCGGGATGACATAGAAAACACCATTCAACTGATGTATGAAACTTTGTTAACTTTATCGCCGAAAACAAACCTCAGTTACATGTAATGATCTTATTTATTTTATATATCGATCCGGGCAGTGGCAGTTACCTTGTGCAGATTATTGCTGCTGCTGTATTAGGTGTTGTATTCTTTTTCAGGAACATAAAATTATATATCCGTTCCTTTTTTACTCGTTCATCCAAAAAACAAAAGGATAACCCTCCAAGCTGATGCTATCAACTGTTGTTCAACATCCCTCTTCTTACCGTGATCCTTCCGGTTTTATTTTTGAAAAAAATGAAACGACATTCAGGCAGGTGAATATTTCCTACAAAGAACATTTTGATCACTTTATTGAAAGTGGGTTTTATAAAAATCTTTGCGATAAGCGTTTACTGATTCCCCATGAACAAATAAACCAGAATTTTACCGGGGACAATAACTACTACACCACCCTAAAGCCAGAAAAAATTTCATTTGTATCGTATTCATACGAGTGGAGTTTTGACATGTTAAAAGATGCGGCGTTATTAACTCTTCAATTAATGAAAGAAGCGCTGGATCATGGGATGATACTTAAGGACGCAACCCCCTATAACATCCAATGGCACCAGGGCAAACTTCTATTTATCGATACCCTTTCCTTTGAAATATATGAAGAAGTTCCCTGGATAGCATACCGGCAGTTTTGCGAAACCTTCCTGGGCCCTCTGCTTATCATGAACTACGCCAAGACCCCCTTGCCACAGTTGCAATTGGCCTGGCCTGATGGAATTCCTCTGGCTGTTATTAAATCATTGCTACCCATTCGTATCAACTTGTCATTTCATACATACCTGCATATACACCTGCACGCAGAAATATCCGCTAAAAAACAAGGTAGTGGAAATCAATCACAAAAATTTTCAAAGCAAAAACTGCTGAATCTTATTTCTAGTCTAGAAATGTTGGTGGGAACCCTGAAACTCCCGGATCATAAAAGCACATGGTCCGGATATTATGAAGAAGCCACACAGCGGGATGGGTACCTCGAATTGAAAAAAAACATTATTAATAGGTGGATCGGCAAATTACAGCCTGAAATAAAAACCGCAGCAGACATTGGCGCCAATGAAGGCGAATTTTCAACCCTATTAGCAGAAAAAAATATTCAAACTTTATCTGCAGATTTTGATCCCTATTGTATAAACAGGTTATATGCATTTATAAAAAGCAATGACACAAAAAATATTCAACCGCTCATTCTTGATATCAGCAAACCCTCTCCTGCTATAGGAGTAAATAATGAAGAAAGAAATTCTTTTATAAAAAGGGCGAATGCAGACATGGTGCTGGCCCTGGCGTTAATTCACCATTTAGTGATCGGAAAAAATATCCCCTTTCTTAGTGTTGCTGAATTTTTCCACAGCATTTCAAAATTCCTCATCATTGAATTTGTACCTCTGCATGACGAGAAAGTTCGATTTATGTTAGAACAAAAAAACACTACGCCTAACAACTATGATATTGATAATTTTGAGACCTGCTTTGAACAATATTTTACTATTGAAAAAAAAGAACTAATTGGCGGCAGTGACCGAACACTCTACCTGATGAAAAGAGACTGACAGGCCTTAACACTATCCTTCCATGAAAAAAAGCACAATCTTCCCCTGGTATATCTTCCTCATGCCCCTTTTTTTTATTCTTCATGTTTATAATTATTATTTTGGAATTCTTGACCTAAACATTGGCATTAGATACCTGTCTTATTTTCAGCTTCTTTCTATTTCCTTTTTTTTGATCGCCTTCCTTTTTGTAAGGAATAAGATTAAAGCAGGCATCCTGACAATGGTGTTTTTGATATTCTTCTTTTTCTTCGGCCCAATTCATGATTTTTTAAAAAGCCTTCCTCTTCCTGCCTTTCTCATTTCCTATACTTTTATACTTTCTCTTACTATTATTACATTTATTTTATTAATTGTAAGACTAAAAAAAATTGCACCACCTGTTAAGGCAAATCGATTCTTCCTGTATCTCACCATACTTTTTTGTATCCTTGAATCAGGTATTACATTGTTTTACCTGGTTACCGACAAAATAAAAAAAAATGACCCGGCAGGAAATAACCCCGTTTTGGATCCAAAACTTTCTATTAAAGACATAAAACAAAAACCTGACATCTTTTTTATAGTTATAGATGAATACACAAGTTCCAAAGCACTGAAGAAGTATTTTAACTTTGATAATAGCCTGATGGATTCATCATTATCCGAAGCTGGTTTTTTCATATCAACAAATTCTCAAAGCAATTACAACGCTACTTTATTTTCAATTGGCTCATCACTTAACATGCAATACTTCAATTCCGATATTGAAGAAACGCCGTATAATACTTTTAGGTGGTTGCAGGGAATTTATACTTATAATAAAAGCTTCCTGCCAATTCTCCTAGAAAAAAATGGATATGAAATCATTAATCTAAGTCTGTTTGATCTAAAGAATCATCCCATACAGGTGGAGGCGCTTTTTAAAGAATTTTCAAATGAAACGATGTACCACTCTACATTATTCGGAAGGATCAAGAGGGATATTTACTGGAATATAGCGATAAGGCTTCCGGGCTACAGCAAATCAAGCCCTCCCGACATTAAATTTATTAACAGGAACTATTCTAATTATTGCAATTTCCTGCGGGAATTAAAAAAAGAAACGAATAAACCAAGATTTGTTATCAGCCATGTATTAATTCCTCACAAACCGGCTTATGTTGACCGTAAAGGCCAGCCAAGAAGGGTAACAACAGAAGATTTAACGGATAAAAAACATGACGAACTTTATCTTGAGCAATTAATTTATGTAAACACATGGATAGACTCCATAGCAAAAACGGCTGCCTCACCGGAGCGTTCCCGGCCATTGGTACTAATTATTGAAGGGGATCACGGCAATCGGTTTGCCAAATGGGGAACTGCCATTCGTGAAAAGCAATTTATGAATTTGAATGCCTATTACTTTTCGGATAAAGATTATTCAATGCTTTATGACAGCATCAGCCCGGTAAATAGTTTTCGCGTTATGCTGAACAAATATTTCAACTCTGGATTACCATTATTAAAAGATTCCACAATCAGGTTATCCGATTAGATAAGGTGAACATGCTGTGGTTAAAGGGACAAATTTGCAACCAAACAGGGAAATAGCACAGTGACAAAAAATAATCGTATTAATCCTCCAAAACCCTCCAGGCTTTCTAAACTAAAGCCAGCTCTAATACCTGGTTCATCGTTTTTACATAGTGAAACGTAATTCCTTTTATAAATGTGGGTTCGATCTCCAGCACATCTTTTTCATTTTGCCAGCATAACAGTATTTCTTTCAAGCCAGCTCTTTTTGCTGCCAGCACTTTTTCTTTTATACCTCCAACCGGCAACACCTGTCCTCTTAAAGTAATTTCTCCTGTCATCGCCAGAAAAGGTTTTACTTTTTTGCTCGTCATAGCCGAAGCAATAGATGTCATCATAGTAATGCCCGCACTGGGACCATCTTTTGGAACTGCCCCTTCCGGCACATGAACATGAATATTCTTTTTTTCAAACAGCGAACGATCAATAGCGTATTTATTTGCATTGGACTGCAGGTAGGTCAAAGCCGTAGTGGCACTTTCCTTCATTACATTACCAAGGTTACCGGTCAATTTCAGTTCGCCCTTTCCTTCACTAATGCTTGTTTCAATAAAAAGTATTTCACCACCTACATATGTCCAGGCGAGGCCTACTGCAACACCGGCCATATTCGCAGTTTTATATATTTCGTTACTATACCTGGCTTTGCCAATGATTTTCTCGATATCTACTGGTGTAACTACTGATTTTAACTTCCCTTTCATGGTCAGTTCTTTAGCCTGGTACCGCATGATGGATGCCAGTTGCCGGTCCAATTCCCGAACGCCACTTTCTCTTGTATGATCCTGAATTACTTTTTGGAGCACTTTGTCACTGATTTTGAAATTGGTGGTTTTTAAGCCATGCAATTCCTTTTGTTTGGGTACCAGATGCCGCTTGGCTATTTCCAGCTTTTCTTCTACGGCATAGCCACTAAGATCAATGATTTCAAGCCGGTCACGCAAGGCCGGCTGAATATTCTGAATATTGTTGGCAGTTGCTATAAATAATACCTTACTCAGATCATATTCCATCTCAAGGTAATTATCATAAAAAGTGTTATTCTGCTCGGGATCCAATACTTCAAGTAAGGCACTGCTCGGATCTCCCCGATGATCACTGCCCACTTTATCTATTTCATCGAGTATAATAACCGGGTTTGATGATTTTATTTTGCGCAAGGATTGTAATATACGGCCGGGCATAGCACCAATATATGTTTTTCGGTGACCACGTATTTCACTCTCATCATGCAAACCTCCTAAACTTAAACGCACATATTTTCTTCCAATAGCATTCGCAATGCTCTTCCCCAAAGATGTTTTACCGATCCCCGGAGGTCCAATAAAACATAGAATTGGACTCTTCATATCCCCTCGCAGTTTTAACACGGCCAGATATTCCAATATCCTCTCTTTTATCTTTTGCATGCCATAGTGATCATCGTCCAATGTTTTCTTGGCCTTTTTCAGGTCATAACGATCTTCTGTATATTTTTCCCAGGGCAGTTCCAGCATCAGGTCAAGATGATTATATACCACTGAATAGTCAGGTGTGCTGGGATGCATTCTTTCCAGCTTTTCCGCTCCTTTCTTAAACATTTCCTTTGCAGACGCCGGCCACTTCATTGCCTCCGCCTTTTTCAACATTTCTTTTACTTCCTGCACATTGTGATCACCACCCAGTTCATCTTTAATGCTTTTCAGTTGTTGTTGCAAGAAGTACTCCCTTTGCTGCTTGTCAAGTTCAGTTCGGGTTTTTGTAGTCACCTTATTTTTTAATTCAGCAAACTGTAATTCCTTTTGCAGCAATTGCATCAAAAGACTGGCCCTTTCCCTGATATTATTGATCTCAAGCAAGCGCTGCTTTTCTTTTACATCGGTATTAAGGTTGCTGGAAACAAAATGGATAAGAAAAGAAGGATTTTCGATATTTCTTAAAATAATCGAAGCTTCGGTAGGAAGGTTGGGAGAAAGCTGGATAATCTCTGTAGCTAAATCTTTTATGTTTGCCACATAGGCATCAAAATCCACATCCTTCGGTTGTTCTTCCTCCTCAAGTTTATGAATATTTGCTTTGAAATAAGGATCTTCACCAACAATTGAGTCAATAGCAAATCGATTCTTTCCCTGGATGATGATGGTAGTGCCTCCGTCGGGCATTTTTATTTGTTTGACAATTTTTGCAATCGTTCCCACATTTTCAAGATCTTTAACCGTGGGGTCTTCAACGCTGCTATCTTTTTGCGCCACCACCCCAATTAACTTATCGGTTTTGTAAGCATCATTTACAGCCTTTATGCTTTTATCTCTGCCTACCGTGATGGGAAGGACTACACCTGGAAACAATACGGTATTTCGTAAGGGTAGTAAAGCTATCTGGGCAGGAACTTCAATTCCATTCATATCTTCCTGATCACTTTCATTCAGCGGAATAATCGGCATAAAATCCATCTCATCTTCAGGTCGTAACAAAAATTTATCAAACATCATATTCAATTCTACTTTAGACAATATGTCATTCCGCAAAGACGGATTCATAATTACTTTAGGATACAATAGTTGTCAAGTTTCGTGCCGTCTGAAAAAACCTGCCAAAGAAGTAAAAAAAACCCTCCCGGCATTCCGGGAGGGCAATATCTACAAAATATCTGAAACCTTATAACGCAAGTCCCAGGGATACCTGGAAACCCTGGCTTTTCCACTTGTCTTTATTGTCAATATCGCTGATATTGTTTAATCCTACTGCATACCTGCCCGTTATACGAATAGCACTTAATTTCAATTGCACACCACCCAGCATTGAAAAGTCGCCATTTTTAAAAGCATCGGCTCCATTCTGCAATAAAGTTTTATCCTGCTTCATCAAAATACTGTATTGTGGACCTGCCTGCAGCGAGAGAAAATTGCCGATTATTTTATAATTCAGCATAATGGGTATCGATAAATAATTCAATTTTACCTTCCGCTGACCTGAACTGAAAATATCTTCATATACATGATTATAATTGCTGTCAAGTGTAGTGGAATACTGATTAAATAAAACTTCAGGCTGGATTCCAAATTTTTCACCTAAACCTATTTCTGCAAAACCACCCAGATGATACCCATACTCAAACTTGTCTTTAAAAGACTGACCATCGATCTTGGTAATATTAGATCCACCTTTAATTCCAATATGAAATTGCGCCATCAATGCTGATGACATAAACAAACCTGCAATAAGCGGTAAGAAAAATTTAGCTTTCATTTGTTTTGTTTTTTATTTTAAAATTGTCAAGTAAAATACTATCCAAAGGACTTGTAAAAAATCTGCAGTCCGCTCATTAAACCCCGTTTCAAATTAAAAATTGTTTCTTCAATGTGAAGATTTTCAAAAAAAAACGAGTCTAGCAATTCATCAACAGGATAGTAGACAAGCCAAAAGACCGGGCGTTTAAAACACCTGCGTTAAATAAAATATAAGACCAAATTTACTTTAGCTGCAAACGACTTATAATAAAATCGATTCCAATTCTTATTCCCTTCTTTAAAGAGACAATTCATATTAATTGTACCCCTAAGATTCCGAAAAAAATAGTACGGTAAATAACGACGCGGGAATTACAGAATAATGCCGGCATTTATGGAAAATAAGGTGGTCAGATTTTCAGCAGGTAAATAATAATCCACGATAATTTGTGGCTGAATAAAAAACACGCCAATACTGTATTCAGGACGCAGATAGAGGGAAACGGAAAGGGGCTGAAAATTTAGTTTTTCGTCCGCGTTAATATCACCACTGTTATAAAGCAGATTATTTCCTGTGCGCAGGTTAACAGGGTACGCACTGGTAGTTCTGTTGAATCCAAATTTTTGAGTTCCTGCAGAAAAAGCTAATTGCGGAGTAAACTTTATGTAGTCATTCGTTTTCAGTAAACCCACCCAATAAAAACTATGCCGAACGGAAGCTGCAATAGAAAAATCAGATATATCTTCCTTTGTGGTAGTTGTAAAAATATATCCTTGCCGGCGGCGAAGGCGTAATAACTTGATATATTTCATTCTCTTTTCAAAATCTGTGCGGCTACCCCACCCGTAGCTTGCGGTAATACCAGGCTGCAACCATGGTTTTCTCCAGGTCAAATAAGTATTAAATTCATTTTGAAGAGGAGATGAATAAAAAGGCAAGGAGTCTTTTGTAAAGTACCCCTGGTAAGAAACACCACCCACCCAATTCAGGGTCTGAACAAAATCAAATGAGGGGCTAATAGAAAACTGGTATAGATTGAGCTGCTGTTTCTCATTTATTATGTTTCCGGATAAAGTGATACCTGGCCCGCTTTTGTGAAAATATCCAATGGTTGGTGAATAAACACTTTTCTTTTCGGTAGATAATTTATTAGTGTTCTTTTGGAAATAATTAAAATATCCGCTACCAGCTGAAACGCTGGCAAGGAAATAACTTCTTGGTTTCAGTAATGAATCAAAAAAGTCCTCCATTTCCAGGATCAGGTCATCGTAATCAAAGCTTGTGTCTATACTTAAATTATCCTGTAAAGGAACAGGAATGGTATCCTGCGGGGAGTTTTGAGAATAGGCCGTGACTTTAATCGAAAATAATAATATAACAAAAACAAGAGGTTTGATCATGAAATTGTATTCAGATTGTTTTTAAAGGTTGCTATTCGCTTCCACGGATCTTTGACAGTTAATGTTTCCGAAGGTTTAACAAATATTATATCTAATGTTCGGGTTAAAATGCTAAATAATCCAGTTTAATATTATACAGCAAAGACATGGACGTTTTAGAAATTCCAGCAATATTAATAAAACGATTTTTCAACTCCTTTATTTGATTTTATCAGTGCATCAAGCCAGTTCCAATACAGTAATTTCAGGCAATATGCCTACCCTGCCCGGATACCCAATAAATCCATAACCCCTGTTGACATATAATTTTTGGGCATCCTGTTCATACAAACCAGCCCACTGATCATATACATACTGCACAGGGCTCCATTTAAATCCCGGAAGTTCTACACCAAATTGCATTCCGTGCGTATGACCGGAAAGCATCAGGTCAATATCAGAAAATTTTGACCTCACCTCAGCATCCCAATGGGAAGGATCGTGGCTTAATAATATTTTAAAGGGATAAACCTCCGTGCCCGTGTAAGCCTGGTTCATATTGCCATATTTTGGAAACCGGGCCTTGGCGCTCCAGTTTTCAATACCTAACAAGGCAATTTTATCTCCGTCCCTTTCTAAAACAATATGTTCATTCATCAACAGGCGCCACCCCATTTCAGCGTGTACCTCCTTTAATTTTTGCAGATTTGCATTTTTTTCTTCGTTTGAAGTCCATTGTACATAATCTCCGTAATCATGATTTCCTAACGTTGAATAAACACCCATGGGGGCTTTCAGTTTGTTAAATACATCCAGGTACATTTCCATTTCACTTGCCTTATTATTAACCAGGTCGCCCGTAAAAACGATAATATCGGGTTGCTGGCTCAAAATTTTTTCCACACCCTTCATCACGGCATTTCTATTCATCAGGCTACCACAATGAATATCAGAAATATGAACAATTTTTAACCCTTTAAAGGCGGGAGGCAGGTTACTGAAGGAAAGCGCAATCTTTTTTACCTGGTATTGATATTTGTTTCCAAAACCATTCATTAAAGTTGCAAACAATCCTCCTCCTGCAATCATGCCGGCCCAGGTTAAAAAAACAGAACGGGATATTTTTTCTCCCGCCTGTAAATTTTCACCTTCCGTATTACTAAAGAAAATTTTTCCGGCTGCCCACTGGCCTCCTCTCCTGATATCATCAATCAAAAAAAACACGCCTGATATGAGTTTGGCAAAGAATAAACCCAACACAATGGCAAAAATAGTAGTGCGCATCACTTTTTCCTGGTGAGCAAAATGAAGATAGGGTAATACCAATAATACGATAATTGCAGCGGCAGATATTATCCAATAGGCGGTATAAATGACAATTTTGGACCTGGGACCAGCAGGGCTGGCGATTACTTTTACGGCCTGGAAAACGTAAATATCAAGTAATACCATCGATATGATCAATATCCACCAAAATGGAGAATTACGCATGAATTAAATTTGAACGCAAAGATAACAGGTAATAATCCCTTATGTTTTGCCTTATACCTATTTTTGCCCGCGATGGTGAAGGGAATGGGCAAAACTTAATTTTGCCGTTTTAGTGTTAGATGACAATTTTACCGTAAACTGGCTGATATTATAAACTAATAAACCGGGAGATACTAGAGATGGCAAGAATAATTGGTGTTGCAAATCAAAAAGGAGGCGTGGGAAAAACCACAACTGCCATTAACCTGGCGGCAAGTCTTGCTGTATTGGAATTCAAAACTTTACTGGTTGACGGAGATCCCCAGGCAAATAGCACAACAGGGGTTGGATTTGACCTGCATAATGTCACTCAAAGTCTTTACGATTGTATGGTAAACCAGGCCAACGCAAAAGACGTGATACTGAAAAGCGATATTCCCTATCTAGACCTTCTCCCATCTCATATTGATTTGGTAGGTGCTGAAATTGAAATGATCAATTATCCTAACAGGGAGATGGTGATGAAAAACTTGTTGGAAAGTGTGCGGAATGATTATGACTTTATTGTTGTTGACTGTTCTCCATCTTTGGGCCTTATTACTGTGAATGCCTTAACAGCATCTGATGCTGTTGTTGTGCCGGTTCAATGCGAATTTTTTGCGCTTGAAGGACTTGGGAAATTGCTGAACACGATTAAGATTGTGCAGAGTCGCTTGAATACTGCGCTAGTTATTGAGGGTATATTAATGACCATGTACGATGGGCGGTTGAGGTTATGTAACCAGGTAGTAAGTGAGGTAAGAAGACATTTTGAAGACATGGTATTTAACACAATTGTTCACCGAAATGCCAGGCTGGCAGAAGCACCTAGTGTTGGTAAACCTGTAATTCTTTATGATGCAAACAGCAAAGGTGCTATGAATTACTTAAACCTTGCCAAGGAAATACTACAAAAAAATGATATGACGAAGATCAAAAATGATGAAAGGATCCTGAGTATATGACGTGGAAGATGAAATGAATAACCAAATTTGTTTATTCATTTAATTAGAATACGGAATAAAAAAACAGGCTTAATTCATTTCTGCCAAATTTTTTATTTGTATTTATTTTACTACTTAATAAAAAAACGAAATCCTGCCCGCCGGCAAGTTTTTAATAATCGATAAGCCTCAATGACTACACCCAAGCAAAATAAAGAAGCACTAGGTAAAGGAATCCGTTCCTTACTCCAGGGCATTAACAATGACCTTAAAACCGGAACCGGGGATCTTAAACCTGCCGTAGTTAATGATGTTACAGGCATTAACCGCATAGCGGTTGACTTAATTATACCAAATCCAAAGCAACCCCGCCGTGACTTTGACGAACAATCATTGAAAGAATTAGCTGAATCCATCAAGCTGCACGATATCATTCAGCCGATCACTGTTTCAAAATCCGCTTCGGGAAAATATATGCTTGTTTCCGGTGAACGCCGGTTACGTGCAGCTAAAATTGCAGGCCTGAAAGATATTCCGGCCTATCTCCGCCAGTCAAATGATGCAGAACTTTTGGAGCTGGCCTTGCTGGAAAATCTGCAGCGAGAAGATCTGAATGCCATGGAGATTGCCCTTAGTTATAAACGCATGATGGAAGAGTTGGATTATACCCAGGAACAAGTTGCAGAAAGAATGGGTAAGGACAGAAGTACTGTGGCCAATTTTATTCGGTTATTAAAATTGCCTCCTGATATTCAACTTGCAGTACGAAACGGACAACTCAGTATGGGCCATGCAAGGGCATTGATCAATGTGGATACTATCGACAAACAGATATTTATTTATAAAGAGATTAAGGAAAAAGGGTTGTCTGTCCGCCAAACAGAGGAACTGGTACGCAACCTGTATAAGCAAAGCGGCGCTGTTAAAAAAACTTCAAAAAGTTCCTTACCTCCTGCATACCAGAAAATTCAGGATAACTTAGCATCTTATTTCAGCACCCGGGTTAAATTAAAAAACAGCCGCAATGGTAACGGACAAATTATCATTGATTATTATTCACAGGATGAGTTGACGAAGATTTTGGAACAAATGGATATTAAAGTCAACTAACTGTAACTGGCAACTTTTAATTCCACGGAGAAATTCCGTTTTTCAGTATAAATAATTTAACGCCGGGATCATATTTTTTTTTCAGCCGGGAATATTAACGATGAAAGGTTACTGTCAATTAATAAGGGATGAGGAAAATGACTTTTATTGACCGATTAATATTATTGATAGTTTTTTTTACTATCAATCCCTGTTTTTCATCGGGCCAGGAAAAAGAAATATTAAAATCAGTTGATTCTTCAAAAACTGTAACGCTTATCATCGATTCGACAGAGGAAAAGAAAACAAAAAAAGTAAAAGTTTATAGTCCCCGTAGTGCAGCTATCCGGTCAGCCATAATTCCGGGATGGGGACAGATCTACAATAAAAAGTATTGGAAGTTACCAATAGTATATGGGGCATTAGGAACGTCGGCCGGTATCTTTTTTTTCAATCTGCAAACGTATAAGGATACCCGTTTTGCTTATCGGGCTAAATATAATTTTAGACAACCGGGTGCTACCGCTGGTGACACACTTGCTTTCAACCGAATACCCGATTACCTGAAGCCTATTTCTGAAGGTTCCCTGCGGTCATACAGGGATAGTTACCGGCGTGACATAGATTATTCGGTGCTTTTCTTTGTTTTGCTATGGGGCCTTAATGTTGTGGATGCAACAGTTGATGCCCATTTAAAAAGCTTTGATGTAAGCCCCGACCTGAGCATGCGTTTTAAACCCGGCTATAGTGAGATGGCGGGAACCAACGGGTTTAGCCTCGTTTTGAATTTAGATAAGAAAAAACCAAGTTCGTTATTAAGGTCGAATTTTTAATAACAGAAATTCCAATTACAGCTGAGAAGGTTCAGGCAGATTCTCTTGTTTTACCAACCTTCCTTAAAGGAATAAATTTTCTACCAATAGTAACCTATTGGTATCTTCACAACTTTCAAATTCAATTTTTAATTTTCTTATTTATCATGAATATTGCACTTATCGGTTATGGAAAAATGGGCAGGGCCATTGAAGCAATTGCTATTGACCGGGGACATACCATCGTTTTAAAGATCAACGATGAAAACCTGGAAGACTTTACAAAGAGCAATGTGATAAAAGCTGATGTGGCCATTGAATTTTCCGGACCTGAAAGTGCTTTTTCCAATATAAAAAATTGTATTGAAATGGGAGTTCCGGTTGTTAGCGGATCTACGGGCTGGATCGAAAAGATGGAAGAAATTAAAACGTTTTGTAAAGAACATAACGGAAGTTTTTTGTATGCCAGCAATTTCAGTGTGGGCGTCAATATTTTTTTTGAATTAAATAAAAGACTGGCAACGCTGATGGCCTCACATTCCGAATATGATATCAGCATAGAAGAGATTCATCATACCCAGAAAAAAGATGCACCCAGCGGTACGGCCATCACACTGGCCAACCATATACAGGAACGAATACAACAAAAGAAAAAATGGGTCAACCATCAAAGCCATGATGCTGCAGAACTTCCCATTATCAGCAAAAGAGAAGATCCGGCCCCGGGTACGCACCGTGTACAATATTCATCTTCTATAGACGACATTGAAATTATTCATACGGCGCATAACAGGAAAGGTTTTGCATGGGGAGCTGTATTAGCTGCTGAATTTATCAAAGGCAAAAAAGGTATATTCAATATGAGTGACGTGTTGGGTCTTTGATATATTTTGAGGCTTTTTATAGCAATGGTCTATGAATATAGAAGTTTAATTTCTTACTTGCCACTAATAGGCAGATTAGTATTTAGATGTAAGCGCTTGCTATTTGCCTTATATCCTATTTTACAGCATTTCATCCCCCATCATCCACGTTTATAAAATTTGTTATTCATAGTTATCTTTTCTGCATAGCTTTTAGCATAAAATTAATTGGTATGAAAAAAATATGTCTGATGCTGGCAACCATTCTGGCTATTAGCACCTTTTCCTTCTCACAAATCCCATTAACTGTAGCTCCCAGTGGCGGCAATAAAAAAGCTTCGGTAAGTGAACGCATCGGCCTTACTGATGTTACTATTCACTATGACCGTCCGGCTGTAAAGGGACGAGAAGGAAAAATATGGGGGCAACTTGTTCATACCGGTTTTACAGATCAGGGTTTCGGTAATAGTAAAGCAGCTCCATGGAGGGCTGGCTCCAATGAAAATACAACCATTGAATTTTCTTCCCCGGTAAAAATAGAAGGCCGTCTTCTACCCGCGGGTAAATATGGTTTTTTCATCGCCTATGATGCAAATGAACCCACCCTTATTTTTTCGAATAATTCTACCTCCTGGGGTAGTTATTACTACGATGAAAAGGAAGATGCATTAAGGGTTAAAGTAAAACCAACTTCATTGGATAAAAGTGTGGAATGGTTGCAATATGAATTTATGAATGAAACAGAGAACAGTGCTACCATTGCATTACAATGGGAAAAACTCATGATCCCGTTTATGGTTGAAGTTGACTATGTTAATACACAGCTCGAATCTTTTCGTAAAGAACTGAGAACGGAGAAAGGTTTTATCTGGCAAAGCTGGGACCAGGCCGCTAGTTGGTGTTTGCAAAAAAGTGTAAACCTGGAGCAGGCATTACAATGGGCTGACTCCGCAACCAGCGGAACATTTGGTGGCAATAAAGCATTCCAGGCCTGGAGTACTAAAGCCCAACTCTTGCGTAAACTTGATCGCCCCGACGAAGCTGCTGCCATAATGAAAAACACACTGAACTTTGCCAGCATGGTTGAAATACATCAATATGGCAGGCAGCTATTGCAGCAAAAAAATTACAAAGAAGCAATTGAGGTTTTTAAAACCAATTTTCAAAAAAACCCAAACCAGTTCACCACATTGGTGGGTTTATCCAGGGGGTATTCTGCGAACGGAGACTATAAGAACGCATTGAAGTATGCCAATCTTGCTTTGCCAAAAGCTCCCGATAACCTTAATAAAACTAGTGTATCAGATATGATCGATAAATTGAAAGCAGGTAAGGATATTAATTAAGAATATTGCCTCAGGAAGAGATCTGATATTGCATTTTAAAATTTTACCTGGCCTCAATCAAAGGAATTATTCTATTAATTGCATCCCAATACTTCGCATAGCTTTTCTTCCAAAGCTTGCCCCCGGAGATTTTTTGCAACGATTTTTCCATCGGGACCAATCAAAAAATTCTGCGGTATCCCTTGTACTTTATATAATTGGGCTACTGAATTATTCCAGAATTGAAGATCACTCACATGCGTCCAGGTAAGACCATCTTTGTAAATCGCCTGCAACCATTTATCTTTTTGGCCTTCCCTGTCTAGTGATACTCCCAAAACGGTAAAATTTTTCTTATTAAACTTATTATAGTTGGCAACTACATTTGGATTTTCCTGGCGGCAGGGCCCGCACCAGCTCGCCCAAAAATCAAGTAAAACATACTTTCCCCGGAACGACGATAAAGAAACCGGCACACCAGAAGTATCAGCCTGGGTGAAATCCATTGCCAGACTACCTATTGCAGTATATTTCGTTTCTGCCACAGTTTCCTTCAGGTAATTGCCATACAAATTTTCTAACGCCGATGATTTCAGGCTATTCATCCTTTTTTCTGTCAATAAAATATCATCATTGAGTTGCAATGTAGCAGCCAGTACAAACGCACTGACAGCCGACGCACTGTGTTTTTTAATATACTGGTCGATTTGATGTTGGATATCTTCCTTTACAATATTCATTGATTCTATCAGTGTATCTGACCGAAGACCCATTTGCAGTTGCTGATTTATTTTAGTCAGCCTTTCAAACAATGGATCAAATGCCTTCTTAAAATCCAGGAAATCGAAGTGCAGTTTGGAACCGGTTACTTTTAACTGCGCTACCTGGTCAATGTTGCCCGATATTTTTACAGAAGAATTGTCCAAAAAGGTCAATAACCCTTTTTTCGTTCCTAAATTGATATTGACAATAGTGGGTTCCTTTAAAGATGCTTTCAGAACAAATATTCCTTTGCCTGCTTTTGTGCTCGCTATCGTATCACCCGGCTTATTGGCGTCGGTTATTGAAATTTTTGTTCCTTCTTTTATTCCTGCAACATTTCCTGTAATTGTTAATCCCTTCTGAGCGAAAGCAATAACCGGAAAAATAGCCAGGAGCAATACACATTTTTTCATTTCTATCGTCTTGTTTTATTTGGAATAACGTAAAATGCTAATGAATCGAATAATACAATTTTTGTAATATTCATTTAGTAAACAAAGATAATTTCTTTTTCCAGAGGTCAAAAGCAAGCTGGCTTGCTAAATGATAGTCTTAAGGAATTGTTTAACAGAATTTTCTTCATTTTCTGATCCTTCCATAGCCTTTACAAAGGCCGAACCGATAATGGCACCGCTGGTATGCTCGCAGGCACCATCGAATGTTTGCCTGTCACTGATACCAAAACCCACCAGGATTAAATTACGAAGTGGAAGAGATTTAAGTTTTTGAAGATAACTTTTAACATTTGTCATATTCTTGGAGGACCCTGTAGTGGATGAGGAAGAAACTGCATAAAGAAAACCTGTACTCAATTGATCCAATTTTTTTATTCTTTCTTCCGATGTTTCCGGCGTAACTAAAAAGATAAAATCTAACCCGAATCGTTTTAAAATACTGCAGTATTCCGCTTCAAACTCATGCTCCGGCAAGTCAGGAATTATTAAACCATCGATACCTACCTCTGCAGCATCTGAACAAAATTTTTCAAACCCATATTGTAATACGGGGTTCATGTATCCCATCAGGATCACGGGAAGATTAATATCTTTTCTAAAATCCTTTAATTGATTAAAAAGTTCCTGAATGGTCATTCCATTTGCAAGTGCTATAGTGCTGCTAGCCTGAATGACCGGACCATCTGCAAGGGGATCACTATATGGCATGCCGAGTTCTATCATATCGGCTCCGTTTTCTTCCAGGGCCTTCATTATTTTTATTGTACTGTTAAGATGAGGGTAACCGGCTGTGCAATAGATATTAACTACTCTTTCTTTTTTATTCTTAAATAATCCGGTGATGCGACTCATTATATTTTATTTTTCCGTAGGGGAGATTGAATAAGTGTTTTCGTCAATAGTGAGATAGTGATATGAGGGATAACTATCAATATCCAATGTAATATGAAATACGTTTTTTACCTGCCCGGCTGCTGCTGTTTTAAAATTGACCATTACCGTATCACCCCTGCGTTCTGTGGAGAGTTGACTATCATTAAAATCAGCGGAAAGGCATTTTTCAAATTCATACCTCTCCCCTCCAAAATTGGAATTTAACCGGAAATATGATTGTTGTTCTTTGCAATCATCAGCAACCTTTTCAAATTTTACTTTATGTTCTACAAAAGGTTTTCGGTCGCAGGATGATAATAAACCAAAACCAGCCAGCAACCAAAAGATCAGGATTTTCTTATTCATTCTTTTTTACTTTATATACTTCATATAGGTTGAGAGATCCTTATCACCTCTTCCGCTTAAACAAATAACAACCTTATCAGAATTTTTAAACCTTAATTGATTCAATGCTGAAAGGGCATGCGCAGTTTCTAATGCCGGAATGATCCCTTCCTGCCCGGCAAGATCAAATGCCGCTTTTAACGCTTCATCATCGGTGGCACTTAGAAATTTTGCCCGGCCGGTTTCAAATAAATTAGCATGCATTGGACCTATGCCCGGATAATCCAATCCTGCTGAAATGCTATGCGGTTCTACTACCTGGCCGTCATTTGTTTGCATTAACAGGCTTTTGCTGCCATGCAAAATTCCCGGCTTTCCCAATTGAGTGGTGGCAGCACTTTGCCCGCTGTCGATTCCCAAGCCAGCCGCTTCCACTGCTATTAATTGCACGGAAGGCTCTTCCAGGAAATGATAAAAGGCGCCGGCCGCATTACTGCCTCCACCCACGCAGGCAATAACATAACCGGGAAGCTCTTCTCCCGTTTTTTCTTTTAATTGCCATCTTATCTCTTCGCTGATAACGCTTTGAAACCGGGCCACCATATCCGGGTAAGGATGAGGCCCCACTACTGAACCAATAATATAATAAGTATCATTTGGATTGTTGATCCAGTCCCTGATGGCTTCATTGGTGGCATCTTTGAGGGTTTTACTGCCGGATACAGCGGGAATAACCGTAGCCCCCAGCATTTTCATTCTTGCTACGTTGGGTGCCTGTCTTTCTATATCCTTCTCTCCCATGTAAACAATGCATTCTACTCCTTTTAATGCGCAAACAGTTGCTGTTGCCACTCCATGCTGTCCGGCTCCTGTTTCCGCAATGATCCTTTTTTTTCCCAATCGTTCGGCCAGCAAAATTTGCCCGATCGTATTATTGATTTTATGGGCCCCTGTATGACATAAATCTTCCCTTTTCAGGAAAATTGTTGCCTGGTATTGTTTACTTAATCGCTCCGCCAGATACAATGGCGTAGGCCGGCCTGCATAATCATGCAATAAATCTGAGAATTCTTTTTGAAAAGATGGGTCATGAATGACTTCCAAATATTTAGTACGTAGTTCTTCCACATTCCTGTGTAGCATTTCAGGAATATAGGCACCACCAAACTGGCCATAATAGCCATGTTTATCCGGAAATGTGAAACCGTTTTCGGCTACGGATTCCACCTGGATATTCTTCTTATCTGTTGTCTGCATTTTTTTTAATTTTTAAACCCCGGGAAATTCTTGCTTACCCTGGCTTTCACATGAGGAAACTCAATTCAATTTTACAGGGTTCTTAATCCTTGTTTGAACTGAAGCACACTTACCATATCCTTCACTCCGGGACTTTTTTCAAATTGTTCATTAATATCTACGCCAAAAAAATCAGGATGACCAAATGATTTCAACTTTTTAATATCTGCCGGGCCAATGTTTCCACTAAGAAAAAAAGGCTTTTCGATCTTGCATTTTACCAACTGCTTCCAATCGGCCTGCTTACCAGTTTCAAACAGGTAATAATCGCAGACTTCATCATAATCTTCTATAAATTCTTCAATGGAAATCTTTGATCCGGGTATTCTGAATTTTTTGATCACCTCTACTTCATCTGACAATTGCTCACAAAGTAAACTACTTTCTTCCCCGGATAATTGAACACCATCCAAATCATATTCATCAATAGTTTTTCTGATTTCCTCGTAGGATGCATTCACAAAAACACCAATTTTCCTGATATCAAAATCTGCTGCTATGAGGTCATCCCCACTTATTTTATTTTTCATATACCAGGGAGATTGCTTATCGAAATCCAACCCGGAAAATTCAATGTCTAATCCATCTAATTGTTTCAACTGCTTTAATTCCGTTATCCCATTTACTTTAATATTTATCATGACAAGCTTTCGTTTTGGTTTAATGATAGTATAAGATTTATTATTGGCCTTTATTCAGATCCACTATTACTGATCTTTATTTTTTCAACAAATGCTTTGATCTTTATCATATCCTTAATTCCGGCTCCCACTTCAAATTTGCTGTTGATATCAATTGAGAACAATTTTTGAGCCACCGGTTCTGCCAAAAAGGCTTTTAATTTTTCATCATCACCGGGTTCTATGCCACCGCTCAAAAAAAACAACTTGTTGATGGTGGCATCCTTTAGCACATTCCAGTCAAATTTTTTGCCGGTGCCCCCGTATCCTGCCCCCATGGTATCAAACATGAACATATCCGTATTATCATGATAGGGTCTGACAATCCAATCGATGGGATCATTATCCGACAATCGAAACGCTTTAACTACCGTGACATAGTTAGCAACTTTCTCACAAAAAAAAGGAGTTTCATCACCATGCAACTGAACCATGTCCAGCCGGTATTCCTCTACAGTTTTCATCATCTGATCATATGGCTCATTTACAAACACGCCCACTTTAGCAATATGCCCCTTTATCTTCTTCATTTTTTCCGCGGTAATCTTGTTCCGCATATACCTGGGAGATTTGGGATAAAAGATAAATCCTGCAAAATCAACTCCCATTTCATCCAATGCCGTTACCTGTTCGGGTAGCGTCAAGCCGCAAACTTTAATTCGCATTCCCCGGCCTGCCTTTGAAGGTAAACCGGAAGCATTTTGGTTGGTGGTTGTTTCACTCATTTTTATACCAGTTTAATGATTAATTAAGCTGGCAAACACGATCGTTAAAAACACAAATCCATTTATATTTTTTTATACACTTATTTTATCTTCCCTGGTCAGGCAGGAACAGCTAATTCCTGCACGAAATCAGCAAAGGCTTTTCCTGGTTCCTCGGTTTTCATAAAATTTTCACCGATTAAAAAACCTTTAAATCCGGCATTTCTTAATGTTCTGATGGTGGCCACTTCACTAATTCCGCTTTCTGCGACGGCGGGTTTATCTTTCGGAATTTTATCGATCAGCCCTAATGACGTATCGATGTCAACTTCAAAAGTTTTCAGATTACGATTATTAACACCTACCATATCCACTTCATCACATATATGATCCAGTTCAGATTCATTATGTATTTCAAGCAAAACTTCCAGGCCAATTGTTTTGGCAAAGAGGGCAAGTTCCTTTACTTCAGCAGGAGAAAGACAGGCTGCAATTAATAATATTACGTCAGCGCCGAATGCTTTCGATTCTGCTATCTGCCACGAATCAATAATAAAATCTTTACGGAGCACAGGTATATCAGTAATAACTTTTGTTTGTATCAGGTCGTCGAGATCACCGCCAAAAAATTCTTCATCCGTCAGCACGGATATACCCGCAGCTCCTTTTAAATTATATTGAATGACCACCGGCTCTACTTCCTGTTCTTTTGGTTTGAACCATCCTTTACTCGGGCTCTTCCTTTTGAACTCGGCAATAATACCGGTGCTCCCTTTGGACAGCAGCCTTTGCTTTAGGGATCGGTTGGTTGTTTCCCAAAAAAAACCTTCTTTTCTGAACCGCTCCATACTGCTCAGCGGTTTATATTTTTCCACTTCCCTTCTTTTCGATGCAATTATTTTTTCTAATATATCCATAATCTAAATTCAACTAAAATGCGTTTGCTAAAAACATGAATCCGGGAACCTTTCCATTTATTACCTCACGGTTCGTCTTTTCAATTTAATTATTACTGGCGGATTGCAGGGCAATCAATTTTACCAACGCCTCATTTGCCTTTCCGCTTTCTAAAC
>JBGTNK010000265.1:0-3862 GCA_041743125.1 Chitinophagaceae bacterium
GGCACCAGGGTGAAAGTGATGCGAATGAAAAAGATATTCCTTTATACAAGGAAAGGCTTTCGCTACTTATTGCCAGGTTCAGGACTTCTGCCGGCAGCAAAAGCCTGCCGGTGTTGCTGGGAGAGTTGGGCTCTTTTTCCAGTGATAAGGATAACTGGAAGCTGATCA
Organism: Chitinophagaceae bacterium; assembly: GCA_041743125.1. Lineage (GTDB taxonomy): Bacteria > Bacteroidota > Bacteroidia > Chitinophagales > Chitinophagaceae > Terrimonas_B. The sequence goes on from JBGTNK010000265.1 coordinate 169, forward strand.
ACCAAGCGATCCATCAGTATACTGCGCATGACAAGTACACAACAGTTATTTCAACGGCAGACCTGGAACATAAAGGAGACAGTATTCATTTCGATTCAAAAGGGCAAAGACTGATGGGGAAGAGATTTGCAGAAATGTATCTGAGAAAAATTTAATTGATGAATACTCTTTAAAAAAGCTGAATAAGTTGCGAATATTCAGTGTTAGCACAGATTTAATATGACAAAATTATTGACCTTCCTGACCCTGTTGATTTTGGCTACCTGCGGGGAGACAACCAACAAGTCATCCCAAGCGGAAAATCCAAATGACACAAAAAGCGTTGACATAAATATTGAACCATTTGAATTTACTGTTTACGATGCAGACTATTCTATGGCTTTTACACTTCAATATGTATTAACGGACAAAGACCTCAGAATTGTTTTTAAGGGAGAGCTTGAAGGTGAAAAGGACTCTACTCTTTTTAAGACTGATTTACATCAAAACGACCCATTGAATAAATTATCAAATATCAATATAGACAGTCTGAGAGAAAGCTATTCCAATCCTTGCATAGATGATGGTTCTCAAGTGACAGTTAAACTAAAAAAAGGTGTTAAAAGTAAAACAGTTCATTTAAGCAACTATTATCATGCAGACATTGGAACTGCAATTGAACTAATCAATAGTTTGACACCGAAGAAATATAAAATATGGTACGATAAAGCGACATTACTGAAAAACCAAGAAGATTGTAAATAGGAAAATTAATTTAAATGATGAAATCTTTGGAAAAAAATCATGCAATGCCCGAAGTCCGATTAGAAAGAGCCGTGCTGTGAGACTCCGGGCCGGAACAATTGAAGCTTACCGATCCCATATTTCATCGTTGGGTTCGATGCTCAGCTTTTGAATTCTATTTTAGCTTCTGAATAAAATTTCTACATTAGTACTTCGTTCGGCATCAGTCACCGGGGGCGACGAATAGATGAAGCCCCCAACAGCAACAAATGCCATACGTTAGCGGTTATGCTATCATAATCTATGCGAGTTGTAATTTACGCCATCACGATTCTTATACTCTGGTCCTGTAACCATTCTCAGGGTGATCAAATTGAATCGACTTCAAGATGGGCCAAACTGAAAGATAGCTTCGCAATAAAGAAGGCTACCGAATTTAATATTGATAAAGGTTTTCGTTATAAAAATTTTCATACCATTTCCTGTAAGCTTTTCGATTCAACATTGTCGGATCAGTGGTCTAAGGCTTATTTATATTCATGGCAGGAAAGAGATCCCTCGTTTATTGAATTCACCTTGGTAGTGCAGCAAGAAGATCGCGGTGTTCAAATAGTGTATTATGTGTTCAATCAGAAGGATAGTCTGATATCAGCAACTCCAGTTGCTTCAGGAAATGTCAGCGATCTTGCGTTTAACATGTGGTCTAAATTTATGGCCACAGATACTCTGCAGTCTACGAGTGCAATAACACTTTACGAGAGAAATGGAATGACAAATGGAGATACTTCAGTTTTTGAAATTGTATTCGACAAGCACGGTAAAACAATCAAAAAAACTATCACTGAAAAAAAGGAGCTTAAATTTGACGATTAGCACCTCTTTCCCGACGAGTCTCCTCCGTCGGTAATCTCAAGTTCTGGTAAGATCAGCGGAGGACTCGTCGGAATACCATACTTTCCTTCTATGTCCTTACATCAGAACATAATCAATCCTGGTATTTGCCTTATCATTTTTACCAACCATGCCTGGCTTCCCCTATTACAATTGACCGGCGGATATAAAGGAATTGAAGAAGGAAGGTATTACAAAGAGTTTATAACTTTAAGGGCGGAGAGTAAAGAAGTAATATTTAATTAAAGCGACGAGTCCCTCTTCGGGATTCCGGAAATTTGTAACTCATGCGGGAGGAGACTCGTCGGGAAAGAAAATTTATCAGCGTTCCCCATACAGGTTCTACCGTGCTTCTGCGTTTTCGCTTCATCACCATACAGCGTTTGTGTGCATTCACATTGTGTGTATATTTATATACCGGCAGTTAGTTTTTTCACAAACTGTCGTTGGCAGCAATATAATTAGACCTTTATAGCTTATGAAGATTTATTTCACGGACTTCTTCGATGTATCACCAGAAATATTGGACAGCTATGGAGCATTCAATATTTCCTTGATTAACGACTTGCCACTATTCATTGACCCATTTTTACTTTTTGGTAGTAAAAAGCCAGAGTATCAAAAGCTTCATGAAAACATTTTGGAATATCTTTCATTCTTAAAGAAAAAATCAGAACAAGGTATCAGTGAACTATCAGGTTGGAGATCCCAGCGGTAAATAAGCAATGCCTTTTTCCGGATCTATGGTAATTTCACTCCAGACATTCACACCTCCTACGTATTTATAAGCATTCTTCGGCCATGTATCATAACCAAACTCTCCGGGATGAGGGATAGTATGAAAAGTCCATTCAAGTTTACCGGTAACCACATTATAAGCCCTTATATGCCCTGGTGGCGAGAAATAATTTTCACCGGGCGAAGATCCTACAATGACCAGGTCATCATATATAACTCCCGGCATCATAGACTGCATTCTCCGGATGGACGATGGTTCACGATCCAAACCCTGCCGCAAATCAACATACCCATTATCACCAAAAGACAAGATGGATTTCCCTGTCAGAGCATCAATAGCCTGTAATGAATTATTCAGCGTAAAAATCAACCGCTTATCTTTTTTGTCTTTACTTATCCAGTAATTGATACCCCTGCGGGTGATGCCCTGCAAATGAGCATGTATCCATATTTCTTTACCGGTAAGCACATTTACAGCTATCAAAGAGAAGTTCTTGCCTAAAACATACATGATGGTATCTGCAACAACAGGACTAAAAAAATATGACTGGCTATCCCCGGAAGGGAACATCCATGCCACTTCCAATTGGTTTACATTTTCTTTGGTGATCTGTGCAGCTTCAAAATATTTTGATTGATCAGGACCACCGCCGTATTGTGTCCATGACGTATACTTAGCAGAGGAAGAGTCGTTGCTACAACTTAAATAAGCGAATAGGGAAACAAGAGCTGTTAAAGCAAAGATAAATTTGGTTATCATTTTTTTTAATTCATAGGGCTTGTATAAAAACAATAGTGTTACCTGATTTATTTTATAGGCTATACCCGGGCTGGTTGCATTTATTTAAAAAGCAATTGTGCAAAATTAAACAGGTTATTTCTCCACACAGGCCAGGTATGCCCGCCGGGATATTCTGAATAAGTGTGCTTAATTTTTAGTTCGTTTAATTTCTCCAGCATTACCTGTCCGTTCTTCCAGGCTATATCATCTTTACCACCCTGGGAAATCCAGAATGTTCTTAAATTATTGTTCACCATTTCTTCCTTCTCTTTTAGAAATTCATATTGTTTTTCACTTACATCGTCCATCATGGGTACAATCCAACCTGAGCTGAATACACCGAGATAAGAAAATTTATCTGTGTTATTAATGCCTGTGTAAAGTGTATGCAGGCCGCCCAGCGATAAGCCCGCCAATGCCCGGCTATTGGCATCCGTTAGTGTACGGTAATTTTTTTCAACAAAGGGAATGATGGTTTCCTTCAATTCCCGTTCAAATAATTTCATAGAGCTTTCGATGCCAGCGGCACTAAAACCACCTGTACCAATGTTTGCATCAGGC